>URFP01000007.1:0-26558 GCA_900547235.1 uncultured Collinsella sp. | reverse complement strand
CATCATCTGCCAGATTGACTACTCTGTGGTATGGCGTTACTTCTCCTGGTCCAACCAGACTCTGGCCATGATCGCTCTGTGGGCGGCTGCCATGTATCTGGCGCAGAACAAGCGCAACTACTGGATCTGCGCGGTTCCTGCCACCTTCATGACCGGCGTTTCCATCACCTACTTCTTCGCGGCCGGCGAGTGCCTCGGCCTGCTGTGGAAGGCTGTGGGAATTGCCGAGAGCGTGTACTATCCCATCGCCGTTGTCGCCGGTGTTATCGCCGCGATCGGCTTCCTGGCGCTGTTCCTGAAGAAGAGCGCAAAGTACAAGACCAGCACTCTGGCACAGTAATATATCCTCTTATGGCCTCCCGCTTTACGGCGGGCGCGCTCGCAAGGGCGGCGACCTGTCGCTGACCGTCGATGTGACGGCCGAGGACGCGTTTCGCGGTGTGACGCACAAGGTCACCTACCGCATTCCCTCGACAGGCGAGCAGCAGACCATTACGGTCTCGGTGCCTGCAGGCGCGGTCGACGGCGGCAAGCTGCGTTACAAACGTCGCGGCGAGTATGGCGTTGCCGGCGGCGAGCGCGGCGACCTGGTCGTGACCACGCATGTGGAGGAGCATCCGCTGTTTAGGCGCAAAGGCGCCGACGTGACCATGGAGGTACCGGTCTCGGTCTACGAGGCGGCGCTCGGCTGCACGGTGGACGTGCCCACGCCCGGCGGTGCGACGGTCCGTTTGAAAGTGCCCGCGGGTACCCAGACGGGCAAGAAGTTCCGCTTTAAGGAGATGGGCGCGCCCGATGTTAAGCACCGTGGCCGCACGGGCGCGCTGCTCGTCGAGATCAAGGTGCAGGTTCCCACGAACCTGTCCGACGATGAGCGCGATGCCATGACCAAGCTGCGCGAGGCCGACACGCGCGACTATCGCGAGAAGGTCAATCGTTACAAGGCGACGTACTAGGGCGGTCGCGGCGCACGCCCACGCCCGCGGGCTTATGATGGACGATAACGAGACGGAAAGGGGTCAGGTAGCATGGCCGAGGACAATAGGAACAAACCGCTGTACATGATCAGCGTGGCGGCCGAGCTGACCGGCATGCACCCGCAGACTCTGCGCGTCTACGAGTCCAAGGGCCTGGTGAATCCTCAGCGCTCGGGCGGTAACACGCGCCTGTATTCGCGTGCCGATATCGAGCGTCTGGAACTCATCAACCAACTGACCGACGAGGGCATCAACCTTGCCGGCGTGGTGCGCATCCTCGATATGAAGGAGCGTTCCGAGGAGCGCGAGCGCGAGAACGAGAAGCTCCGCGCTCGCGTGCGCCAGCTCGAGGACGAGCTGCACGAGTATAAGATGCAGAAGAAGATCACCGCCCTGGCCCCGCGCGACGGCTCAGTCAACCCCGAGCAAGTCATGCGCAAGCTGCTAGGTACGGGTAGCGACCTATAGCTCCGCCGACGCTGCCGGGCACTCATTGGGGACAGACTTAAATGAGTGCCCGCAGAATGAGAGTGGATAATCTCCCGTTTTTGGCCTGTTTGCAGGCTCAAAGTGGGAGATTATCCACTCTCGTCATTTCGGCGTCTAAGTCTGCCCCCGGCACCCAACTCGTTCTTTGCTTTACTGAGATAAAGTGAACGTGCAGATTCGTAACCCACTCGCAACCGTTCTATGGCACGATATTGAACGAATGTATGCTATGCGCCCAAATCGTTTTGGGCAGAGTGGGAGACAGTATGGTCAAGCTGTACGAGGACGGCATCTACCTGCGCGGCGGCAGCGAGGTTGTGCCTGCGGCCGAGGCTGCCGAGCGCGGTATTACGCAGACGCCCGAGGATGCCAAGCGCGGCACCATCGCGTATTCGATCCTCCAGGCACACAATACGTCCGGAGATCCCGAGGCACTCAAGATTCGCTTCGACGCCATGGCGAGCCACGACATCACCTTTGTCGGCATCATCCAGACGGCGCGCGCCTCGGGCATGGAGCAGTTTCCGCTGCCCTACGTGCTCACCAACTGCCATAACTCGCTGTGCGCCGTGGGCGGCACCATCAACGAGGACGACCACGTCTTTGGCCTCTCGGCCGCCAAGAAGTACGGTGGCATCTTCGTTCCGCCGCATATCGCCGTTATCCACTCCTTTATGCGTGAGAACTTCGCGGGCTGCGGCAAGATGATCCTGGGTTCCGACTCGCACACCCGCTACGGCGCTCTGGGCACTATGGCCGTGGGCGAGGGCGGTGGCGAGCTGGCAAAGCAGCTGCTGCGCGACACCTACGATGTCGCCTATCCCGGCGTCGTGGCCATCTACCTCACGGGCGCCCCGCGCCCCGGCGTCGGCCCGCACGACGTGGCGCTCGCCATCATTCGCGCCGTCTTTGCCAAGGGCTACGTCAAGAACAATGTCATGGAGTTTGTGGGCCCGGGCATCGCGAGCATGACGACCGACTACCGCAACGGCGTTGACGTCATGACCACCGAGACCACCTGCCTGTCGAGCATCTGGGCCACCGACGAGGACACGCACGCGTTTTTGACCATGCACGGCCGCGGCGACGACTATCGCGAGCTCAAGCCCGCCGATGTCGCCTACTACGACGGTTGCGTCGAGGTCGACCTGTCGAGCATCAAGCCCATGATCGCACTGCCGTTCCATCCTTCCAACGGCTTTGAGATCGACGAGCTCAACGAGAACCTCGAGGACATCCTGCACGAGGTGGAGCTCGAGGCCGCCAAGATCGGCGAGGGCAAGACGCACTTTAGCCTGCTCGACAAGATCGTCGACGGCAAGCTGCACGTGCAGCAGGGCGTTATCGCCGGCTGCTCGGGCGGCAACTATGACTCCGTGGTCCAGGCTGCCCGCGTGCTCAAGGGCGCCAATACCGGCTGCGGCGAGTTCTCGCTGTCGGTCTATCCCACGAGCCAGCCCGTGGCGCTCGAACTTACACGCCGCGGCTACATCTACGACCTCATGGAGGCCGGCGCAATCGTGCGCACGGCATTCTGCGGCCCGTGCTTCGGCGCCGGCGACACGCCCGCCAACAACGGCCTTTCGATCCGTCACACCACGCGCAACTTCCCCAACCGCGAGGGTTCCAAGCCGGGTAATGGCCAGCTGAGCGCCGTGGCCCTGATGGACGCCCGCTCCATTGCGGCAACGGCTGCCAACGGCGGCGTCCTGACGCCGGCGACCGACCTGCCCGAGGACACTTGGGACGAGGCCTGCGAGTACACCTTTGACGACGCGCCGTACAAGAAGCGCGTGTACTGGGGCTTTGGCAAGGCGGAGCCTGTCGACGAGCTGGTCGAAGGCCCCAACATCAAGCCGTGGCCCGCGATGGAGCCGCTCGGCGACGACATCCTGCTCAAGGTTTGCTCCAAGATCATGGACCCGGTCACCACGACCGACGAGCTCATTCCCTCGGGCGAGACGAGCTCCTTCCGCTCCAACCCGCTGGGCCTGGCTGAGTTTACGCTGAGCCGCCGCGACCCGGCCTACGTGGGTCGCTCCAAGGAGGTCGACGCTGTGGAGAAGCGTCGCGTTGCCGGCGAGTCCGCGGGCGACCTGGCGGCGTTCGATGCCGAGCTTGCCGGTGTGTTTGAGGCGCTGGCCGGCGCGGGTGTCGCGGCCGATGCCAAGGCGACCGAGTTCGGTTCCATGATTTACGCCAAGAAGCCTGGCGACGGCAGCGCCCGCGAGCAGGCCGCGAGCTGCCAGCGCGTAATTGGCGGCCTGGCCAACATCGTCCACGAGTACGCCACCAAGCGCTATCGCTCCAACGTGATGAACTGGGGCATGGTGCCCTTCCAGATGGAGGCCGAGCCCAACTTTGAGGTGGGCGATTACGTCTTTGTGCCGGGTATCCGTGCCGCGCTCGATGGCGACCTGAAGGACATCGCCGCCTACGTGGTGCGCGCCGATGGTGCGGTCGAGCAGATTGAGCTCTACATTGCCGATATGACGGCAGAGGAGCGTGCCATCGTCAAGGCCGGCTGCCTGATCAACTACAACAAGTTCAAGGCCGCTGCCGAGTAGCGCACTTAATTGTCCGCCCGGGGCTTACCCTTTCCCGCCCGCTCACGCGCTTCGCGAGGGCCGCGTTCGGGAAAGGGTAAGCCCCGGGCTACATTTCTGCGTTCTCGTTGGGTCTTGAGGGACGCTAATAAATAGACTTGCTTGATGCCGCCTCTGTTATCGGGGCGGCTTCTTTTTGTTGAAAACCACCACAAAGGGGGCAGGCACCTTTGTGGTGGTGGGGACGAGCTCGATGCTGTTGTGATCGTTGAGCGGCATGTTAATGGGCGGCTCTACAGAATTTCATCTGGGCTGGCGGGTTTGGTTGTTTTGGGGATGCCGAGTTTGGATGACGCGAAATCGTCAACATTGTCCTTAATTCCGTCTTTGGTGTAGACAGTGACCATATAGGTGCTGTGTCCGAATTCGCCCTTGTCGCGTGTTGCCCAGGCATCCCAGTAGGCGGCCCCGTTTCGCCCTTTGATTTTTCCGACACGGCGGAGTTCTGTTCGCTTTAATTTCTGGTTGCTATAGATGGTTCGACCGGCCTCCTCGGTGAGCCCGCACTGTCCAAGCATCTTGTCGAGGACTTGGTTCATGTGGCGCTCATCGGTGTTTGGTGCGTAGTCGTAGGCGAGGGTGATGAAGTCGAGTGGCTGGTCGTCGATTAGATAGTTTAGCGTCTGAGGTCCAAGGCAGAAATAGGGGGAGCATCCGTCGATCTGACCGAGCAGTGGCAACTCTGACTGCCAACTTCCGGTGGGAATTCCATCTTCGTAAAACACGCCGCGACAGATAAAGGAGAGCGAGGTGGCACGCGAGCCGGCGTCGACCATTCCGCATAAATCGAAGGGCGAGGTGATACCAAGGGAAAAGGGCGTGATGACGATAAGGAAGAGCATCACGATGGGTATGGCGAGAATGGCGATGACGTTGCGACCGGTGGAATGAGGCGGCTTCATATGCGCTCCTCGAGACAAAGATCTGTTGAGGATAGGCAGAAATGGATATGTTCAGAGAGCAATTCAAGTTTAATCTCATTGCGCGAGATGGTCGACCGTTAGCGTCGAAAACCACCACAAAGGTGCCTGTCCCCTTTGTGGTGGTGAGGAGCGCGCGGCTTCTTTTGGTAATAGTGTTAGCTGGCGGTATCATTAGTGCAGGTGGCGAAGGTTTGCATTGTGGGGTGTTTTGCCGTGAGCCGTTCTGCCCGTATTGGATTGATTGTCTTGGCGCTTGCGATCGCTGTGGTTGGCGCGGGCGCTGTCGGTATGGCATTTCTACCTGCTGCGGTGACGGAGCCGGTGGTCAAGCCTGTGACTCAATCTGTCGAACTTCTGACCGGCGACGACAAGCCCGAGACCATTACCGTTGATTTTGATGAGCAGCCGGCTGTGCTGGGTATTAGCAATTATCCGCGTATTCAGCTTGGGGCCATGCGCTATACCACGGATACAAGCCTGATCGATAGGGCGTCCGAGCTACTCAAGGGCAAAACATTTAAGCGTTGGTACGGATATGCGTCCTATCGGGCAAAAGCGAACGACATGGTTGGCGGATGCCACTCGTCCATCGAGCTGGACACTGCAAACGGCGCAAAGTTATGTGATGTCTCGTACGATCCGGGCTACGAGGGCAATGAGGGTCCGGGCATCTACATCATGGACGGCGATGTCGCCTATGTCATGGAGGGCGACCAGACCGAGCTCAACGATTTTATGGGTCAGTGTATCCAAGATGCCTATAAACAGACCTGCTTGCCTGACCCGCAGACTGCACGCGATAGTGGGTCTGCCCGTACATGGCTGTTCGAGGATGAGATGCCCTGGACCGTCGAATCGGGAAGTACGGGTTCGGCGAAGGAGTAGAGACCGCGACCACCACAAAGGTGCCTGTCCTCTTTGTGGTGGTTTTCGGTCTGTCTCGATCTGTAACATCTTGGCCGCTAAAAGTGGGCCTGGTGTTACAGATTTAGATTTTCGACTCAGGTGTCTTCGTTCGTCTCGATTTGTAACAGTTAGACCCTAATTTGCCGAGTAGATGTTACAGATTGAGACAAACGGTTGCCGCTGGTCATTTCATCTTGATCTGTAACATCTAGGATCAAAAATGGCTGCTAGATGTTACAGATCGAGACGGTAGTGCGCCTGGGCAGCGGCGGGCTGACATCTCAGTACCCTATCCATCAATCACTCAGAAAATCTTATATATAGAGACTTAGATTTGTGTATAAGATCGCGCAAAGCTGGCAACAATACTTCTCGAACAACGTGAAGCCGCCCCGTAGGGCGGCCGCCCCAAGAGAGGTGATTCCATGAGAATCGATAAGCTAGCAATGACGTCGCGCGAGGCGCTGCAGACCGCCATGAGCACAGCTGCCGACGCGCAGGCCGGCGCGGTGGAGCCGATTCACCTGCTGTCCGCCCTGCTTGGTGCCGGCGAGCGCAATATCTCCGTGATCATCGAGCGCATCGGCGCCGATCCGGCCCAGCTTGCACGCTCCACACAAGATGCCATCGACCGCGCGCCCAAGGTTTCGGGCGAGGGCCAGCAGATGGGCCTTTCCAATGAGCTCGTCCGTGTCATCGAGAAGGCCGAGAAGAAGGCCACCAAGATGGGTGACAGCTTTGTGGTGACCGAGCATCTGCTGATGGCGCTTGCCGAGGACAAGGGCGAGGCTGGTCGTGTACTGCGTGACGCTGGCGTGACCAAGGAGCGCATCGAGCAGGTCTACGAGGAGCTGCGTGGCGATGACCGCGTGACGTCTGCCGAGGACAAGACCCAGTTTGAGGCGCTGGAGCAGTACGGTCGCAACATCTGCGATCTGGCCCGCGCCGGCAAGCTCGACCCGGTCATCGGCCGTACCGACGAGATCCGCCGTACCATCCAGGTTCTGTCCCGCCGCACCAAGAACAACCCCGTGCTCATCGGCGAGCCGGGCGTCGGCAAGACGGCCATCGTCGAGGGTATCGCCCAGCGTATCGTGGCCGGCGACGTGCCGAGCACCCTGCGCGACCGCGACCTCATCGAGCTCGACATGAGCGCGCTGGTCGCCGGCGCCAAGTATCGCGGCGAGTTCGAGGACCGCTTGAAGGCCGTGCTCAAGGAAGTGCAAAAGGCGCAAGGCAAGGTCATCCTGTTCATCGATGAGCTCCATACCATCGTGGGCGCGGGTGCCACCGAGGGCTCCATGGACGCCGGCAACATCCTCAAACCGGCGCTCGCTCGTGGCGACCTGCACGCGATCGGCGCGACCACGCTCGACGAGTACCGCAAGTACATCGAGAAGGACGCGGCGCTCGCCCGTCGTTTCCAGACCGTGATGGTCAGCGAGCCTACCGTCGAGGACACCATTTCAATCCTGCGTGGCCTGAAGGAGAAGTACGAGATCTTCCACGGCGTACACATCACCGATAGCGCGCTCGTGGCTGCCGCCGACCTCTCCGACCGCTACATCGCCGACCGCTTCCTGCCCGACAAGGCTATCGACCTGGTCGATGAGGCCGCGAGCCGCCTGCGCATGGAGCTCGACAGCATGCCGGTCGAGATCGACGCCACCACGCGTCAGCTCACCCAGCTGCAGATCGAGGAACAGGCGCTCATGAAAGAGACCGACGACGCCTCTAAGGAGCGTTTGGAGGCTCTGCGCCAAGAGATTGCCGAAGTCCAAGAAAAGCTCAACGTGCAAAAGGCCGGCTGGCTCAACCAAAAGAACGCCATCGACCACGTGCAGGAGCTTAAGGGCCAGCTTGACGCGGCCAAGAGCGAAGAGGAGCGCGCGACGCGCAACGGCGATCTGGGCCGTGCGTCCGAGCTTCGCTATTCTGTGATCCCGGGTCTGCAGCAGCAGATTCAGGATTCCGAGGCTGCGCTCGAGGCGCAAAAGCAGCAGGACGGCGAGGGCCTCAACGAACAGGTGACCTCCGATGAGATCGCTGAGGTCGTGAGCGCCTGGACCGGTGTGCCCGTGTCCAAGATGATGCAGGGCGAGCTCGACAAGTTGAAGGGCTTGGAGGGCGAGCTGCATAAGCGCGTTATCGGTCAGGACGAGGCCGTCTCCGCTGTAGCCGCGGCCGTGCGTCGCAGCCGTGCGGGTCTCTCCGACCCAGACAAGCCCATCGGCAGCTTCTTCTTCCTGGGCCCCACCGGCGTAGGCAAGACCGAGCTCGCCAAGGCGCTGGCCGAGTGCCTGTTCGATGACGAGCGCGCGCTCGTGCGTATCGACATGTCCGAGTATATGGAGAAGTTCAGCGTCCAGCGTCTGATCGGTGCGCCCCCGGGATACGTGGGCTATGACGAGGGCGGCCAGCTCACCGAGGCCGTGCGCCGTCGTCCCTACTCCGTGATCTTGCTCGACGAGATGGAGAAGGCTCATCCGGATGTCTTTAACGTGCTGCTGCAGGTGCTCGACGACGGCCGTTTGACCGACGGTCAGGGTCGCCAAGTGTCCTTCAAGAACACGATTATCATCATGACGTCCAACGTGGGCTCCAAGGCTATCGCCGATCTGTCCGGCAAGGACGAGGAGGAGATGCGCCATCAGGTTGACGGGGCCATGGCTCAAACCTTCCGCCCCGAGTTCCTCAACCGTATCGACGATATCGTGGTGTTCCATCCGCTCGGCATGGCGCAGATCGAGAAGATCGTCGACATCCAGCTCGCCGACGTCCGCGCGCGTCTGGCCAAGGAGCGCATGACGCTTGCCATCACCCCGGCGGCCAAGCAGATGCTCGCCGTGGGCGGCCTGGACCCGGTCTTTGGCGCCCGTCCGCTCAAGCGTCTGGTTCAGCGCGAGGTCGTGGATGCCATCGCCGCCGCTATCATCGACGGCACGGTGCGCGAGGGCGATCAGGTGACAGTCGATGTCGACAAGGACGGCGGCTTTACCGTCGTGTGCGATAACACGCCGGCGGCCACCTACGAGGTCCCCGACGCCGAGTAGATTTTTGGGATATGCCTTAAAATCTACCAGCCGTCTCTAAACGCCAAGGGCGGCGGATCCATTGGGTCCGCCACCCTTTTTCGTGCGACAATCGATGATGCCGAACGGATGCGATGTAAGGAGCTATGCAGATGAAAGACGAGATCAAGACAAGCGCGCCGGCGCCCAGGCCCACGTCCAAGCCGGCGCCCAAGCCGCGCGACCCCTACATCCGTGCCGAGAACGAGGACGATGACGGCTACGATCCCTACAGCGATCGTCGCCCCGAGCGCGAGCCCCTCTTCGAAGCCGACCCCTGGCGTTAAGTAGCTCATTTGGGACGGGGCTTTTTTAGCTACTTTGTTTTCGGCTAGAGGCGTTCATGCCTGCCCCCTCGGCCGCTCGATATCCTCCGGGAGGGGCCACTAATAGAAAACTTGCTTATCCATTAATCAAGATACGCATAATCTTGCTCTCCTGCTAATCAAGAATTGTTATAATCTTGATTAGCAGGAGAGCAAGATTGGAGAATTATGGCATTCAACGACTTGGTGGCTCAAAAAATAAAGGACTTTGAGCAACAGGGGATTCCGCAGGTCTTTGAGCGCGACCTTGATCTGGGCAACCCGCAGGAGCCAAAGCGCGACAACATCGTATATGTGATTGTGGGCGCCCGTCGTTGTGGAAAGACGTATCGCCTGTATCAGGAGATACGGCGGCTTCAGGGCCAAGGCGTCGAGCTTGACCGGATGCTATATTTCAATTTTGAGGATGAGCGCTTGCGTCCGTATGAGCCATCGCTACTAGCGGACGTGCTCGATACATTCTATGCACTATATCCTGCTGCTCGAGGCGAGGGCGCCTACCTTTTCTTTGACGAGATCCAGGAAATACCCGAATGGGGTGCGTTTCTGCGACGCGTGGTCGATACGGAGAAGGCGACCGTTTACGTGACGGGATCTTCTTCTAAGATGCTGTCCTCAGAACTTAAGAGCGAGTTCAGGGGCCGTTCTCTTGTGCGAGAGCTTTTTCCGTTGAGTTTTTCGGAATACGTCCGATATAAGACGGGGAGCGTTCCTGAGTCGAACGCGCCCTTCTCCTCAAGCGCTGCAGCGTTGCTCCGACACCATCTGGTCGGATATCTCGAGCGAGGGGGATTCATCGCGACACTTGAGCAGACGCCCGCAGACGCGATTCAGCTGCTACAGGAATATGCGTCGCGAACGGTCGCTATGGACGTTGTGGAGCGTTACGACGTCAAGAGCCCTCGTTTGGCCTCACTGTTTCTGACGCGGTGTATGGCATCTTCGGGACGAGAGCTGTCGGTGAACAAGGTGTACAACGAGTTCAAGAGCAGGCAGATACCCGTCAGTCGTAATTCGCTCAGCGACTTACTTGAGTATTACGAGGACGCCTACCTGCTGTTTTCTGTGCCGGAGTTTACGCGTTCACTTGCAAATAATACGCGGTCTGCGTCTAAAGTCTACGCTGTCGATCCTGCGATGTTTGGAGCATTCTCTCCCGCATCGGCATTGGACCAGGGCCAGAGGCTCGAGACTGCGGTGTTCAATGCGCTCAGAAGAAGGACTCCTGCGGTGCGGGTCGGTTCGGTCTGCCGCCTACTGGTCAAGGAGAAGAATAAAAGCCATGAGGTTGACTTTGTGGCTGGGGATGCACTTCTCATGCAGGCTTATAGCCTGACTCAGGTGAGTGTGGATATGGCAAGCGAGAAAACGCGCGAACGCGAAATTGCAGCCCTCGATGCCTCGATGGCCCAGTTTGATCTTGGCGAGTCGGTAATCGTTACTATGGATGAACAGGCCGATATTCCATGTGAACACGGTGTGGTACACGCTGTGCCCGCATGGAAGTGGCTCCTTGCCTAATCATCTACGGATCTGTGGGGCCAGGACCTCCTGGCCCCTTCATCACGGTTGGGGAGTACCATGATGCGCCCGGCTAGTCCTGGGCCTTGATGCTCGGCAGCAGAATCTGGGCGATGTAGTCGCATTCGAGTTTGGTCGCAGCGTCGGCCTTGCCGTCTTTGCCGACCAGTACGTTCTTGATCTGGCTATAGGTGTAGCGGTTGCCGGTCGTGAGCTCGACAAGCTCAATGGCCGAGTCCATAGGGTAGGTCGACACGGGATTCTGCGTCCGTCCGTTGATGGTCTGGGGCACCACGTACGGATAGACGGGACCGCTGGCGTAGACGGTATAACCGTTGCCTAGGTTGGCCGCACCCAAAACCGTATCGCCCTCATCGGGCGTAAAGCTCTCGCCCTCGCGCACTGCGACGAGCGTCACAATCGGTGTATCGCTGTCGCCGGCAAGATAGATGCATAGCGTGCTGCCATTTTGCCAAGTCTCGACCTTGCCGTACCACTCGACGGGGATATCGAGCTGGTAGAGGTCGGTTGCCTTGTGGCGGGCGTCGGCATCACGGGCCGCCTGTGCCTTTTGCGCGCTCACGGCATTGACGGCGGCGCCGCGCCGCGCGGTTGCCGCCTGCTGGAGCACCTTGGCGGTGGCGGCGGAGCTCGCGCCTCCCTCCTCGGCATATTTGGCGGCGGCATCGATCTGGTCGTCAGTCACCGTGTCGGCCGAAGGCACCTTGAGCTTAAAGGCGGCCTGGCTGCTTAGGTCCTGTCCGTCGCTCTTGATCGTGACCTGCGCCTTGGTGGTCGGGACGGTATAGATGGTGCCGTCGGCCGCGATGGGAGAGGCAGCGATGGAGAGCGTGTAATCGCCGGGCAGCAGTTTGATGCCGCGGCCGTGCTCGTCAACATAGAGCGTTTCGCTCACGGATGAGCCATCAGCGTCCTGACCGCTCACCTGTACGGGAATCTTAGAGCTGGTGGAACAGTCGAGGCCCGCGGCATGCACGCCAATCTGCACCGACATCATCGTGTGGGCATTGGCGGCGACAGCGGCAGCCTGCTCTTGCTGATATCCGTTCCAGGCAGCATAGCCTGCACCGCCGGCGACGAGCGCGACGGCCACGACACCGGCGACCATCAGATTGCGGCGCTTGGGCGACATCTTGCGATGGCGGACCTCGGCTTCGTGTGCCGAGGGAACGGACGGCAGGGGAATATCGCCCATGGCGATGGTCTCATCCACGGCTGGTGCGGAACCCAGGCCAGGAAGCTCGCGAGTCAGCGAATCTTCGGCCGGTAAGCTGTCGAGCAAGACGGTTTCCTCGCCCGTGTCGGATTCGGGCTGGTCGTCGGCCTCGCTATCGTCCTCTTCGGCTTCGTCAGGAGCGTCTTTGGCGTCGCCGCCTTCGTCCTCAGTGTCTTCGTGCACCTCGTCTTGCGCGTCGACGACCGAATCGCTAAACGAGAGCTCGTCTAGCGCGATCCGGTCAAGGCTCTCCAGGGCTTCGGCACATGCTTCCGCATCCTGGGCCGCATCCTCGCGGCCATACGTCTCATCGCTCATATATCCCCCAATGCAATATCGGCTCAACACTGTACCCAAAAATGGAGCCATATAAAGCGCATACGAAATATAAGATCCGATTTAACCTGAGCGCATCGTTCGGCCGCATCCTCGCGGCAGCAAAAGGCCCCCGGAACGCGGACGAATCACATTCCGGGGGCTCTGCAATGCGTTGAGTTGCGCGGAGCCGGCTATGCTGCTTCACATTCAAGCGGCGTTTGCGCCGGGCATGTTACTCGGCGTGCGCGTAATCAACCTTGGCGCGGCGAGCGGTAGCCTTCTCCCAATCGCTGGTGCCCTCAAAGACATCCTGCTTGTAGGGATTGCGGCCGAGCTTCTTGGCGCGGTAGGCGATGTAGATGATCGCGGCGATGTTGGCGACCAGTGCGGCGATCGAGACCGCAGTAGCGGCGCTGGGGTCGAGCGTGGAGTGGGTCACAAAGATGGACTCCTCCTGGAAGTACGGGAACACCTGGGCAAACATGCACCAAATAGCCAGCGTAAAGGCGCGGTTCTGGATCCAGCCGCCCTTGTTCCAGATAAAGGCGGCGACGGTGGGCGCCAGCAGCAGTGCAAAGCCGCAGAACCAGGAGTGGGTGGGCAGGCAGTTGTAGGTGTAGCAGAAGTTCCAGATGTCGTAGGCGATGATGTAGACCCAGGTCATGTCGGGCCACAGCATGTCGGTCTTGTCCTCAGAGGCGTAGACACTCCACCAACCGGTCATGCAGAAGATGTTGATGATACCGGCGATGCCGTTGAACACGTTGTTCCAGCCGGCCAGCTGCGTAGCACCTTCGGAGGTGACCCAGGTGGGCTCGCCCAGGACAAAGAAGTGATAGGCGCTCTCAAAGTCGGACACGACGGCGATCATGATGTTGATGGCGACGATCACAAACGGCCACGCGCGGAACCAATGCGCCTTGCCGATCTTGCCCCACTGGTACTTAATGGCAATGAAGCCCCAGCAACCGGCCAGCGCCGCGTATACCTTGGCGTAGTGGAACCAGCTGTTCTGGTACACATGGGTGGGGTTGGTGAGCGCCCACTCGGCACCCTGTGAGACGCCGATGGCGATAGCGACGCAGTAGATGGTCATGGCCAGCGGAGCCACGCCAAAGATGATGGCCGCGCCCAGCTTGGTGCGGCGGCCGACCTCGTTGAGCACGATCAGGCCAATAAAGACCATGGCCCAGCCGGCCCAGTGGATAAGGGTATTGCTACCCCAAACATCGAACAGCATGCTGCTCTCCTTTCACAAGCCCGCGGCCCCTCTTCTGATCGCGGGCAGTTTGGCCAAATGTCGTCAGTTCTGGGGCTCGCGCTCCTGATACTTGGCGGTATAGCCCTCGATATGGAGCGTCGAGGCGATGATTTCCTTGACTGTCTCGTCGGGCACATCGGGGTGCGTGCGGATATACATCAGCAGCCCCATGATGAGGGTGTAGAACGTCTCGTAGACATGGTCGATGCGTAGCTCGTGATGGGCGACAAAATCCACCACGGTGGTATCGCAGATATACTGCGCCACGCGCTGGACCACGTTGTGCAAAAAGCCGCCGTAGAGCGCGCCGCTGCTCGAGGTGAGCGTGCTCGGCAACTCGTGGCCGCTCACGACCAGGCGCTTAAAGAGCGGAGCAACGGTGTCGAGTGCGCCTTCGATGTCGCCAACCGTGCGGCTGGCGTTCCACTGCTCGAGCTCGGCGATAAAGCCGTCGATTGCCTCGTCCATAACGGCGGTGACGGCGGCATCCATATCGGCAAAGTAGTGGTAGAACAGCGAACGCGTGCAGCCAGCCCGCTTGGTCACGGCCGATACCGAAAGATGGGACACACCAAGCTCGGCGCTCACGGCGCGCACAGCGGCGAGGATCTCGCGACGGCGCTCGTCGCCCGTCAGGCGTTTTGCCGCGCTATCGGATGCGGGGACGGCATCGACCACAGAGATATCTGCTGCGTTGTTGCCCATGTTTTGCCGCCTTTCATCCTCTTTTGCCTGACCGTTCGCCTAACAGTCTTGAATATTGTTGACGGTTCGTCAATACTGTTTTTGACACAATGTCAACAATAGCGGGTGAACGGCATGGGGGCATGTCGAACCCGTACAAAGAGGGGCGCCGCGGTCTCGCCGGGCTGTGGCAAGAGAAGGGACGACTATGATTCTCAACGGACCGGGGATTAGCTATACCGAGCCCGATATCGGCGCGGAGTTCGTGCCGCCGCTGCCGGAGCATCCGCGCGAGGCCATCGTCAAACTGTGTGAGCACTGCACCAACCGCCTGCTGCACCGCGACGAGCTGCTGGGCTACGAGTACTGGTCGTTTGCCGAGGCCGCAACCGACGAGCAGGCCGAAGTGCTCTGCAAGATGAAGATGCGCCGTCCCTATACGCTGCCCGAGATGGTCAAGCTCACCGGCATGCCCGAAGCCGATATCGAGAAGATGCTCGACGACATGAGCTACACGGGTCTGCTCGAGTACAACTGGGAAAACCCCGAGCGCGCCAAGCAGTGGGTGCTGCCCATGCTGGTGCCGGGTTCTGCCGAGTTCCTCAACATGCGCATGGGTCAGCTCGAGGAGCATCCGGTCTATGCCAAGTTCTTTGAGCAGGCGTCCAAGGGACCGCTGTCCAAGGCCACGCCGATGGTGCCGCCCGGCGGTGCCGGCATCGGCATGCATGTCATTCCGGTCGAGAAGGCCATCGATGCCGCGAGCACCTCGGTGCCGATCGAGCATATCGAGCATTGGCTCGACAAATACGATGGCAAATATGCCGCTAGCACCTGCAGCTGCCGCGCGAGCCGTCGCGTGATGGGAGAGGGCTGCGCCGACGACCCGGCCGATTGGTGCATCGCCGTGGGCGATATGGCCGACTACGTGGTCGAGACCGACCGCGGCCATTATGTGACGCGCGAGGAGGTCTACGACATCCTGCGCCAGGCCGAGGACAACGGCTTTGTGCACCAGATCACCAACATCGACGGTGAGAACAAAATCTTCGCCATCTGCAACTGCAACGTCAACGTGTGCTACGCCCTGCGCACTTCGCAGCTGTTCAACACGCCCAACCTGTCGCGCTCAGCCTATGTCGCCAAGGTCGAGAAAGACAAGTGCGTGGCCTGCGGTCGCTGCGTTGAGGTGTGTCCGGCCGGCGCCGCCAAACTGGGCCAGAAGCTCTGCAGCAAAAAGGCCGGCGGCCGCGTGCCCGAGTATCCGCGCCAGGAGCTGCCCGATGCCACCAAGTGGGATCACACCAAGTGGTCGCCCAACTACCGCAACGACAACCGCATCGAGACGCACGAGTCTGGCACCGCGCCCTGCAAGACGGCTTGCCCCGCTCACGTTGCCGTTCAGGGCTACTTAAAGCTTGCGGCGCAGGGCCGCTGCGACGAGGCTCTGGCGCTCATCAAGCGCGAGAACCCGCTGCCCGCTATCTGCGGCCGTGTGTGCAACCGCCGCTGCGAGGATGCCTGCACCCGCGGCCGTGTGGACGCCGCCGTGGCTATCGACGAGGTCAAGAAGTTTATCGCCCAGCGCGATCTGGATGCCGCGACTCGCTATGTCCCACCTGTGGTGACCCCGACGCGTGCCGGCGGCTTCGACCAGAAGATCGCCATCATCGGCGCCGGTCCGGCCGGTCTGTCCTGCGCCTTCTATCTGGCCGAGAAGGGCTACAAGCCCGTCGTGTTCGAGAAAAACGAGCGCCCGGGCGGCATGCTCACCTACGGCATTCCCAGCTTTAAGCTGCAGAAGGATGTTATCGAGGCCGAGGTCGAGGTCATTCGCCTGATGGGTGCCGAGTTCCGCTATGGCGTGGAAGTCGGTCGCGACGTGACGCTCGACGAGCTGCGCGCGCAGGGCTTTAAGGCCTTCTACGTGGCCATTGGCTGCCAGGGCGGCCGCCTTGCCGGCATTCCGGGCGAGGATGCCGAGGATGTGACCGTGGCCGTCGACTTCCTTCGCGAGGTTAACAGCGGCAAGATCGACGCGCTGCCCGGGCGCACCATCGTGGTGGGCGGCGGCAACGTGGCCATCGACGTCGCGCGCAACGCCTGCCGTCTGGGTTCCGAGCACGTTGAGATGTTCTGCCTGGAGAGCGAGGCCCAGGTGCCTGCCAGCGAGGAGGAGCGTCGCGAGGCCATTGAGGACGGCGCGCACATTAGCTGCGGCTGGGGCCCCAAGGAGATTCACCTGGACGAGGCCGGTCGTGTGTGCGGTATCACCTTCAAGCGCTGCACGCGTGTCTTTGACGACGAGGGCCGTTTTGCGCCCGAGTATGACGAGAACGACTTGCGCCGTGTCGATGCCGACCGTGTCGTCATGTCCATTGGCCAGTCCATTGTGTGGGGCGACCTGCTGGCTGGCTCCAAGGTGGAGCTCGGCCGCGGCCAGGGTGCCCTTGCCGATCCGCAGACGTACCAGACCGCCGAGCCCGACATCTTTGTGGGCGGCGACGTCTACACTGGCCCCAGCTTTGCCATCGATGCCATTGCCGCCGGTCACGAGGCCGCGGTGTCCATCCATCGCTTTGTGCAGCCGGGCTCCACGCTCACCATCGGCCGCAACCAGCGCCGCTACACCGCGCTTGACCGCGACGATGCCGTGATCGAAAGCTACGACAACGCGAGCCGCGAGGTTGCGCATGTGGACCGCGAACGCGAGAAGGCCGCGCCGTTTAGCGAGTACGTCGAGACCTTTACCGAGGAACAGGTGCGCGCCGAGACCGCTCGCTGCCTGGGCTGCGGCGCCTCGATCGTCGACCCCAACAAGTGTATTGGCTGCGGTCTGTGCACCACCAAGTGCGCGTTCGACGCCATCCATCTGGATCGCGACCGCCCCGAGTGCTCAACGATGGTCAAATACGAGCAAAAGCTCCCAAGCCTGGGCAAGTACGCGCTCAAGCGCGCCATTAAGATCAAATTCGGGAAGAAGTAATGAGGTTCCGCCGTTCTAACGAACGGCGGAACTGCCGACGCTGCGCGGCACCCAGGTACCCCATCTTGCCCCTCAACTGCGGCGCCGCGGGCAAAAGCCCAGCGGACGCCTTGTTTCGGGGCAACCTGGGGTACCTGGGCGCCGCTCGCTGACGTTGAATTGACATCGCATCGACCTCTGTCGAAAGGTTTTATCTTGCATGAATTGGGAATCGTCTATCACATCATTCGCGATGTCGAGAATGTGGCTCGCACCAACGGCGTAAGTCGCGTTTCGAGCGTGACGTTGCTGTTGGGCGAGGTCTCGGGCGTCGTTCCCGACTTGCTGCTCGACGCTTGGCGCTGGGCAGCGGATAAAAAGCCTATCACCGAGGGCTCGGAGCTTATCGTGGAGCCCGTCGAGGCCGTGACGCATTGCGAGGCGTGCGGCTGCGACTACGCGACGGTCGAGCACGGCAAGACCTGCCCCCATTGCGGCAGCGGCGAGACATACCTGTTGCAGGGCCAGGAGGTCATGATCAAGCAGATCGAGACCCCCGACGAGGACCCGGCAGACACTGCTCCTGGCGACCTCTCCGACGCCCCCGATGCCGTCGACGCCGCCAACCCCCTCCATATCGCCTAACTTAGACATTGGGGACGTTCTTAAACGACTAGTCGTAAAAGAACGTCCCCAATGACTAGTCATTTAGAAACGTCCCCAACGACTACTTTCCTAGAGCATATTCCTTACCATTAGTCAAGCACCATCTGTTTAAACGAAATAGCCTCAACCCGAGCACATTTGTGTCTGTTTAAAACCGGCAATAATGAACAGCGTGCTCAATTCGGTCATGTAAATAGATCAGCTATCAATCCTCAGCAGCAAATCAGCCAAAATACTGGAATGTAATCAGCTTGTAACAAAACAAGACGTTTAAACAAATAATGCTACCTTTTGCAGTTTTTCAAACAATTCTGCTGTATTTGCAGCTATACTCCATAACTGTCGTGTAGGAATTACGTAGACAAAAAGGAGGTTATGTGATGGTAAGTATTGTTCTTGCTAGCCATGGTGACTTGGCGGCTGGAATCAAGCAGACGGGCTCGATGGTCTTTGGCGATCAGCCGTCTGTTGCCGTGGTCTCGCTCGAGCCGAGCATGGGCCCCGACGACTTCCGTGCCAAGGTCGAGGAGGCAATCGCTTCCTTCGAGGACCAGGAGCAGGTGCTCTTCCTCGTTGATCTGTGGGGCGGCACGCCGTTCAACCAGATCAGCGGGCTCATCGAGGGCCACGATTCCTGGGCTATCGTCACCGGTGTCAACCTGCCTATGCTCATCGAGGCATATTCGCAGCGCTTTGACGCAAAGAACACTGCACATGCGATCGCAAAACATCTCGTGACTGAGGCTAAGGCCGGCGTGCGCGTCAAGCCCGAGTCTCTGGAGCCCGAGGAGAAGAAGCCGGCTGCGGCCGCCGCTGCTCCTGCAGGCGCCATCCCTCCGGGAACGGTGATCGGCGACGGGCACATCAAGATCGCCCACGTCCGTATCGACACGCGCCTGCTGCATGGTCAGGTGGCCACCACGTGGACCAAGCAGATCAACCCCAACCGCATCATCGTGGTCTCCGACGGCGTTGCTCACGACGAGCTCCGCAAGACCATGATCGAGCAGGCTGCCCCTCCGGGAGTCCACGCCAACGTCGTGCCTATCAAGAAGATGGCCGAGGTCGTCAAGGACACGCGCTTTGGCGACACCAAGGCGATGCTGCTGTTCGAGAACCCGCAGGATCTGCTCAGGGCCATCGAGGCCGGCGTCGACATCAAGGAAGCCAACATCGGTTCCATGGCCCACTCCAAGGGCAAGGTCGTCGTCACTAACGCTGTCGCTATGGGCGATGACGATGTCAAGACCATCGAGGCTCTCAAGGCCAAGGGCGTCAAGTTCGAGGTCCGCAAGGTTCCTTCGGATTCCTCCGAGGATCTCGACGCCATGTTGAAGAAAGCTAAGGCCGAACTGGCCGCTCAAGCATAGTAAAGGAGGGTCCGATACATGTCTGCAATCACTATTCTGCTTGTTGCGATTGTCGCGTTGCTTGCCGGTATGGAAGGCATTCTGGATGAGTTCCAGTTCCATCAGCCGCTCGTGGCATGCACGCTTATCGGTCTCGTAACCGGTCACCTTCAGGAGGGCATCCTCCTGGGCGGTTCGCTCCAGATGATGGCCCTTGGCTGGGCTAACGTCGGCGCCGCCGTCGCGCCTGACGCCGCTCTGGCCTCGGTCGCTTCTTCGATCATCATGGTGCTCGCCCTCAACGGTGGCGCCACCGATTCGGCCAAGGCCGTTACCGCCGCCATCGCCGTCGCCGTCCCGCTGTCGGTCGCTGGTCTGTTCCTGACCATGATCTGCCGTACCCTGGCTACCGCTATGGTTCACGGCATGGACGCCTGCGCCGAGAAGGGCGACTTCGCCGGCATCGAGCGTTGGCAGTACGCCGGCATCCTCATGCAGGGTGTTCGTATCGCCATCCCGGCAGTACTTCTGTGCATCATCCCGGCCGAGGCTGTTACCAACGCGCTTAACGCTATGCCCGATTGGCTGTCCGGCGGCATGGCTGTCGGCGGCGGCATGGTCGCTTCCGTCGGTTACGCCATGGTCATCAACATGATGGCCACCAAGGAGACCTGGCCGTTCTTCATCCTCGGCTTTGTCCTTGCTGCCATCCCTCAGCTCACGCTGATCGCCCTTGGCCTCATCGGCATCTCCCTTGCCCTCATCTACCTTGGCCTTAAGGATCTGGCCAAGCAGGGTGGCGGCATGGGCGGTGGCTCCGGTGACCCGCTCGGCGACATTCTGAACGATTACGAGTAGGAGGGGAGTGATACATATGGCAGAGAACAAGATTCAGCTCACCAAGGCTGACCGTAAGAAGGTTTGCTTCCGTCATCAGTTCCTTCAGGGCTCGTGGAACTACGAGCGTATGCAGAACGGCGGCTGGTGCTTCGCAATGATCCCTGCGATCAAGAAGCTCTACACCAGCAAGGATGACCAGATTGCCGCTCTTAAGCGCCACCTGGAGTTCTATAACACCCACCCCTATGTTTCCGCCCCCGTCATTGGCGTTACCCTCGCCCTCGAGGAGGAGCGCGCCAACGGTGCTCCGATTGACGATGTCGCCATTCAGGGCGTCAAGGTCGGTATGATGGGCCCGCTCGCCGGCGTCGGCGACCCCGCCTTCTGGTTCACCCTTCGCCCGATTCTGGGCGCACTGGGCGCTTCCCTGGCCCTGTCCGGCAGCATCGCCGGTCCGCTGCTGTTCTTCTTCGCGTGGAACATCATCCGTTACGCTTTCCTGTGGTACACGCAGGAGTTTGGCTACAAGGTCGGCTCCTCCATCGCCAAGGACCTCTCCGGCGGTCTGATGGGCAAGGTCACCGAGGGTGCTTCCATCCTGGGTATGTTCATCATCGGCGCCCTGGTCGAGCGCTGGGTGTCCATCTCCTTCACCCCGGTCGTCTCCAAGGTCACGCAGTCTGCTGGCGCCTATATCGACTGGGCCAACCTGCCCGCCGGTTCTGAGGGCATCAAGCAGGCATTGACGATGTACAGCTCTGTCGGTGTCAACGCACTCGACCCGGTGAAGGTCACCACGCTTCAGGCCAACCTCGATCAGCTCATCCCCGGCCTTGCCGCCGTGTGCCTGACCCTTCTGGTCTGCAAGCTCCTCAAGAAGAAGGTCAGCCCGATCGTCATCATCCTGGCTCTCTTCGCCGTCGGCATCATCGGTCGCGTCTGCGGCTTCATGTAAGCACGCTTCGGCTTAAGACCGAGAGTTGCTAGGCAAGGGCTTTTGAGCCATTGAAACGGACCGCACCCGGTGGGTACACTGGATGCGGTCCGATTGTTTTTATTGGAGGGCGAGGCGCGTATGGCGCAATCTCAGAACAGCACGGTCGATTTGGCAACGCCGGCAACCTGCCTGATGGGGCTTACCAGTCACGGTAACGTGATGGTGGGCAATAAGGCGTTTGAGTACTATAACGAGCGTAATCCCGAGGATTATATCCAAATCCCGTGGGACGAGGTCGACTATATTGCCGCCGAGGTTTTGCGCGGCACCAAGAAGATTACGCGTTTTGCCATCTTTACCAAAGAGAATGGCCACTTTACGTTTTCGACGCGCAATGACAAGGAAACGCTTCGCGCGGTGCGTAAGTACATTGACGAGGACAAGCTCGTTCGTTCGCCCGACTTTATCGATGTGACGGCCAAGGGCGCCAAGAGCATCCCCTCCGTCATCAAGAACCTTTTCCACAAAGGCAACTAGCCATTAAAGAGCGCCCCCCTAAAGTGGGACGCGGTTTCCCATGAGGCTCGATCGGGAAAGTGCATCCCGGTTCGAGTGCCGATTGCGGGATGTAGTTTCCGGAACGGGCCCGTTTGGGAAACCGTGTCCCGTTTCGAGTCGAAATTCTGGGACACAGTTTCCCAGCGAGGTCCCATGGGGAAAGTCTGACCCAGAATTTGCCTGGATAGTGGGACGCACTTTCCGGAGGGCTGTTCCACCGCAACTTCGAAGAGTGGCTACACGCTGCATCACAACGTGTAAATCTGCTACACTAGTACAACATGCCTCCGTAGCTCAGGGGATAGAGCACCGCTCTCCTAAAGCGGGTGTCGACGGTTCGAATCCGCCCGGGGGCACCAGAAAAATCGCAGGTCAGGAGTTAATTTTGCTTCTGACCTGTTCTGGTTTTAGGGTTAAGAACTGCTTTTGTTTGTAAATCTGGTAAGTAAATAATTTAACTTACCGAGTTTTCCACTGAAAACAGGAAATCACCATTTTGGGGATAAAAAGTTTTCAACAGCCGTTAGTCGGTTCCATTTTGGTGAAGCGCTTCCTCAATTTGGGTAAAAAATTTCACCATTTTGATGATTCGGCTGCTTTGAGTTTTTGATAAAAACGCCTGTTCAGAAGCTTGCGCAATACCCATTTTGGTGAAACCAATTAATAGAGAAATATACTATAAAGATATAGGGACGGCGATGCCGTCCTCTTCGCTCGCGAAGCTCGCTGCGCGGCCACGTACCGTGTCCTTGCCGCCGACTAAGCCGTCGATAAAGATAGGGACAGCGATGCTGTCCCCCTTCGCTCGCGAAGCTCGCTGCGCGGCCACGTACCGTGTCCTTGCCGCCGGCTACGCCGCCGATTTATTCGCTCACTTCGTTCGCTGATTGATGGACTAATCCGATTTATCGCTGACACCAGTCATAAGTGCAGCAATTGATATGTTGAATCCATTGGCAATTTTAGAGAGGTTAGAAAGACTGACATTTCTTCGTCCGACTTCAATGCTCGCGTAGTAGGAACGATCCATCTCAATCAAATTGGCGAACTGCTCCTGGCTGTACCCGAGTCCAGCGCGGAGCTCTTTGCATCTCATGCCGAATGATTTCTGAAGCGTCTTCGTATCCATGACAAAAAGAGTCATGGATTGTTGTATTTATGCCAACGGACTATATACAACAATCCCTGTTAAGGCGCATAATTACCTTTATTGGAAAGAGTTCTGATGCCCAGTCGGATAGGGCACGGAAAAGGAATGGAACAGCACAATGACTCAGGGAAAGCATTTCGCTGCCGGTGGCGATCACTTCGCCGCACTGCCAAGCAAAAAGATTCACACTCCGAAGGGGATCGCGCGTCTGACCGTCACCGCGGCGACCATGGCCGCCATGACCGGATCGAGCCTCATCTCACCGTTCACGGCATTCGCCCAGACCGGTGACGGGGGCACGCAGCACCCCGCCGTGATGTCGCCGATCGCCGCCCACGCCGGCGCGGCATCCGGTGCCGGCGCGAAATCCGCCGCACAGACCATCGCGGACCTGCAGAAGGCAGTCGACGAGGCGAAGGCGAAGGAGGACGCCGCCAAGGCATCCTACGATGAGGTCGCCGGCCCCTACAACGAGGCGGCTTCCGCCCGCGACCAGGCCAAGGCATCCTACGATTCTGCAGTCAACGCCGGTACGGCAGCCGACCGTGCGGCAATGGACGAGTACGCCCGTCAGGTCGCGGAGGGCAAGGACGCCGCCGATGCCGCCGGCAAGCACCTCGAGCAGGCGAAGGCGGGTCTCGCAGACGCCAAGGCAGATGCATCCGAGAAGGACGAAGCGTACCAGTCCGCCATCAAGGCGGCCCAGAATGCCAAGGATGCCCTCGATAAAGCCAAGGCAGATGCCGTAAGCGCCACCCCGGAGGCAATCAGTGCCGCCGAGCAGGCCGTGCGTGACGCCCAGGCTGCCGTGGACAGGGCACAGGCCGAACTTAACAACGCCAACACGACGCTTGCCGATGCTCAGTCCAAGCTGGTTGCGGCCCAGTCTGCAAAGGATGCCGCCGATTCTGTCCTCGCTGCAGCCAAGCAGAACAAGGACGCGGCGGATGCGAAGGCCGCAGCCGCCAGCGCCGCCTACGAGAAGGCGAAAGCCGACCTCGCTGCAGCGGAGGCAGGTGCCAGCGGTCCGGAGTACGATGCGGCAAAACAGAAGGTCGCGGACGCAGAGGCAGCCCTCGCCGCCGCACGAGCGGCACAGTCCCAGTGCGAGTCCGAGCTCGAGCAGGCACAGTCCGCTGCGGCAACGGCACAGGCCGATCTGAATGATGCCCAGGCGTCCCTCTCCGTAAAGCAGCAGGCCGCGGCCGATGCCGAATCCGGTGTGAACGCCGCCCAGTCCGCACTCGATGCCGCGAACGCCGACCTCGATGCCGCCAAGCAGGCGAACGTCGACGCCATCTCCAAGCTGGATGCCGCGAAGCAGGCTGTCAAGGACGCTGAGTCCGCCAAGGCGGCCGCCGACGTAGAGCTCGCGAACGCCAAGGCGGCGAAGGATACCGCAGACGCTGCCGTGACCGCCGCCCAGCAGAAGGTCGACGAGGCACGGGCGAAACTCGATTCCGCCGACGCGCAGCTCAAGCAGGGAGCCATCGGCTTCTTCCGTGCCATGGGTGCCGATGACGCAGTCAACATCATCCTGAACGCCAAATATGCCGGAAAGACCGAAGTCGGCAACTCCAAGGACGCCACGTCCCTTGATAACATGCTCAATGCGATCAGGTGGATGAAGTCCGTCAACGACTACCGCAAGTCGGTCGGCCTGTCCGAGCTCCATGTCACCTACAAGCTCATCGCCGGTGCCATTGCGGATGCCAACTACAGCGACACCGTGCTCGATCATGCCCGTCAATATGATTTTGCCGAAAATCTGGCATGGAATTACGGAATCGATCCGAGTGGGCAGTGGATCGAGCAGGAGAAGGGCTTTTTCGACAAGGCAACGGAGGCCCTTTATGGAGTCACCGGTCTTGTCGGCAAGGATGCCTATGATTTCTATGCAAAGAACGGCGTCGCAATCAACCATTGGATTGCAGACAACTGCCGCTGGGAGAACGGCAGCAGCGGCACCGTCGGCCATTACATGAACATCATCAATCCCGAACTCGCCGTTATGGGAATGGCAACCTGCACCAAGGGCACCATGTCCGGGCTTCAGACGCAGTGCTACACCGCAGAGATCTCCGGCTGGTCCGGCTCCGGTTGGAACATGAACCCCATCTCCGTCGACGAGTACGAGCAGAAGCTGATCTCCTATATCAACGGTCTCAAGAACGCCAAGAGCGCACTCGACGCAGCCAAGGCCGATCTCGCATCCAAGCAGCAGGCAGCCGCCGGCGCCGCCACAACCGTCCAGCAGAAGCAGGTCGCAGCGGATTCCGCACAGGCAGACGTCGATGCCGCGAAGCAGGACGTCACCGATGCCCAGCGTGCCGTCGATGCCGCAAAGGCCGATCTCGCCGCCAAGCAGCAGGGCGTCACGGATGCCCGAGCTGGGTTGGATGCGGCGAAATCGAGCCTCGATGCCGCCAACGCGGCAGTCGTTACGGCAAAGTCGACCGTCCAGCAGAAGCAGGTCGCCTTTGATGCCGCCAACGCAGCCGTAACGACCGCACAGTCTAAGTTGGATTCCGCCAAGGCGGACACCGCTGCTAAGCAGCAGGGCGTGGACGATGCGAACGCCGACCTCGCGAAGTTCTTCCAGGACGTCGCCGACGCCAAGAAGGCGGTCGATACCGCAAAGAGCGTCCATGACGCGGCGGCAGCCGATCAGGTCGAGAAAGCGACCGTCCTCGCCGCCGCCGAGCAAAAGGCGGACGCCACCGCACGCGCCCTCGCGGATGCCCAGCGTGCCGTCGATGCCGCAAAGACCGACACCGGCGTTGCCGCCGACAGGCTTACCGGCTCCCAGACCGATCTCGAGGACGCACAGTCGAACCTCGACATCCTCACCGGTCTTGCCGCGAAGCTCGCAGAGGCACAGCAGCGCGAGCAGGATGCAGTAAGGGCCGTCAATGACACCAAGGTCGAACTCGATGCCGCGAAGGCAGCCGTCGGCGCCGCCGAGTCCCTGGTCTCCGCCGCCGAACAGGCGAAGGCGCAGGCAGACGCCAAGCTGTCGAAGCTGAACTCCATCGATGCCGGCGCGGCGATCGCTTCCGGCCGTGACGCGAACGCGGATGACGCCCTCAACGCGCTTTTCGCCGCAGCAGTCGAGGCACGTGCCAAGGTCGCGCCCGCCAAGGCCATCCTGGACGAGAAGCAGACCGCGGTGGACGAGCTCCAGCCCGGCTATGATGCGGCACTCGCCGCCTACGAGTTGGCGAAGTCCGACCGCATCGCAGCGGAGCAGAAGCTTTCCGATGAGATCGCACGACAGGAGGCAGAGGAGGTCGCAAAGCAGCAGGCGGCATACAGCCCGAAGCACCTCGCCGGCACGGATACCGCCCAGACCGGCAGCCTCGCCCAGACCGGTGACCGCGCGGGACTCATCGGCGAGACGTTCGTCATCGGCGGTACCGTCCTCGTGGCGACCGGCGTCTTCCTCGACCGGAAGAAGCGCCGCGAGCAGATGTAAAAGCGAGTCGGGCGTTGGATATCGGCTAGTGTCCAACGCCTGGTTTCATGGACAGGGAGATCGGTGTGAGAACAAAGGCTATTATCGTTGCGCTTCTGGTGTGCCTTTCGGCACCTCAACTTGGATGTGCCAGCGTTGCAAAGCAAGGAAGCGGCTCTACGGAAAGGGCCGCCACAGCGGTAAAGAATAAAGACAAAAAGAAGCCAAGCGAAGAAAAGGCGGCGCAAACCTCTGGAACCAAGAACGAGGAGAAGAAAGAATCCGACGACAAGGACCAGAAGTCCGATGACTCCAAGAAG
>URFP01000006.1:0-28574 GCA_900547235.1 uncultured Collinsella sp. | reverse complement strand
ACGACATCGCGCTGGACAAGCTGAGCGTGAAGGAGTACGAGGACCCCTTCAAGAGGAGGTGATCCTGCCGGTTCGACCGGCGCGCCACGGGTCAAGATGCACTAGGCCTGGACGAAGTCCGGGCCCGCGCCTTTAGACGCGAGCCCGGGGCCCGTGGGTTATACCCTAAGAGCAAACCACCCTTTTTAAGGGTGGTTCTGATTTATTGGGCTGTGGCGGTGAAGGTTGTTTTGTCGGCGGCGATGTGCACGTGCAGCTTTGCCTGACCGTCGCAGCTGATGAGCACGCCTACCTCGAACGGGGTTCCCGTCTTGTCGTAGGTCGAACGCACGATGCGCATCGCCGCCTTACCGGTGTTCTGTCCCAAAAGACGCGCCTCATGCTTGTCGAGGTTGACCGTCTCGTAGACGGCATCGACGCTTGCGGGCAGGATGCCGGTCTTTTCCGCGATGTAGGCGTAGAGCGAGCCATCCACGTCTTTGCGCGTGAGCTCGGGGCAAAGTGACACGGGGATATAGACGTAGTTGAGCTCCATGGGTTTGTCGTTGGCGAGACGCAGGCGGCGAATCTCCCAGACGGGTGTCCCTTCGGGCACTTTGAGCCCGGAGGCGATGCCGCGGACGGCCGGTATGCTTGAAAAGGCGAGAATCTGCGAGCTCGGAACCCGTCCCGCTTCGCGCATCCGCGCGCTGAAATTCAGGGCCAGGTCGATGCCGGGTGCTGAAGTTTGGGGCTTGATGAACGTGCCCTGGCCGCGCTTGCGCACCACGCGCCCCTCGATGACGAGATCTTGGAAGCAACGGCGCACGGTCGCGCGCGATAACTCCAGCCGCTCACAGATTTCGAGCTCGCGTGGCAGCGGCGTCTTGGTGTCGAACGCCTGGCTGGCGATAAGCAGAGCGATTCGATGTTTAAGCTGGACATAGAGCGGCGTATCACCGCTGCGGTCGAAGGGTTCGGAGGCGAGAAACGAGATCATATCCATGGGGTACCTCCATGTCGTGGGCGTACGTGACATGGTCTGACACTGCGGGGCAAACCGGAGATGCCAGGCCCGATTCTTGCTGGTATGTATGGTGCATAAGGAACATAAAACATTTATCAGGCAATCTACCT
This sequence comes from uncultured Collinsella sp., assembly GCA_900547235.1. Taxonomy (GTDB): domain Bacteria; phylum Actinomycetota; class Coriobacteriia; order Coriobacteriales; family Coriobacteriaceae; genus Collinsella. The sequence goes on along the minus strand of URFP01000006.1, from coordinate 27,458 downwards.
GCTATTTTAAAAATAATTAGAAGAAAAAATAATTTAGGCACAAAAATAGTTGCTACCGTTAACCGATGAATAGTTGCCGTTCGCAAATATTTTCTTGTACCGAACATGCCCCGGCGCAACAATAATCTCAGCAAAAAGCAAAGCCGTGCGACACACGGCAGGTCGAGAGGAGACCGCATGCGGTATCTGGTAATGGTCAGTCACGGAACGCTCGCTCCCGGACTGCACAGTGTCCTCAAGATGCTCGGCAATGACGCCCCGAACATCTTGTCGACGAGTCTCGTGGACGGCATGGGCGCTGACGAGTATGTCGAGAACGTCAAGGCGATGCTCGCTCCCGTTACCGCCGATGACGAGGTTGTCCTGCTTGGTGACATCCTGGGCGGATCGCCGCTCACCAATGCCATGAACACGCTGGCCGAGAAGGGTTTGCTCGCCCACACCATTGCCTTCGGCGGTATGAATCTGCCCATGGCTATGACCGCCATGATGGGGCTTGCCACCATGGACCTGGATTCCCTCAAGCAGATGATGCTGCAGGAGGGCAAGAACGGTATGTCCGAGCTCGTTGTCCCGACCGATGACGCCGACGACGAGGACGACGACATCTAGGCAGCGCATCCGCCCAAATTTTCGTGATGGAGCGGGGGTTAAGAGGAAAGACCCCCGGTGATAAAGAAAGGGAGAACGCATGATTTCGTTCATCCGTATTGATGACCGTATGATCCATGGACAGACCGTTACCCGTTGGGCCCTCGAGTATCCCTGCGACGGTCTTATCGCCGTCAACGACGCTGCAGCGTCCAACCCCGTGCTCAAGGAGGCCTACAAGAGTGCCTCGGGCAAGAAGACGTTCGTGTGGACCAAGGAGCACTTCAAGGAGGTCTCCGAGAAGGTTCTCAAGTCCGACACCAAGTACTTCCTGATCACCAAGAACCCGCTCGACATGAAGGAACTTCTCGTCGATTTTGGCTTTAAGCCCGGCATGAACCGCATCATCGTCGGTCCCTGCAACGATCGTCCCGGCACCACCAAGCTCGGCAACAACCAGTCGATCACGCAGGAAGAGGCCCAGGCGCTCGAGGATCTCACCAACGCCGGCTACACGGTCGAGTTCGCCCTTATCAAGGAGAAGTCCATCGGTGAGTGGCCCAAGTTCCGCGGTCAGTTTGGCTTCTAGTTAGGCGCCAGCCGCATTTTGGTATCTACAGCCCTTGGTGAAAGGGGCTGAGGAATAAAGAAAGGGGAAAGCATGGCAATCAATGCATTCCAAGCCGCGCTGTTCGGCCTGTTCGCCTGCCTGGCATCACTGCCTGGCATGGGTGGCACGACGATCGGCAACTACACTCTGGGTCGTCCTCTGGTCGCCGGCCTCATCGTCGGCATCATCATGGGCGATATGCAGACGGGTATCCTCGTCGGCGCTGCCATCCAGGTTGTCTACATCGCTCTCGTGACCCCCGGCGGAACCGTCTCCGCCGACGTCCGCGCCGTGTCCTATATCGGTATCCCGCTGGCGATCCTCGCCATCAAGAACTCGGGCATCGATCCCGCCTCCGCTGAGGCTGCCGGCATGGCCGCATCCCTCGGTGCCGCCGTCGGCACGCTCGGCACTGTGCTCTTCTATGGCACCGCCACCATCAACCTGGTGTGGCAGGGCATGGGCTGGAAGTGGCTCGAGAAGGGCGATCTCCACAAGCTCTACCTGGTCAACAACGTTCTGCCTTGGATCGGTCACATCGTCTGCTCGTTCCTCCCGACGTTCATCATCACCATGGGCGGCACCGCCATGGTCGACCTCATGAAGACCTACATGCCCATGGACGGCATCGCGATGAAGACGCTGTTTACCGTCGGCTCGCTGCTGCCTACCGTCGGTATCGCCATCCTGCTCAAGCAGGTCATCTCTAAGCCCACGGACTTCCTGACGTTCTTCTTCGGCTTCACCCTGTCCGCTGTCATGGGATGCAACCTGATCGCCGCTGCCGGCATCGGCTGCTTCTTCGCCCTGATCAACTATGAGATCGCTTCGCTCAAGATCGACCTCGCAAACGCTCCCAAGGCAGCTATCGCCTCGGGCTCAGATGATGAGGAAGAGGAGGACATCTAATGGCAGAGAAGAAAAAGCTCTCTAAGAAAACGCTTGCCAAGTCGTTCCGTAACTGGTCCTATGGCAACCTGACCTGCTTCTCGCAGGAGCACATGCAGACCTTCGGTTACCTGTGCGCCATGCTTCCGATTGTCGAGGAGCTCTACGACACGCCCGAGGAGCAGAAGCAGGCCCTCCAGACCTACTCCGCGTTCTTCAACACCGAGCCGCAGATCGGCACCATGATTGTCGGCGTCACCGCCGGCCTCGAGGAGGCTCGCGCAAACGGCGAGGCCATCGACGACGACGCCATCAACGGCATCCGCGCCGGCCTCATGGGCCCGCTCGCCGGCCTTGGCGACTCGCTGATCGTCGGTACCCTGATCCCGATCCTGCTCGGTATCGCCCTCGGTCTCTCGACCGGCGGCTCCCCGCTCGGCGCCATCTTCTATATTGTCGTGTGGAACCTGCTCATGTTCCTTGGCATGCGCTTTGCCTACAACCAGGGCTATGAGCTCGGCGGCAAGGCGGTCGAGGCCCTCGTCGGCCCCAAGGCCAAGGCTCTGCGTGATTCCATCGTGATGGTCGGTACCATGGTCATCGGTGCCGTGGGCGCAACTTGGGTCTCCATCACCTGCAGCCCCAGCCTGGTGCTGCCCGGCGGCGGTAAGTTCCAGGACACGCTCGATGGCATCTATCCGCACCTGCTGCCGATGATCTTCATCATCTTCTGCTGGTACATGATGACCAAGAAGAAGGTCAACCCCATCGTTATGATGCTGATTCTCGTCGTGATCGCATTTGTGGGCGTTCTCATTGGCTTCTTCGACCCGGCACTGAGCTACTAGTCATCATCCCCTGGCCCCCTGTAAGGCCGTGCGGCCTCAACCGCACGGCCTTCTGATTTTGCGCCGCCCTTCAAGGGCAATATGGCCAGCGACCTCCATCGCCTACACGATACCCGCTATATTGCTCTTGAAAGATGACGTATTCGATAAACGATGCACTTGCGCATGATGCACGCTTTGCACGAGGAGGACCCATATGCACGAGAAATACGGACACGACCTTTCGCGCGACGACTTGATCCGCGAGGCAAAGATGCAGACCGATGCTATTCAGCGGCTCAACGTTTGGCTGCGCCTGGGCTATTCGCTCGTGGCTATTGGCTTTTTGGTGGGGATGTGGGGTATGCAGGGCGGCCCCGGCTGGGGCGTCCCCGCGGGCATCGTGTGCCTGGTGGTGGGCACTCCGCTTTCGATTGTGCTTAAGGTTGGCACGACCAACGCCAAAAAGAATGTTGAGCGTATGCTCGAGGCCGCGGGTATCGACGTTGAGGAGCTTATGCGACACAAGAAGGACGAGCAATAGACTTCCGCGTTGGGGTATCATAAATAATTGTTGCGAATGTTAACTAATAGTACGGCAAATGACGGTTTTATGGCCCTTCTAGAGTTGCAAAGGACAATATCCCCAGTGGATTACGATGACGTCGCTCGAAAACTGATCGTGTACTCACGTTCCCTTGCCAAGGGATCCTTGAGTGCTGCCGGTGGCGCCAGTGTGGGCGAGGCACCGGTTTTACAGTATCTATCGGGTATTGACGGTGATGTCATTCCCTCCGAGATTGCCAAGAAGCTGAAATTTTCCCGTGCGCGCATGTCGCATATCTTGGATTCACTCGAGAGCAAGGGTTACGTTCAGCGCAGGACCGATCCAAACGATCGTCGGCGTGTGCTGGTGAGCATTACCGAGGAAGGCCGTGATTTTGCGGCGAAAAAAAATGCCGAGAGTGTGGCATCGCTCTCGAAACAACTCTCAGCGCTTGGCGAGCACGATGCCCAGGAACTCGTGCGCATTCTGAATAAAGCCTATAGCCTTACCTATGATGCCGACGATTACCTGGACAATCTATAAGGATAAAGACAGACATTTAGGTGCATCTTGAAATGCACCCGGGACAGTTGTGCCCATTGACTACCGTCAGCATCTCATTCCAAACCAAATCAGCCAACGTACGTCATGGCAATCCCCGGTAGGTCGCAGGGTGGCGGCTGAGCCTTTCCCTCGGGAAACTTCGCGAAGCCCAGTTCCCGAGGGAAAGGTATGGTCTGTGTAATACCAGATAAACAGTACATTTTTGCTAGATTGGTATTTGACTGAAGAACCAATTGGTATGGCTTATTAAGCCCACCTTGCCGTTGACGCTCATTTTACTGCCGCTGGTGGACTTCCGAACTTGGTTGCGCAAGTGCTCCCATATATTGATATGACCTAGTAGGTGGCTATCTGGTTACTACCAGTTGGCCCCTTGGTAACGGGTGGCCCCATTGTGCGGAATGTACCGAACATCCCCGTTTGATACGTTTTCCCATGCTGCCGGGGGCGTCCTCGGCACCTCAGCATCTCGGAAGAAAGGAGACCAGGTGCGCAGGAATTCCATTTTTACGAAACGGTGGGTGAAGGGAAGCGCGGTCCTCGTTGCCACTGCAGCGACGCTCGTGTTTGCCAATCCCCAGCAGGCGATTGCCACGCCACTCAAGGGCGTCGACTCAGCGACCGTGTCCCAGTCTGCCTCGAATGTCGTCGACATCGATTTCGCTGACGGCATCAAGGGCCGTATTACGTTCCTCGAGGACGGTATTTTCCGTTATAACGTCGACCCCAAGGGTGAGTTTTCCGATTACGCCACACCGCGCAGTAAGTCCCACACGGCTAAAATCCAGGCTCAGCCCGATACCTCGGACACCTACAGCAAGCCGAGTGCGACGGTTGCCGACAAGGGCGACACTATCGAGATCACCGGCGGAAAGGCGACCGTGATCCTGGACAAGGCGACTGGCAAGATGAGTATCAAGTCAGGCGACCGTGTCGTGGTTTCCGAGTCCGCGTCCCTCGACCTTGATAAGAAGGGTACCGTCCAGACGCTCGCCAAGGAGAAGTCCGAGAACTTCTTTGGCGGCGGCACCCAGAACGGACGCTTCCTGCACACCAACCAGACGATCGCCATCTCCAACACGAACAACTGGACCGATGGCGGCGTTGCCTCGCCCAACCCGTTTTATTGGACGAGTGACGGCTACGGCGTGCTCCGAAACACGTTTGCAGAGGGTTCCTACGACTTCGGTTCCACGGACTCATCGACGGTCACGACTTTGCACAGCGAGAATGAGTTTGATGCCTACTACTTCGTGGCGACCAACGAGGGCGCTTCGAACGTGGCAACCGAGATGCTGCAGGACTACTACAAGGTGACCGGTAACCCGGTACTGCTGCCCGAGTACGGGTTCTACCTTGGTCATCTTAATGCCTATAACCGTGATGGCTGGTCAACGACCTCGGGTCAAAAGAAGTGGGAGACCAAGGGCAGCAAGTCCTCGAGCGAGAAGGGCGACGTTAAGTACGAGTCTGGCATGTCGACGGGCTACAAGCTCGACGGCACACTTGCGGCCGAGACGCTCAACGGTGAGGGCCCTACGGTTGATACCGAGAACATGAAAGCGACCGATTTCGACCGCCAGTTCTCTGCTCGGCAGGTTATCGATGACTACGAGGACAACGACATGCCGCTCGGCTGGTTCCTGCCGAACGACGGCTACGGCGCCGGCTATGGCCAGAACGGTTACTACAAGACCGGCGGCGTCAACTCCGACGGAGCGAGCTCGGCCGACCGCCTTAACGCTGTGCGTGCCAATGTCGACAACCTTAAGAAGTTCACCGAGTATGCCAACTCCAAGGGTGTGAGCACGGGCTTGTGGACCCAGTCCAACCTTGAGCCCGACAGCAACCCTGAGACCCCGTGGCATCTGCTTCGCGACTTCGACGCCGAGGTCAAGACGGGAGGCATCACTACCCTTAAGACCGACGTTGCCTGGGTTGGATCTGGCTACTCCTTTGGTCTCAATGGCATCAAGACAGCTTATGACACGGTGACGACCGGCGCTAACAAGCGCCCCAACATCATCACGCTCGATGGTTGGGCCGGCACGCAGCGCTTTGGTGGCATTTGGACCGGAGACCAGTATGGCGGTAACTGGGAGTACATTCGCTTCCATATCCCCACGTATATCGGTCAGAGTCTTTCGGGCAACCCCAACATCGGCTCCGACATGGATGGCATCTTTGGCGGCGACCCCATCATCTCTGCGCGTGACTACCAGTGGAAGACGTTCACGCCCTCTATGCTTGACATGGACGGTTGGGGCACCTACCGTAAATCGCCCATGACGCACGGCGATCCCTACACAGGCATCTCGCGCTTCTACCTCAAGCTCAAGGCGCAGCTCATGCCCTATATCTACACGAGCGCGGCCTCGGCGGCCAACATCGACACGGGTAACGGCGATGCCGGCCTGCCCATGATCCGCGCCATGCTGCTTTCTGACAACTCCGAGTACGCCGCAAGCACTTCGACACAGTACCAGTATATGTTCGGTGAGAACTTCCTAGTGGCACCGGTGTATCAGGATACCCAGGCAGATGAGAACGGCAACGACATTCGCAATGGGATCTACCTCCCCAACTACGGCACCGACGAGAATCCCACCATCTGGATCGACTACTTCTCGGGTAAGCAGTATCGCGGCGGCCAGGTTCTCAACAACTACGAGGCTCCGCTTTGGAAGCTGCCGCTGTTTGTGAAGGCCAACGCTATCGTGCCGATGTACGCCGAGAACAACAACCCCGAGGCCGTGAGCGACACCAACACCAAGGGTACCGACCGCAGCCAGCGTATCGTCGAGTTCTTCGCCACCGAGGGCGACGGCACCTTTACGCAGTACGAGGACGACGGCTCCTCCATCGAGAACAACACGACTGAGGACGATTCCTACGGCACGATCGACAATATCTCCTACGGTGAGCATGTGAGCACCGTCTACAGCTCCAAGGCCGCAGGCGGCACCGCGACCTTTACCGCCGAAGCCTCGCAGGGTGGCTACAACGGCTACGACTCCAATCGCACCACGACCTTCGTGGCCAACGTGTCCGCCAAGCCCACGAGCGTTGTCGCCAAGAACGGCGGATCCGCACTCAACGTGCGCGAGGTCGACTCGCAGGAGACCTTTGACGCCGCGACCCCCGAGGCCGGCCAGGCGGTCTACTTCTACAGCGAGACCCCCAACCTCAACCACTACGGCAGCGATGCGGACGGCACCGAGGCCGAGCAGGGCGAGAGCTTCAACAACACCAAGATCACCACGAACCCCAAGGTCTACGTCAAGTTCGCGAAGACCGATGTTGCTGCAGCGGCGCAGACGCTTGAGCTGGGCGGTTTCGTGAACGCCGACGCCACGCTCACAGCCGATCGCCTCAACGAGAACCTCTCCGCACCCACGAACCTTGCTGCCCCCGAGGACGTCACGACCCCAACGAGCATCAAGCTCACCTGGGGAAAGGTCGATGGTGCTACCTCCTACGACCTTAAGGTCGACGGCACTGTGTTTGCCGTGGGTGATGCGGCCGAGTTCACGCACACCGACCTCGCCTACAATAGCAAGCACACCTACCAGATTCGTTCGCGTAACGCCGAGGGTTACTCCGCCTGGAGCGATGTGCTCGAGGCGAACTCCGCACTCGATCCGTGGCGGAACGTCCCCGACGCCGAGCAAATCACCTGGGAGGGCTCACTTTACGGCAGCCATAAGGCCGAGCTCGCCTTCGACCATGAGTTCCAGTCGGGCGACGGCGGTTTCCACTCCGGTGGCAACGATCTGGGCAAGGCGCTTACCGTTGACTATGGACGCGCTTACAAGCTCGATAAGCTCGAGTACTATCCGCGCGATGACGCCGGCAACGGCACTGTGACCAAGATGCGTGTTGAGACAAGTCTCGATGGCGTCCACTGGACGAGCCAGGAGGTCGATTGGGCACGTTCCGCTGATTGTAAGACGGTAGCGTTTGACGGCACCGTAGCCGCCCGTTACGTGCGCATGACACCGCTCGCCTCGGTCGGCAATTTCTTCTCCGCGTCCGAGATTGCCATCTACAAGACCGACGGCACGGATGGCTTCGCCGTGGGCTCCAACCTCAACAAGGCCACGATCTCCGACGGAGACTACTCCAACATGAAGAACTATCTGGGCCTCGAGAATCGCGAGCCCGATACCCCGACGTTCGGTTCGCAGATCCGCGACCACTTCGCCGACCTCAACGATAACGGCGTTTACGACGTCTACGATTACTCGTTCACCATGGCGGGTCTTGACGGCGGCACTAAACAAAAGGGCAAGGTCGCAGGTTCGCTCGCGGTGATTCCGAGCAAGACCGAGGTCGAGGCCGGTGATGAGATCACCGTTGATGTCTATGCGGCCGACGCCAAGAACGTCAACGCCCTGGGCGCTCTCGTCAACTTCAAGAGCGACCAGTTCGAGTTTGTGTCCGAGAGCATCGCGCAGGACGGCTCGACTGCCGGCATGGAGAACCTGTCTCGCGAGAAGGTCCAGTTCGCGGACAGAACGCAGACTATCAATCTCGCCTTTGCCAACCGCGGCGATGGCAAGCTCTACAACGGTACCGGCGCGGTGGCGAGTTTCAAGCTCAAGGCCAAGACCGCCGGCAAGGTCGAACTGCCCTCGACATCTTGGCTCATCGGTCCGGCATGCGACGCACTTGAGTTTGCGAGCGACGGCACGGTGACGATGCCGGATGTTCCTCAGCCAGCGGTCGCCGAGTACGGTCAGGATGCCTTCAACATCACGATGACCAACGATGAGCTCACGACTGACGACGGGACCAACGTCGAGAAACTTATCCAGCAGAAGAGCTATAACGCGCTGTTCGATAATAACGAGGGCGACAACGGCTTTGAGTTCCTGTGGAACTGGAGCGGCAACTGGGACAGCGAGGGTAAGCTTCCGAGTTACGTGAAGCTTCCCACCACGATGACATTCGCATTTAAGACGCCGTCGAAACTCGATAGTGTCGAGGTCGTTAACCGCAACGGTGGCAACGGAACCGTGCAGAAGATCAAGGCTGTCGTGACGTTCGAGGATGGCTCGACCCAAGAGTTCGCGGGCGGGGAGTACGATTCCTTCCAGGCTCGCTACGCCTTTGGCCTCTCTGCCGAGAACAAGGGCAAGAAGGCGACCAAGGTCGAGGTCACGCCGCTTGAGGCATCGGGTGACCAGATGCTCACACTGCGTGAGGTCAACTTCAACTACACGCAGGGTGTCGAGGCTATCGAGGGTGTCGAGCTAGGCAAGAACCAGACCGAGTTCTTTGAAGGCGACGTTACGCTCGTCGACGCCAAGGCCACGCCTGAGAGCGCCGGCTACCCCTATGTGACGGTCGAGAGCTCCGACCCCTCTGTGGTAAGCGTCTCCGCTGTTCAGGCTGGCGGTAGCGTGAGCTACTACCTGCGTGCCAACAAGGCCGGCAAGGCAAAGATCACGGTGGCGTCGGTACTCGACCCCTCCAAGACCGCATCCTATGAGGTCGAGGTCAAGGCTGGTGTCGATACCTCTGCGCTCGTGGCAGCGCTTTCCAAGGCCGCGGGCTACAGCGAGTCCGTCTACACTAAGGATTCCTATGCAGCTCTCACCACTGCGGTCGAGGCAGCTCAGAAGCTCCTCGACGGCGGCCAAGGCAGCTATAGCAAGAAGGATGTCGCAGACGCCACAGCCAAGATTGAGAAGGCAATCGACGGCCTCAAGATGCGCCCTGTCGATGAGAAGATTCTCATCAACACGCCCGAGAACCGCAAGAACGTCAAGGTGGCCGGCTTCTCGAGTGAGGCCGACTACGAGGGCAGCAACGCCGTCAACGCTCTCGACGGCGACGAGCGGACGCTTTGGCACAGCGACTGGGCCCATGGGACCGGTATGCCCCAGTATCTGAGTGTCGACCTGGGCCGCGACTACGATCTCACCGACGTTACATTCCTGCCGCGCCAGGACGGCGGCACTAACGGCGATATCTTCGAGGCCGAGATACTGGTCTCCGACACTGCCGACGGTTATAAGATGGGCACCGCCGCGTCGATGGGTACGTTCGCCTTCGACAACGACGGCCGCGTGCTCACCGACCGTGGCGACTGGAAACAGATGAGCTTTGGCGCCGCGCGCGGTCGCTACGTGACCGTCAAGGTGATTCACGCCGGCGGTGGCAACGTTGATGCCTACTGCAGCATGGCGGAGCTCAAGTTCTACGGTACGGCCGTCCCCGATCCGGTGGCGAAGGATGATCTCGCTACCGCGATCGAAAAGGTTGATGCCGAGGTTGCTGCCGGCGACCTCAAGGCCGGTGACTACACCGAGGCCTCCTGGACGGCGCTCGAGAACGCCCTGGCGAGCGCCCGCGCCATCTTGCGCGACGAGAACGCCACGCAGGACGAGGTCGACCAGGCGCTCAGGGCGCTCGAGAGCGCCCGCGGCGCGCTCGAGAAGACCCCGGTGGCCCCGGTCGAGAATCCGACTAAGAAGCAGCTCAAGGCCCTGGTCAAGCAGGCGAAGGAGACTGACACCAGGGGCAAGACGGCCGAGTCTGTCAAGGCCCTGACGGATGCCATTACCTACGCCGAGGACGTCTTGGGTGATGAGAATGCTTCCGACACCCAGCTCCAGGCGGCCTATGACCAGCTCAAGCTGGCTATTGAGAGCCTCAAGGATGCCGATTCCGGCAATCAGGGCGGCTCGGGCAACCAGGGTTCCGGCAATGGCTCGAACGGCGGCAACCAGGCGGGCAAGCCCGCAGGCGACAAGGCCCAGGGCAGCAAGAAGAACGGTTCGGCGATTCCCAATACCGGAGACCAGACGGCGGCGACCGTCGCGACCGTCGGTGGTCTTGGCGCCATCATCGCCGCGATCGGCGCTTTCTTCCATCGTCGCAGCAAGGCTAAGTAGCCCCAGCAACAGCTAAGCAAGCGTGCCCGCCGTCCCACCCAAGGACGGTGGGCACGCTTTTTGAATGTGGGCGGAAAGCTCCGACCCTTCGGCCTTAATCTCGCAAAGCGTTCCGTCTCCCGCCGAACACATCAGCATCGGCAGCTATACTACTCTCAGTAGTTAAGGGTCGCGGATTCGCTGCGTCACCGCTCTCAACAGGAGGTCTATGTTTATGGCAGATCAAAAGCCGGTTGTCGGGATCATCATGGGTTCCAAGTCCGATCTGGGCGTTATGGAAGGCTGCACCGCCGAGCTCGAGGCACTGGGTGTGCCCTATGAGCTCGTCATTGCGAGCGCGCACCGCACGCCGGCGAAGGTCCACGAGTGGGCTTCGACTGCCGCCGATCGCGGTATCAAAGTGATTATCGCCGCCGCCGGCAAGGCCGCTCACTTGGGTGGTGTCGTGGCTGCCTTTACGCCGCTGCCGGTTATCGGCGTGCCTATGAAGACGAGTGACCTGGGCGGTATGGATTCGCTGCTGTCGATGGTGCAGATGCCTTCGGGCGTGCCCGTGGCCTGCGTTGCCATCAACGGTGCCAAGAACGCCGCCATCTATGCCACACAGATTCTGGGTGCTTGCGACCCCGAGTACCGCAAGGTTATCGAGAAGATGAAGCAGGAGATGGCTGACGCCTAAGCGTCCCGCCGTTTCACCGCAGTATAAGGAGAGCCATGTCCGATTATCAGGGAAAACGATTCAAGGCTTCTCAGATTCCCGATCCGTCGAAGCCGGGTGCTGCCCGTGCGGCACAGCAGGGTCGGACATCCTCTCCTCAGCAGCCGCGCGCGCCGCGCCCCGTGACACCGGCGACGCATCGTCGACAGGACGCGCCGGCCGCATATCGTCCTTCGTCTTATAGCTCCGCTAAGAAGCCGCCCCGGTCTTCATCGCATGCCGCGCCGTCGGATCGCACCGAGCCGCCGCGCAAAAAGCGCCACTCCATTATTCCCATTCTGCTCATCATCATCGGTATCGGTCTGATTGTCGCCGCCGCCGCTATTTTTATTAATGCCCAGATTGGCTATAAGCAGGCGAGCGATTCGTATCAGAAAATCGAGAAGCAATATGTAAGCGATAAGGACGCCAGCGGCGTGCCGATTATCGACTTTGATGCGCTTGCTCAGACGAACCCCGAGATTGTGGGTTGGATTTACGTGCCGGGAACCAACATCAACTATCCCGTGGTGCAGACCAACAACAACTCCAAATACCTCAACACGCTGTTCGATGGCACGTCTAACGCCTCGGGTGCCATCTTCTTGGATAGCGATGACACCGCGCCGGGAATGGTCGACCAGCAGACCACGATCTACGGCCACCATATGAACGATGGGTCGATGTTCAACGTGATTTCGGATACGACTGACCAGGCAACGTTCGATAGCATTGAATATGTGTACTACATCACGCGCGATGCGACGTATAAGTTGCGTCCGCTGGCGACCAAGGTGGTCGAGGACACGTATGCCAAGGCGCGCACGACCAATTTTGAGGGCGACGACGGACTCAAGAACTACCTGTCCGAGATGCTCGACGGCGCTTCTGCCGTGGCGAGTGATGCCACCGATCGTGCCGCTTCGGCAACTAAGGTTGTAACGCTTGTGACCTGTCGTTCGCTGTCGCTGAGCAACACACGCGCCGTCATGGTGCTCACGCCGGTCGAGGAATAAGTTGTTCGAGAGTAGCTAAAAAGGCCCCGTCCCAAATTGGCTACTCGACGACGGTAAGGGAGAAATGATGCTCGAGAGTGGCAAATTGATGCCTTCGATTGATGCTTGGCTGCGCGAGGCCAAGGCCGATGCTTCGGCGGCAGGCTGTGGGATGTATCTGACGCATAACGGTGTGGTGCGCGCGACGCCCAAGGCTGAGGTGCGCGGAGTCGAGGCCGATGGCGTGGCGCCTGGGCATAAGGTGGGCGGCATGGTGTTTGGCTTCGATGCTCAGAAGGTGCAGGCTGCTATCGAGGCGACGCGTGCGATGCCGGGTATCGGCTATGTGCGTGTGTGGCTGGCAAGCGGCGAGCTTGCCGTAGGTGACGACATCATGCTCGTGCTCATCGGCGGGGACATTCGCCCGCACGTGGTCGATGCGCTGCAGGCGCTCGTCGGCACCATTAAGAACGAATGCGTGAGTGAGGTCGAGCGCGAGGCGTAGAGGCTTGCGTCGATAGAAGGATCGTTTATAAAAATGCCCACCGGTACGTGTGATACCGGCGGGCATTTTGCGTTTTGGGCGCGGTGGGCGCTACACGCGCGTCGCATCCTTGGGGCTCATGGTCATGCTCTGGAAGCGGTTTTCCATGTACTCGTTATCGAAGTGCTCTCCGTAGAACTGTGCGACGGGAATGTCCGGCTCCGTGTCGTTAACGCGCTGGTACCAGTAGTCGAGCGACTGCAGCGTCATGACGCCGTCGACCAGCATGATAACGGTAAAGATGACGGTGGCCGAGTAGCGGCTCTTCCAGGGGATCTTGTTGATAAGCTTAAGCAGCCTCGGCAGCAGCAGCTTGATCCAGATGAGGCCGCCCAGGCCCCACAGGCAGGCGAAGCCCGTGCAGGTGCGTCCGCCCGTGAGGACCACGAGCGGATCGGGCAAACCGAACAGCGTTATGTGCGAGTAGCTCCACGAGACCACGCCAAACGCGGTCTGCATAAACCAGCCCACGAACACCTCAAAGCTGGCGCCGAGCAGGGCGCTCACCAGGAAAATGATGATGGGGTTCTTTTTGTAGAAGCGGTTAAGCACCATGGTCATGAGCACGGCGCCAAATCCGTAGATGGGGCTGAAGGGGCCAAACAGCATGCCGGCGCGGTTCTGATAGACGCCCGGGTCGTCGACCGTCATGTGCCAGATGTCCTCGGCGATCAGGCCGAGTATGCAGCAGACAAAGAACACCCAGAACAGGTTGAAGTAGTTGAGCTTGATGTAGCCCTCGCCGGTTTCATCGCGGCCGAGCATGCCCTCGGCGGCAGCGTCGCGGTCGAGCATCTCCTGCAGGCGGCGCTGCAGTTCGCGCTCCTGACGCAGCGTGGGGTCGACGGTTGCCGAAAGTGCAACAAGGATGCCGAGCTGGATCGCGGGACGCAGCAGGAAGGGCCCGATGCCCTGGAGCATCACGTCGACCAAAAGCTCGACGACGGTGAATGCAATAAGGATGTAGGACAGGCGGGCGGCGTTGCGGCGCTGGTTTTTGATAAGGTCCAGGCCAAAGATGATTAGGATGACGGCACTTGCCGCAGAGAGCATGATGCCGGCGACGATAAGGCCGACTGCGACGAGCGTGTTGTCGCCGAGCTTTTCGGTGGCGTTGCCGTTAACAAGTGCCGTGATGACCTGCCACATAAAGGCAGCGACCGACGGGAGCGTGCCCACGCCGGAAAGGATGCACAGGACGGCGTACACCTTAATGATGAGGGGAATCTTCTTGACCTCTGTGGCGCTGGGGACGCTGGGGTCGAGTTCGTTTCGATCCATACAGAACCTTTCTCGCTTTGTTGTAGGTTATAAGGATACGCCGCCGACCTGCCAAAAGACAGGACGAACGTCCCAATTGCAACTTTGTAATCCCCAACGGTGGACGCGGCGGCCATCTGGGGGGCGCGGGCGCTTGCACTGGACAGACCGATAAAATGTTTGGCAACAAAACTGATTATTAGCTCGGTGGGCTTTTAAAAAGCGCTGCTCATGCGCTGGGGAGCACGTCGCGCCGTGCGTATAATAAGGCGGGTAACGCCAAAAATACGAGGCTCTGAGGGGATACCATGTCTCAAGAAACCATCCGCGCGGCCGAGCGTGCCGCGGGACAGGTGAACACCATGTCGACGTATGATCCGGACTCCGACCAGCTGCATGAGGAATGTGGCATTTTCGGCGTATGGGCGCCCGATCGCGACGTGGCTCGACTGACGTACTTTGGCCTGCGTGCGCTGCAGCACCGTGGCCAGGAATCGGCTGGAATCGCCGTGGGTGACGGCGGCACGGTTATGGTCCGCAAAGATCTGGGCCTGCTCGACCGCGTGTTCTCCAACGCCGACCTGTCGACGCTCTCCGGCCAGCTGGCCGTGGGTCATGTGCGCTACGGCACTGCCGGCGCCAAGAGCTGGGAAGCCTCTCAGCCGCACCTCTCTACCATCAATAGCGTCATTATCGCGCTCGCGCACAACGGCACCCTCGTCAACACCGACGAGCTGCGCCGTCAGCTGATCGAGCTGGGCGTGCCGTTCCTCTCCAATTCGGATTCCGAGGTCGCGACCAAGCTTATCGGCTACTTTACCCAGCGTACGGGCCACCTGCGCGAGGGTATTCGCAAGACCATGGAGCTCGTGCGCGGCGGCTACGCCATGACGCTCATCAACGAGCAGGCGCTCTACGCATTTCGCGATCCACACGGCATTCGCCCGCTCGTGCTGGGCAAGCTGGTGGACGAGGGTCTGGACCAGGCCGATGCCGCAGCCGTTTCGCAGCTGCCGTCGCAGGACGGCGCCGCGACGGTCGACTCCGCCGTCCGTGTCACGCGCGCCGGCGGCTGGGTCGTTGCTTCCGAGACCTGCGCACTCGACATCGTGGGTGCCGAGTACGTCCGTGACGTCCGTCCCGGCGAGATCTTGCGCATCAGCGCCGAGGGCCTGGTATCCGAGCAGGGCGTGCCTGCAGCCGAAGAGCCCGCCAACTGCATCTTTGAGCAGGTCTACTTTGCCCGCCCCGACTCCATCATGAACGGCAAGAGCGTCTATGCCTGCCGTTACGACATGGGTCGTCAGCTGGCACATGAGGAGCCTGTCGAGGCCGACCTGGTCATCGGCGTGCCCGACTCCGGCCTGCCGCCTGCGGAGGGGTATTCGCACGAGAGCGGTATTCCCTTTGGCGAGGGCCTTATCAAGAACCGCTACGTGGGCCGTACGTTTATCGAGCCTACGCAGGAGTTGCGCGCCATGGGCGTGCGTATGAAACTCAACCCGCTGCGCGACAACATCGAGGGCAAGCGCCTGGTCGTCATCGACGACTCCATCGTGCGCGGTACCACCATGGTGCAGCTCGTCAAGATGCTGCGCAACGCCGGCGCCAAGGAGATTCATATCCGCATCAACTCGCCCGAGGTCATCTGGCCGTGCTTCTACGGTATCGATACCGACGTGCAGTCGCAGCTTATCAGCGCCAACAAGACGGTCGACGAGATTTGCGAGTATATCGGCGCCGATTCGCTGGCCTTCCTTTCGGTCGAGGGCCTGCTTAAGGTCATGCCCAAGGGCGGTTACTGCGATGCGTGCTTTACCGGCCGCTACCCCGTGGCGATTCCCGAGAGCTTTGGCCGCGACAAGTTTATGGAGGGCTTTAAGCCCCGCAACCTGGACAAGCCGCTGCACTTTGACGACGACGCCGTGATCGAGAAATACGACGACCGCAGCTGGGAAGAGGAGCACGGCGAGGCATAAAACCTGCCATATGGGGACAGGTTTATTTTGGTAGGTTTTACCTGCTGTTTTGTTGATATGACGGAGCGTGCTGTTATGGCGCGCGCCGAAATGAACGCAACTATGAGCACCGTTTGGCGCACGCGCGGCGCCACGGTAGTGGGAGAGGAAGGCTCAGATGAGCGACAGCAAGCATGTGACGTACGAGGACGCCGGCGTCGATACCGCCGAGGGCGGCCGCGCCGTCGACGCGATTAAGCAGATGGTCAAGGATACCAACCGCCCCGAGGTTATCGGCGGTATCGGCGGCTTCGGTGGCCTGTTCTCGGCCGCCGCGCTTAAGGATATGGAAGACCCGATCCTGATCAGCGGTACCGACGGCGTGGGCACCAAGCTCGTGCTCGCCCAGATCATGGACCGTCACGAGACGGTGGGCCAGGACCTGGTCGCTATGTGCGTCAACGATATTCTGGCTTCGGGCGCCGAGCCGCTGTTCTTCCTGGACTACGTTGCCATCGGTCACATCGAGGCCGAGCACATGGCAAAGATCATCAAGGGTGTGGCCGACGGCTGCAAGCTCGCGGGCTGCGCGCTCGTGGGCGGCGAGATGGCCGAGCACCCGGGCGTCATGGCTCCTGCCGACTACGACCTTGCCGGATTTACCGTGGGCGTCGTCGACCGTCCCAAGATGCTCGACCCCGCAAACGTCCGCCCGGGCGATGTGATCCTGGGCCTGCCTTCCACCGGCGTGCACTCCAACGGCTACTCGCTCGTCCGTAAGGTCATTGGCGTCGACGGCGTTAAGCCGGGCACGCCCGAGGCCGTCGCTAAGGCCGAGGAGCTGAGCCGTCCGCTCGAGGAGCTCGGCGGTGCATCGCTGGCAGACGCTCTGTTGGCCCCCACGCGCATCTACGTCAAGCCGATCCTGGAGCTGCTGCGCGGCGGCGCCAACGTGCACGCCATCGCCCACATCACTGGCGGCGGTATTACCGAGAACCTCAACCGTGCGCTCGCCGATGACGTCGACGCCGTGGTCACCCGCAACGGTGCCGAGATGGGTTGGGACGTTCCGCCCGTCATCACCTACGTGTCGCGCCAGGCCGAGCTTGCGCCCAACGAGGCATGCAAGACCTTCAACATGGGCGTCGGCCTGTGTCTGATCGTCGCCCCCGAGGACGAGGCCGCCGTGACCGAGGCACTGGTCGCGCTGGGCGAGAAGCCGTTCCGCGTGGGCGAGTGCGTCGAGGGTTCCGGTAAGGTCGTGTACTCCGATGAGCGCTAACGATCAGATGGCTGCTGCCGAGGGCCTGGGCTTTGTGCCCTACACCCGTCCGACCGGCACCGATACGGCCGAGCCGCTCAAGATCGGTGTGCTCATCAGCGGCTCCGGCACCAACCTGCAAGCGCTGATCGATCTGATCGCCGCCGGCAAGCTCAACGCTTCGATTGAGCTTGTGGTGTCGAGCCGTCCTTCGGCCAAGGGTCTGCAACGTGCAGAGCGTGCGGGCATCCAGACGCTTACGCTGTCCAAGGATGTCTATGCCGACCCCATCGCCGCCGACGAGATCATCGCGCACGAGCTGCTCGAGCGCGGCTGCGAGTATGTGGTCATGGCCGGCTACATGCGCATGGTGCATACACCGCTGCTGGCGGCGTTTCCCAACCGCGTGGTCAACTTGCATCCGGCGCTGCTGCCGAGCTTTACCGGTGCGCATGCGATTGACGATGCCTTTGTGCGCGGCGTCAAGGTAACTGGCGTGACCGTGCATTTTGCCAACGAGGTCTACGACAACGGTCCCATCATCGCCCAGCGTGCGCTGGCTGTCGAGGAGGGCTGGGATGTCGACACGCTCGAGGAGCACATCCACGCGATTGAGCACGTGCTGTATCCCGAGGTCGTGCAAATGCTCGCCGACGGCCGCGTCCACGTGCTGGAGAGCGGCAAGGTCGCAATTGATGCGCCCCGCGGCTAGCGGCGCACAGTACAATTTAGTTGAGTGGTCAGGGTGGTCATTGGCGCCAAGGCGCGCGTGGCCACCTTTTGTTTTGGGTAGTCATCGGGGACGTTCTTGAATGACTAGGTGAGAGAGGTGAGCGCATGGCGGATAACGAAGCGCTGTTTGCGCCTGAGCTGGTGTTTTTTGATTGGGAGTGTGCGACGCCGGATGAGGTGTTCGCGCGGCTTGAGGGCGAGCTTGTACCGCGTGGCTACATTGCCGACGGTTGGTTCGACGCCGTTCGCACGCGCGAGGATGCCTATCCCACGGGTCTTGCCATGCCGGCGGCAAACATTGCCATTCCGCATACCGATCCGGGGTTTGTGGCCAAGCCCTATATCGCGGTGGTGAAGCCCGCCGCGCCCGTGACATTTAACGCTATGGCTGGCATGGGCGCTCCGGTGCCGGCGCAGATCGTCATCAATCTGGGCATCGCCGAGCCGGGCGGCCAGGTCGAGGCCCTGCAGGCGCTCATGAACATCTTTATGGACGCCGATGCCGCAGCCGACGTGCTCGGCCAGACCACGTCCCAGGGCATGGTCGACGCCATCCGCCGTCACTTCTAAGGTGGGGCTAAACCGGCACCTAGGGACGTTCCTTATGTGCCGGCACTTGGGGACTGTCCCTAACTGTCGGCAGAAAAGGAACGTCCCTAACTGCCGGCTGCCAGAGTTGTCCCCTTTGCACCAAAATGGTGCAGATTAACCTGTCCCCAATGCACCAAGCGTGCCGCGGGGGCTGCGTTGTGACACAATGGCGTTTGTTCGATTCGTTATGCGAAAGGCCAACTATGGCAAATAAGAAAAAGAACCCCGCACCCGAGCCGACGCCCGAGCAGCAGGCTCGCGCCGCCTCCAGCTCTCGCAAGAAGCAGCGCAAGACCCGCGTGTCCAAGACCGTCAAGATTGTTCTGGTGGTTATCGGCGTGCTGGCAATGTTGCTTTCCGTCTCGGCCATGGCGTGCTCCGGTCTTATGTCGCAGACCGAGGACACCTCGGGCTACAAGCTCACCGGCGGCGTTGCCGCCACCATCAACGGCACCAACCTCACCGAGGATACCGTGACCAAGCAGATCATGAGCATGCGCACGTCCTATGGTTATACCAAGGACAAGGATTGGGCGCAGTACCTGGTCAACAACGACCTTACGCCCAAGAAGTATCGCAAGCAGCTCATCGATTCCTACACGCAGCAGATTCTGCTTCAGCAGGCGCAGAAGGAAAACGGCGTGACGGTGTCGGATGAGGAGGTCGAGAAGGCTTGGAAGGACGCGTGCAAGAGCGCGGGCGGCGCCAAGACCTTTAAGAAGACCCTTAAGACCTACGGCTACACCGAGGACACCTATAAGAGCTCGCTCAAGGAGAGCCTGGCGCAGCAAAAGCTCAAGGAAGCCGTGGCGCCTACCAGCAAGCCCGAGGACAGCGAGATCGTCGATTACATCAACGAGAACCTGTCGAAGTACAACGATGCCCGCCGCTCGTCGAACATCCTGATCAAGGTCGATTCCGAGGCATCCGACGAGGACAAGGCTGCCGCCAAGGCCAAGGCGCAGGAGTGCCTGGACAAGATTAACTCCGGCGAGCTGAGCTTCGAAGACGCTGTGAAGCAGTATTCCGACGACACCGGTTCCAAGGAGAAGAAGGGCGACGTGGGCTGGGACAAGCTCACCACCTTCGTCGACAGCTACCAGACGGCACTCGAGGGGCTCAACAAGGGCGATGTGAGCGACGTGGTCGAGTCGACGTACGGCTATCACATTATCAAGTGCACCGACTACTTCCATGTCGACAGCCAGGTCGATGATATCAAGCAGGTACCCAAGGCCATCAAGAAGTACGTCTCCAACGTGGTGAAGACACAGGCGGCCAGCACTGCATATAGCGAGTGGCTGGAGCAGTACAAAAAGGACGCCGACATCACCGTCAACCCCATGCCCAAGGACGTACCCTACAACGTGAGCCTGAAGGGTGTCACCAAGAGCTCGACCGACAACTCGTCGACGACTGAGTAATCATGGGGCGGTGCTCGCGCGAGTGCCGCCCGCACTATTGAGGAGGATTTGCAGATGACCAACGAAGAGCTGCAGCAGGAAATGATCGCCGCCATGAAGGCCAAGGACAAGGTTCGCCTGTCCATCATTCGCCAGGTTAAGGCCGAGGTGAAGAACATCGAGGTCAACGAGCGCCGCGACGTGACCGAGGAGGACGTCAACAGCATGATCAAGCGTCTGATCAAGCAGACGAGCGAGACGCTGGAGATGTCCATCAAGGCCGGTACCGACCAGGACCGTACCGACAACCTGACCGAGCAGGTCAAGATTCTGGAGAGCCTGCTGCCCGCGCAGGTTTCGGGCGAGGAGCTCGAGGCTCTGATCGAGCAGGTTATCGCCGAGCTGGGCGCCACGTCCAAGAAGCAGATGGGCCAGGTCATGGGTGCACTCGGCAAGGCCACCGGCGGCAACTTCGATAAGCCGGCCGCGGCAAAGATCGTCGGCGCAAAATTGGCGTAATTTGTTACGCGGTTTTACCAAACCGCGTAACGGCTCGACGCTGCAAACCCGTACACACGGCAATCTGACGTTCAATTTCAAGGGCGCGACCATAAGGTCTGCGCCCTTTCATTTCACGTCACCTTGCTCGCGTGTACGGGTTTTCGCTGACTTATGCTCAACAAGGGCGGTTGCGCTCATTGGGGACAGACTTAAATGAGTAGCCACGGGGGTACTCATTTAAGTCTGTCCCCAATGAGTGGGTGGAAGATTGCGGGTTCTTTACGGGAATGTAGTGTGGGCTGCGGAAACGTGGTTCTTTCCGTACAATAGTTCAACTCGTGTAAACGCAGGGAAGGGACATTCATGGCAGACATGATCGAGATCAAGCATCTCAACAAGTACTTTGGCGACCTGCATGTGCTCAAAGATATCAACCTCACCGTCAAGCGCGGCGAGAAGCTCGTAATGATCGGGCCTTCCGGCTCGGGCAAGTCGACGCTCATCCGTTGCGTCGACTATCTTGAGGAGCCCACGTCGGGCGAGGTCATCATCGACGGTACGCCGCTCACCAAAAAGAATCACCTGGAGATGGCCCGCAAGTATAGCTCCATGGTGTTTCAGCAGTTCAACCTGTATCCCAACATGACGGTGCTGGGCAACCTGACGCTCGCGCCCATCAAGCTACAAAAGAAGAGCAAGGAGGAGGCGACCGAGATCGCCATCGCCGCGCTCAAGCGCGTTGGCATGGCGCATAAGGCCGGCGAGTATCCGCAGAACCTCTCGGGCGGTCAGCAGCAGCGTATCGCCATCGCCCGTGCCCTGTGCACCAAGCAGCCCATCATCCTGTTTGACGAGCCGACTTCGGCGCTCGACCCCGAGATGGTCCAGGAGGTTCTGGACGTTATGATTGAGCTCGCGCAGGAGGATATCACCATGATCTGCGTGACGCATGAGATGGGCTTTGCGCGCCAGGTGGCCGACCGCGTCATCTTTATGGAGGACGGCCGCATTCTGGAGGAGGGCACGCCCGAGCACTTCTTCGATAACCCCGAGAACCCGCGCTGCCGCGAGTTCCTGTCCAAGATTCTGCACTAGGCGCGGTGATGGACATGACGGATATGACGAGGGCGGCCGTGTCGCGCCGTCACTTTTTGCAGCTGGCTGGCGCCGGCATGCTTGCGCTGACGGGGGCCGCGCTTACCGGTTGCGGCAACTCTACCAGCGGCGAGGGCTCCGAAAAGGGGTCCAAGCTTGCGGCCATTAAGTCGCGTGGACATCTGAATGCCGGCGTCAAGAAGGACGTTCCCGGCTATGGCTATTACGACACCGCCAAGGGCCGCTTTGAGGGCATGGAAGTCGATTTGTGCTACCAGATCGCCGCTGCCGTCTTTGGCGTGAGCTACAAGGAGGCCCGCGCCCAGGAGCTTGTCGAGTTTACCGACGTAACGCCCAAGACGCGCGGCCCGCTGATCGATAACGGCCAACTCGACGTGGTCGCGGCGACCTACACCATCACCGACGAGCGCAAGAAGAGCTGGGATTTCTCGACGCCGTACCGCACCGACTACGTGGGACTCATGGTCAAGAAGCGTTCGGGCTTTACCTCGATTGAGGACTTGGACGGCAAGGTCATTGGCGTGAGCCAGGGTGCCACCACGCAGGGCCTGATCGAGCAGATGATCAAGGACAACGGCTTTAGCTGCAAGCCCGAGTTTAGGGCCTTTAGCGGCTACCCCATCATCAAGAGTTCGCTCGACGCCGGCAATATCGACGTCTTTGCCATGGACCGCTCCACGCTGGCCGGTTACATGAACGAGACCGTTGAGCTGCTGCAGCCCGAGGTCAAGTTTGGCGAGCAGGGCTACGGCGTGGCGACCAAGAAGGGCTGCGACCTTTCGGCCGTGGTCGATCAGGTGATTTGCGATCGCCTGGCCGACGGCTGGCTCGACCAAGAGGTCAAGACCTGGGGTCTTGTATAGACGCATCGTCCAAGGAAGGAATCAAATGCTCGAAGGATTATTTGACGCCGACCGTTGGTCGACGACATTTCAAAACATGGGGCCCTTCTGGGAGGGCTTTGGCGTGACGCTGCAGGTGGTCGTTGCCGGTCTGCTGCTGTCGCTGGTGCTGGGCACGCTGCTGGGCGTGTTCTCTACCACTCGCTCGCGCGTGCTGCGCGCCATAAGCCGCGTGTACGTGGAGTTTTACCAGAACACCCCGTTGCCCGTACAGGTGCTCTTTATGTACATGGCCGGTCCGCAGTTTTTACAGGCCATAACCGGTGCCGACCAGCCGGTGCGCATCGCGCCGTTCGTGCTGGGCTTCTTGGGTGTGGGCCTGTATCACGCGGCCTACATCTCGGAGGTCATCCGCACCGGTATCGAGGCGGTTCCGCGCGGTCAGATGGAGGCGGCCCAGAGCCAGGGCTTCACCCGTGCGCAGGCGTACTGGTACATCGTGCTGCCCCAGACATTCAAGATCATTCTGCCGCCGCTGTGTAACCAGGCGCTCAACTTGGTCAAGAACACGTCGGTGCTGGCGCTTGTGGCCGGCGGCGACCTTATGTACCGTTCCGACAACTTTGTGAGTCTGTACGGTTACCTGCAGGGATACATCGTCTGCTGCCTTATGTACTTCATCATCTGCTTTCCGCTCGCCATGCTGGTGCAGTGGCTCGAGCGCCGCTCCAAGGAGCGTCCGCGTGGCGTGAGCCTGGCCGAGCTGGGGCTCGACAACGTAGAGGAGGCCTAGCGCATGGAAATCTTCAACGCGACCAACCTGCTCTACATTTGGGGCGGCTTTGTTAAGACAATCGAGATCTCGGCGCTGTCGATCTTTTTCTCGCTCATCTTTGGCACGGTGCTGGCGCTTGTTAAAAGCTATGCGCCCCGCCCGTTCCGTATTTTGGTGAGCGCCTATATCGAGCTGTTCCGTTGCACGCCGAACCTGCTGTGGATTCTGTTTATCTACTTTACGGTGCAGGGTTTGGACATTGTGATTTCGACCATCGCCTTTACGCTGTTTACCAGCGCCGTTATGGCCGAGATTGTGCGCGGCGGTCTCAACTCGATTCCGCGCGGCCAGTTTGAGGCAGCGCAGAGCCAGGGTTTTGGCTTCTTTGCCACCATGCACTACATCATTCTGCCGCAGACGTTTAAGACGATCATTCCGGCGCTGTTTAGCCAGTGCACGACCGTCATCAAGGACAGCTCGTATCTTTCGGGTATTAACGTGGCCGAGCTCATGTACACGGCAAACGTCGTGATGGCCCACGCAATCGACCTGTCGCAGGTGCTTATGCTCTACGGCCTGGTGTTTGCGATGTACTTTGTGCTCAACTTTGGTATCTCGCTGCTGGTCCGAGCATATCAGCGCCGCATCGTAGCCGCATAGTCCTGCTTCCCCAAGCACGGCACCTTGCCCCTCAATCGTCGCTTGCGTACATTTAGTACGCGGCGCTCCTCTTTCGGGGCAATCTGCCGCACTTGGGAAACCAGGACGGTCGTAAGTGACAAAATGGGAATCAGGAATCGCCTTTTTCTCATTTGTTAGAAAGGAATCGCGATGAGCGATCTGGAGAATAAGAAGAATCCTGTGGTCATTACCATCGCGCGCGACTTTGGCGCCGAGGGCCACGAGATTGGTCGCATGCTTGCCGACGAGTTGGGGATTCCGCTGTATGACAACGAGCTGCTGGTGCGTGCGTCGCTGCGCGCGGGCGAGTCGCTCGATAAGATGGCCGCCTATGATGAGCGCCTGGCCGTGGAGAACATGGCGTTTCTGCCCGACCGCTACGACGCGCGCTCGTACTCGGACAAGTTGTTCCAAAAGATGAGTCAGGTGATCTTGGACTTGGGCGAGACCGAGAGCTGCATTATCGAGGGCCGTCTGTCCGATTATCTGCTGCGCAACAACCCCAACCACATCGCCGTGCTGGTGACCGCTCCCTTTGAGGACCGCGTCGAGATCGTTCGCAAGAAGCGTGGCCTCAACAAAAAGAAGGGCGCCAAGCTGGTTAAACAGCAGCAGAAGGCGCGCGAGGCTTTTTACAAGCGCTATAGCGCCGGCAAGTGGAAGATGACGAGCGGCAAGGACATCGTCGTCAATCGCGCCAAGCTGGGTCGCGAGGGCTGTAAAGACGTCATCGCCGCTGCCTACCGCTACAAAGTGGCTCAACTCGAAGGCTAGCCGACCAAAACCACCACAAAGGTGCCTGTGAACTGCCTCCCATTTCTTGGACATCGGGAAATGGGAGGTTTTCCATGAGTATAGACCTCAGGGTGAAGCACGACCTGGAGTCCAGGAGGCGGGCCGTCGAGCTCTTCGACGCCGGCGTCGGCTGCAAGCCGGCGGCCGAGGCCCTGTCCGTCCCCCGCGAGACCGTGAGAGAATGGCAGTGGGTATACCGGGCGTTCGGAAGCGAGGCGCTGCTGTCCATGGACGGGAAACAATCCAGTTACACATTCGAGCAGAGGGTCGCCGCGGCGTCGGCCGTGGTCGACGACGGGATGGCGAAGGCCGACGCCATGGCCGAGTTCGGGATCAGGTCGAAATCCCCGCTGGAGCGCTGGTGCAGGCTCTACCGCGAGGGCGGCGCCGAGGCGCTGCGGCCCCGCCCGAAGGGCAGACCGAGGGGGTCGAGGTCGAAACCCCGGGCCCGCACCCGCGAGCAGGAGCTCGAGGAGCGCTGCCGCAGGCTCGAGGCTGAGGTCGCCTACCTAAAAAAATTGCGCGCCCTGGTCGAGCGGGACGGGCTCTGACCAGGGCGGCGGCCGAGGCGGTGAGGGCGCTGAGGGCGGAGGGGCACTCCCTGCGCCACCTGCTGGAGTGCTCGGGGCTCAGGAGGTCGACCTACTACTACGCGCTGGCGCACCCGCGGAGGCCGACCAGGCCCGAGCTGCGCGACGCCGCGGCCGAGATATTCTCGCGCACCGCCAACGGCTGCGGGCACCGGCAGATAGCCATGTGCCTGCGCGCCGAGCTGGGCGCGGTCGTGGCCGACAAGACCGTGCTCAAGATGATGCGCGAGATGGGCATCCGGTGCGGGATACGCCGCCGGGGCTCCCGCCGCCGGTACAGCTCCTACAGGGGGCTCGTGGGGAGCACGTTCGAGAACGTCATCGCGAGGGACTTCGGCGCCGAGGGGCCGTGGCAGAAGCTCGGCACCGACGTCACCGAGTTCAAGGTCGCCGGCGCCAAGGCCTACTGGGCCCTGTTAGCGCTACTGTAAAAACAACCATTTTGACCAACGCTCAACAACCAATCATGCCAACGCAATCCCGCCATTTGCGCCAACGCATTTTCACCATTTCCACCAACGCCGGGGCTTACGCTTCGATCGACGAGCGAACGATGCTTTCGGGAGGAGCGGGCCGTGGCGGAGAAGAACCTGATCGGAGAGTTGGACATGTACAGGGAAGCGGGCATAAAGCCCAACTTCAGCGACATAGCGAAGCGCTACGGCAAGGACAGGCACACCGTGGCGTCGTACTGGAGGGCCGAGGGCGGGCGGCCCCACGACGGGCGCGGCGACAGGGCGGGCTCGTTCGACGCGCACATCGAGGAGGTGGCCGCCAAGGCGCAGCTGCCGGGAGTCACCAAGAAGGGCATCCACGAGTGGCTGCTGCACAGGTATCCCGGCGAGGACCTGGCCGGCTACAACGCCTTCACCCAGTTCATGCGCAAGAACGGCATCGCCGTCGGGGCCTCCGGCGGCCCGGAGCCGCACCCGCGCTTCGAGACGCCGCCCGGACTGCAGCTGCAGTTCGACTGGAAGGAGTCCGTCAAGATGGCGAACCGCGACGGCGAGCTGTTCGAGTTCAACGTGTTCGCGGCGACGCTGGGCCATTCCCGCAGGCACATATTCATCCGGTCGAGGACCAGGACGACCGACGACCTGGTCAGGTGCATGTACGCCACGATCGCGAGGCTCGGCGGCGTGCCGCGCGAGTGGGTCACGGACAACATGTCCGCCCTGGTGACGATCAAGGGCGGCAGGCGCCTCAAGGTCCAGCGCGCGTACGAGTTCGCCAAGGCCGCCGGCTTCGAGCTGAAGCTGTGCCGCCCGCGCAGCCCCCAGACGAAGGGCAAGGTCGAGTCGTCGAACCGCTTCCTGTCGCGGCTCATGGCCTACCAGGGCGACTTCGACGGCTGGGACGACATCGACGAGATCGTCGCGCGGATCGAGGACGCCAGCAACTCCGAGCCCAACGAGACCACGGGGCTGCCGCCCTCCGCGCTGTTCATGGAGGAGAAGGACGCGCTGCTGCCCGTCGGCAACCTGCGCGCCCTCGAGGAGGCGATGGGCGACGTGGTGCGCGTGGCCAGGGTGCCGGCCACGATGCTGGTGAGCGCGCACGGCGAGCCCATGTCGGTGCCCAGGCGCTGCATCGGCAGGCCCGCCCGCATCGTCTGCATGCCCGGCGGCGCGATGGACTGCTACGTCGGCGGCGAGCTGGTGGCCACGCACGTGGCGGGCGGGCCGGCCTACGACCCGGCGCACTACGCCGAGGCCATGGCCGGCAAGCGGTGGTTCGGCGACACCTGCGCTTCGGCAAGAAGCCCATCAAGTCTCCGTATCAGATTGA
>URFP01000005.1:0-30591 GCA_900547235.1 uncultured Collinsella sp. | reverse complement strand
GAAGCGGCTCGCCCATATACGCCTGAACGCTCACGACGAGCTTGCCCTTCAGGGATTGAATCAAAGGATCGACGGTCATAAGGCTGCAACCTTTCTCAGAACAGCCTCCCGAGGCGTGTTGTCTCGGGAGGCTCCTACAGCAGATACGTTTACTTTAACGAAGCAAGAAGATGCTCGGCGGCACCGATGAGCGGAGCATCGCCCTCCAGAGACCCGATGAGAATCGGCGTGTCCTGGAGCGGATCGAGCGCCTGGCTGGCATAGCCCTCGTGCACCGAATCCTTCCACGTCTGCGAACGCCAATCGGGACCCTGATGAATTACGCCGCCCGAAAGCACGATGACCTCTGGATCCAGAATATTGGCAAGCGAGCCCAAGCTGGCGCCCAGCGCAAAGCCGGCGTCATGGATGACCTCGGTCGCCTTTGCGTCGCCAGCACGACACAGGTCGTTCACGTCGCGACCGACCGAAGGACGGCTGGGGTCAACTCGACCGAAGCGTTCGTCGTACATACGGCCAATCGAGGTGCCCGAAGCAACAGACTCAAGATGGCCGGAACGCCCGCAGGCGCAGGGAATGCCGGCGGCAGCCGAGCACTCGATGTGGCCCATATGACCGGCAGCACCATGGAAGCCCTGCATCACGCGGCCGTTCTCGACATATGCGCCACCGATGCCCGTACCGATTCCCAGGCACAAGACGGAGAACTTGCCCTTGCCGACGCCCCAGTGGGCCTCGCCCAGAGCATGAGCCTGCACGTCGCCCACAACGGCAACGGGAAGACCAAGGTCCTCGCGCAGACGCGGCCCCAACTGAACGCCAGACCAGCCGGGCATAATCTCGTTGGCATAAGCAATGGCGCCCGTCTTGGGATCGACGACGCCTGCGGCACCGATACCGACACCGAGAACCTCGACATCGGGATTCGCCTCAAGAGCGGCCTTGATAGACGCCTCGATACGCTGGAAGACGGCCTCGCCGCCCTCCTGGGCCTCGGTAGGAACCTCGGCCTCAAAAACGGGATGGGGCACACTACCGTCAGCCGGGTACTCCATGATGGCAGTCGCAATTTTAGTTCCGCCGATATCGACAGAGCAGACATACTTGTTCTCCATGTCGCTCTCCTTCGGAGATAAAAACATC
This sequence comes from uncultured Collinsella sp., assembly GCA_900547235.1. Lineage (GTDB taxonomy): Bacteria > Actinomycetota > Coriobacteriia > Coriobacteriales > Coriobacteriaceae > Collinsella. Next base: position 29,448 of record URFP01000005.1, on the reverse strand, counting down.
TACAGGAAATGCGCCGTCAGGCTAGCCGTCACAGCGCAGTAAAGGTTTTCCAGGTGTCCGAGATCGCCGAGAAACCGTGTGGCCATTGACCTAATAGTCATGGCCACACGGTTGAACGGCGAGGTCAGGTACCTGGGAAAGCTTTACAGGAGGCCGTTGTCCTGGAGGACCTTCCTAATAGCCTCGACGTTCTCGCCGGTCATGGCCTTCACCGGGCGCGGCATGGTCGGGCTGTCGAAGATACCCATGAGGTTCATAGCGGTCTTGAAGGCGCCGACGCCACCGGCATAGCCCTGGACGCCCGAGGTGACATCCCAGATGTGCGAAATCTCATTGAGGCGATCCTGCTCGGCCTTGACGGTAGCCCAGTCACCAGCCTGAGCGGCCTTCCACTGACGAACGTAGCCCTCGGGCTCAACGTTGGCGAGACCCGGGACAGAGCCGTCGGCGCCACCGAGGTAAGCGCCGTCGACAACAACCTCGTGGCCGGTGAGGATGCTCATCGGATGGCCGTTCTTCTCGTTCTCCTGAACGAGGTAGCGGAACGAGATGTCATCACCCGAGGAATCCTTGACGCCAGCAAGGACGCCCTCGGCGCCGAGCTTGGCAAGGAGCTTCCAGGGGAGCTTGGTGTGAACGCAGACGGGGATATCATAGGCAAAGATGGGCAGGTCAAGCTCCTCGTGCAGGATGCGGAAGTGCTCCTCGACCTCGGTCATGCCCTGCAGGGCATAGAACGGGCAGGTGGCGACGAGGGCATCGGAGCCCAGCTCCTGAGCGACCTTGCCGTGCTCAATCATGCGCTCGGTCTCGGTATCGATGATGCCGACCAGAACAGGCACGCGGTGGTCGACGATGCGGACGGCCTCGGCGATGATCTGGCGACGACGCTCGTCGGTGGAGAAAACGACCTCACCCGAAGAGCCCAAGAAGAACAGGCCATCGACGCCGGCATCGATCATGCGGTTGATGCTGCGCTCAAAGGAGGCAACATCGAGCTGGTGATCTTCGGTATCGGGAACAACGACGGGAGGGATAACGCCGGTGAATTTCTGAGTTGCCACAAGAATCTCCTTAGTTGTCTGGCGGGCGGCCCTATGCCACCCACTCTTGTTGGCAGTGTCCAGGCCGTCTAGGCCAAAGAACACGAGTGGAACGTTTGGTTAAAAAAGTCTACGACTTCGTTTTCGAACGCATTGATGCGCTCGTGAGCGTATTTTGCATAGATGATATGCCTCCGGTCACACTCAAGACCGTTGAATACGGCAAACTGATCCTTGGGATCGCTCACGGTATCCATAAGCGATGTGCCCATGAGCACCGATCCGCGCACCCGAGACGACAGCACCTCGAGGCCGCCAGGAAGCGGATTGGCAACCGCCGTGCGGGCGAGGCCCCGCTCGTCCAGAGCAGAAACCGCCAGCGCGACTCCGCCGCCAAGACCCTCGCCCCATGCAAAGATGCGGTCGGGGTCCACGCCATCAAGATTGCGCGCGACCTCCGCCAACGCGCAGCCCCAACGGACGCGCCTGACAAAAGCAGGCGAGGTAATCCCCTGCCGCAGATCGCTGGGTTCAATCGCCTCATCGTCCAGCGCAAGCACGGCATATCCCATGGCCGCAAACCTCGTCATGTGATGCCATCCCCGCACGGGTCGGTCGATGTCGTGAAACATCAGACATAGCGGCACAAGCTCGGATGCTCGGGCGCGACCGGCAGGCTCGATCAAACGTGCGTGGACCACATCGCCACCAAGCTCAAAGGAAACCTCGGAGTAGCGGGCATACGGATTGGCGAAATCGATCGCCGTAATGGCCAGGCCTTGAATCTCAAGATTCATAGCACATGTCTCCAAATCAGAAACATCTGCCTGAACATCACCGTGCCAGTCCCGATATTCAGAGAGCCTTGACGAAACCGTCCCGGGAATCCCCACAAGGTCGGGGACAATCAGCTCGCCGACATTGCTCTCGCACTTAGACATGAGCCTCCCCTCCCTTGCAGAAAAACGGAATGATCAGATCGTCAAAATCCTGAATCTCCTCGTGGCCAAAGCCTTCAAAGAACTCATGACGCTTTTCACAGGTCAGGTTGTTATAGACCGCAAACTGCGTCGCTGGCGGACAGACGGTATCGGCTGTGCCGGTGCCAAACAGCACGGGGCATTTGACCATAGGGGCAAAGTTCTTGGAATCGAAGTACGCCAGCTTGGCATAGGCTTCGTCGATACGAGTCGAGTCCTCGTCAAACCAGCGAGACCAATAGCGCAGGCCCTCGTAGGCAATGTCGTCGGCATCCAAGTCCCAGACCAGGCGGAAATCCGACAGGAAGGGATAGAGGATGGCGGCGCGATTGATAAGCTCGCTGTTAAGTGCACAGGTCGCAATGCCCAAACCGCCGCCCTGCGACGCGCCGTTCACAAACACACGGGCAAGATTGATGCCCTCGAGCTCGCGAACGATGCGACACAGGATGCGAATATCTTGGTGCAAGCGGACATAGTAGAGGTTGGCCGGGTCGCCGTCGATACCGGCGACGATATGGCCCGCGACCGTTGTGCCCTCAAATCCACCAATGTCCTCGGAGGGACCTCCTTGACCGGGGCAGTCGAGGGCGATGAGTGCCATGCCCATGCCCGCAAACGACGCCTGCTCAAACCAGCTGCGGCTTGCACCCGGATATCCATGGAACTGAAGTACCAATGGCACGGGCTCGTCCGAGACGGGTTTAAGGTACTTGGCATGCAGGCGAGCGCCACACATGCCGGTATACCAGAGGTCGAAAAGCTGGCAGGTCACGGCATCTGTGACCGATGCCGTCTCGATCGCATAGTCAAGCCCGACCGCGTCGGCCTCGGCCATGCGATCCTTCCAAAAGAGATCGAAATCTGATGGACGGGGCATGGCGCCTCGATATTCACCAAATTGATGTTGTAGCTCCTGAGCACTTGGCATGGCTCGTGAACCCAACCTTTCGAAATCGCAACGGAGGTGCGCCCGGCAAGGGAACCGGGCGCACGGGAGGGAAAGCGAGGCTACTCGCCGAGCTTGGGATGCAGCAGCGACGGCGCAGCGCCGAGCAGCATCTTGGTGTAGGGGTCCTGGGGGTGCTGGAAGACCTGCTTGGCCTCGCCCTGCTCGACGATCTTGCCGCCATTCATAACGATGATGTCGTCAGAGATATAGCGGACCGTCTGGATGTCATGGCTGATGAACACCATGGCCAGGCCGAGCTCCTTCTTAAGGTCGGTCAGCAGGTTCAGAATCTGCGCGCGGACCGAAACGTCCAGAGCCGAGGTTGGCTCGTCGGCGATGATGGCATCGGGGTTCAGCGACAGGGCACGGGCAATTGCGACGCGCTGGCGCTGGCCGCCCGAAAGCTGGCCGGGAAGAACCTCGGCGGCGGAGCTGGGCAGACCGGTGAGCTCCAAGAGCTCCTTGACGCGCTTCTTCTGCTCGGCCTCGGTACCCAGGTTGTGGACGCGCATGGGGTCGAGCAGTTGCTCGCGAACGACCATGCGGGGGTTGAGTGCCGTGGCCGGGTTCTGGAACACGACCGAGATGACGCGACCCATGTGGCGACGGTCCTCGGCGGTACGTTTGGTAACGTCCTTGCCCTTAAAGTAGACCTTGCCGCTCGTGGGGGCCTGCAGGCCGCACATGACGTTGGCGGTGGTGGACTTACCGCAACCGGACTCGCCGACGATGCCGATCGTCTGACCGGGCATGAGCCTAATCGTTACACCCTGGACGGCGTGAACCAGGTTGGGGTGCAGAATCGAGCCGGTACGGGTCCTAAAGGTGACGTGGACGTCATCAAGGAAGATGATCGGCTCGACGCCGTTGACTGCGGTCTCGCTCATCTACATCACCTCCGCGTGAGGGGTCAAACCATTTGCCTTGAGCACCTCGTCGGGGAGCTCGGAATAGAAGTGCTCGGTGCCGGGCACGCGCTTGAAGACCGGACGGGTGTCCAGGCCAATGCGCGGATGGCTCGAGCGGGGCGCGAAGCGATCGCCCTTGGGGAAATCGCGCGGGCTCGGAACGGCGCCGGGCACCTGGTGCAGACGGCCCGAACCGCTCTCGATGGACAGAACGGAGCCCAGAAGACCGCGGGTGTACTCGTGGATCGGGTTAGCGAGCAGCTCCTTGGTGGGCGCCTGCTCGATAACCTGACCGGCGTACATAACCGTGATGTTATGGGCGACCTCGGCGACCAGCGCCAAGTCATGCGAGACGAAGATCATGGCAAAGCCGAGCTTGGCCTGAAGGTCGTTGAGCAGCTTGATGACCTGCTTCTGGACGGTAACGTCCAGAGCGGTCGTGGGCTCGTCGCAGATGACCAGCTTGGGGTCGCGGGTAAGGGCCATAGCGATCAGGACACGCTGACGCTGGCCACCGGAAAGCTCATGCGGGTAGCTCTCGAGCGTACGCTTGGGGTCGAGGCCCACGAGCTCCAGGAGTTCCTCGGCGCTGCGGGTGCCGCCGCGCTTGGTGAGCTGCTTCATCTGGGCAGAGATGAGCATGGAGGGGTTGAGCGAGGACAGGGCGTCCTGATAGACCATAGCGATATCGGTACCGCGCAGGCCGAACCACTCCTTCTTGCTCATCTTGAGCAGGTCGCGGCCCTCCCAGAGGACCTCGCCGGAAAGGTGCTCGTCATCGTCGGTCAGGCCCATGATGGCCAGCGTGGTGATGGACTTACCGCAACCGGACTCGCCCACCAGGCCCATGGTCTGACCAGGACGGACGTCAAAGTTGACATGGTCGACGACGTTGATATCGCCGTGATGCTCAAACTGAATGCAGAAGTCACGGACCGAGAGAATCGGTTCGACAGACTCGTCGGGCACATGGCGATCGTCACGCTTGAGCTCGACATCGCGCAGGGCGCCAAGGCGAGCGGAGAGGGACTGGGCCTGCTCCTTGTAGGCGCGAACGGGGTCGGAGACCAGCAGGTCGGCCTCGCGACGCTTGGAGGAATCGGTCGGATCCAGGGCGGCGGAGGGAGCAGCGGCCATGGCGTCGGTAATGCCCTCGGAGAGGATGTTGAGCGCCAGGCAGGTGATCATGATGGCCAGGCCCGGGAACAGCGCCTGCCACCAACGGCCGGCGAGCACGCCGCCGCGGGCGTCGGCGAGGATGTTGCCCCAGGTAGCGGTGGGCTCCTGGATACCAGCGCCGATGAAGGTCAGCGAGGCCTCGAAGATGATGGCGTCGGCGACCAGGGTAACGGTGAAGACCATGATCGGGGCGATGCAGTTACGCAGAACATGCTTGATCAAAATCCACGGAGCCTTGGCGCCGGAAACGATGACCGCGCGGACATAGTCCTCGCCGTACTCGGACACGATGTTGGCGCGCACGATACGGGCAATCTGCGGAGTGTACATAAAGCCGATGGCGAAGATGATCGACGGCACGGAGTTGCCCAGGATGGAGACGAAGACGGCCGCGAGGGCGATGCCCGGGATGGACATGATGATGTCCAGGATACGCATGATCGTCTCGGAAACGGCCTTGCGCGAAACCGCCGCAAGGGCGCCCACGACCGAGCCGCAGACCAGAGCCATGGCAGTGGCGCCAAAGCCGATAATCAGCGAGTAACGACCACCGTAGAGCATACGCGACAGAATATCGCGACCCTTATCGTCGGTACCGAAGATAAATCCGTTGCCGGGAGCCTGGCGAGCCGTAAAGATCTCGACCGGGCTATAGGGGGCAAGAAGGGGCGCCAGAATCGCAGTCAGGGCGACCAGCACCAGCACGACGGCGGCAATCTTAGAAGACAGCGTCATCTTCTTCCAGCCACCGAGCTTGAGCCCCTTGGAGGCAGCCTTCTCGAGCTGCTCGGTTTGCTTCTCTCGAATCTTTACCATAATCTACACCGTCCTGATGCGCGGGTTGATGAGCAGGTAGAGCATGTCAACCACGATGTTGATGATGATGAAGGCAAGAGCAACGACGATAACGACGCCCTGAACCAGGTTCGCCTCGTTGCCCTGAACGCCCTGCAGAATCGCGGTGCCCATGCCGGGGAGGTTGAAGATAACCTCGATGACGACGGCGCCGCCCATGAGGTAACCGATCTTAAGACCGAGGGTGGTGACCGGGGTGATCAGCGCATTGCGAAGAACGTTGATACCGACGACGACCTTCTCGGGAACGCCGGCACCGCGAGCCATACGGACATAGTCCTTGTCGAGCTCCTCGACCATGGCGGTACGCACGATACGAGTCATCTGGCCCGTCAGCGGAAATGCCAAGGCGATGGCGGGCATAATCATGCGGCCCAGATAACCAGCCGGATTCGTGGTGAAGTGAGGCAGAGCACCCGATGCCGGGAGCACCTTAAGGTAGGAAGAGAACAGCAGGATCAACAGAACGGCAAGCCAGAACGACGGGGTTGCCAAGCCGGCGATGGAAAAGACGCGGATCACTTGGTCCGGCCATTTGTCGCGATACAGTGCCGCGATGACGCCGAGTAAAAACGAAACGACCGCACCGATGGCAAGGCCGATGAAGGTCAGCTGCATCGTGACGGGCAGGGCCGTGGAGATGCGCTTGGCAACGGAGTTGCGAGCAGCACCATAGGTGCCCATGTCGCCATGGATCAAATCGCCCATATAGCGCACGTAGCGCACGGGCCAGGGGTCGTCCAGACCATACTTCTCATGGTACTCGGCAACCGCCTCGGGCGAGGCACCGTCACCCAACGCCGTGTAGGCGGGGTCGGTCTTGGAGAACGACATAAGGAAGAACACCAGGACGGTGACGCCCAATGCCATGATCGGCAGCGCCACAAGACGCCTTCCAATCAAACGTAGCAAGTTGTTCACGTTCTCTCCCCTTTCTTTTGTCGGTAGGACCAACTGGTATATGAGTACGGATACTCATTACAAGACCCGAGCGACATCGTTGCCGCCCGGGTCTTTGTTTCAACTATGAGGATACGGTCCCAACGACCGACATCCTGCATACAGACTCAAGCGAGTCTTACGCCTTGACGGTCGCAACGCCCCTGAAGGACATACTCGTCGTACCGATGCCCTTGAAGCCATCGAGGGCCTCTCCGTTGGGCGCAGTGGACGGATCGTCCCAGGAAGCGGAGACGGTCTTGACGTGGACAACGGGGTACAGAACGGCATTGTCGGCAATGATGTCGAAGCACTCGTTCCACTTCTTCTGCTGCTCGTCGCCCTCGGCGGCAAGAGCCTCGTCCATGAGACCGTGGAGCTTCTGCCACTCAGCGGACTCCTTCCACGGGCAACGGGTCTGCATCCAGACGTTGTCGCCGTACCACCAGTTGAGCAGCAGGTCGGGGTCGGCACCGAAGCAGGAAGGATCGCCAGGGGCAAGGAGGATATCGTAGGCCTCGCCGCCGTCGATGGCAGCGTAGGTGGCCGGCGAGGTATCGGTCTGGATGGTCACATCGAAGCCGAGAGCGTCGAGGTCGTTCTTGACCTGGGCGGCCATGCCCTTAATCTGCTCGTTGTCGGTGGTGCGCAGGGTGATGGCACCCGGGGTGATGCCAGACTCCTCGATGAGCTTCTTAGCCTTCTTGGCGTCGGTCTTGTACACCGTGGAAGCCTCATGATAGTTGGTGAAGCTCTTGGGCAGGTAGCAGCTGGCAGCGGTGGCAAGGCCGGCGAAGGTGTTGCTGACCATCTTCTCGGTGTCGAGCGCATACATGACAGCCTGACGGACCTTGACGTTGTTCCAAGGCTCCTTGGCGACGTTGAACATGATGAAGCGGGTGCCGAAACCCTGAACGTTATCGATCTTGCAGCCGGCGCTCTCGAGCTGGTCGACGGCGTCAGCGGTAACGAGCTCCATAACGAGCGTGGAGCCCTCCTGCTGAGCGGTAACGCGAGCGGTGGGGTCGGTCAGGATGCTGTACTGGATCTTCTTATCCTCGGCAGCATACTCACCGTTGTACTCGGGGTTGGGAACCAGGGTGATCTCGGTATCGGAGATAGAGTCGTACATCCAGGGGCCGGAGCCGATCGGCTGCTTGGCGCGATCCTCCTCGGTCTGGGTGGCCGGGGTAACGCGGACGATGGCCAGACGATCCTTGAGCAGGGAGAAGTTGGGGACCTTGGTCTTGACCGTCACGGTGCTGGCGTCCTTGGCCTCGATGGACTCGAAGGGCTGGAAGAACGGAGCATAGGTAGCGGAAGCGGCGCAAGCGGTGTAGGAGGCAACGACATCGTCAGCGGTGACCTCGGTGCCATCGGAAAACTTGGCGCCCTTGCGGATGGTGACCTCGAAAGTGGTGTCGTCCACAGACTTGGGATCGTCGGTGGCGAGCTCGTTGAAGGTGCTGTAGTCGTGGTAATCGATGCCGTAGAGGCCCTCGACGACGTGCCAGTTAGCACCCAGGCCCACAGCGGAGCCGGTGCTGGCGGGATCGAAGCTGGACGGAGCGTAAGCGGAACCAGCGGTGATCACGCCGCCGCCACGGTTGGCGGAATCGGTGGAACCGGAAGCGGAACCCTCGTCGTTGGAGCTGCCACCGCAGCCGGTGAGACCAAGCCCTGCGACAGCAGCGACGCTGCCGGTGAGGCCGAGGAACGAACGCCTGGACATACCCTTGTTGATGATGGCCATGTCTTCTCCTATCAATAGAGAATCTTACCCGGGAGCACCTAGACGTGCCCCCGCGCAACTTGCGGACGATATATACCTTACCTACCGACGAACCCAACTGAGGTGCCGCGCTCGGCGACCGATACATACATACGCTTGAACGGTATTTACTACCGTTCACCGAATTCATTGACAAACGATTCGCCAGACAGTATGTATCGACGAGGTGAGATATCAGTCTTCGTCAACCCGCAGGATAGCAGGGTTGTTCACCATGGCTAGTCAAACGTTTTAGCGTTAATTAAACCCGAAATCGGCTGGTAATCGCCGTGAAATAAATGATTGAAAATCACGCAATCATGTATATCAGTTGTTTAGAGGCGTGTTTAGTTTTCGGATTGCTTTGCCGCCGCCTCGGCGCGCTCGGCATTCCATGCAACGAGCGCCTCGTGAACCGCTTTGGCGACATCGGCAGGAATGCCTCGAACTTCCGCGATCTCTTGCTCGCTCGCCGCGCGCAAACGCTTCATCGAGCCAAAATGGCGCATAAGGGCACGTTTTCTGGTGGGTCCCACGCCTGGAACGTCATCGAGTACCGAAACCGTCATGGCTTTATCGCGCAATTCGCGATGGAACGTGATGGCAAAACGGTGCGATTCATCGCGCACCTGTTTAATTAGATAGAGCGACGCGGACCCGGTCGGCAGCACGACTGGAGTCTCGTCCCAAGGCACGAAAACCTCCTCATCGGCCTTTGCCAAGCCACAAACTGGTATATCGAGCCCAAGAGCCTCAAGTTGCTTGATCGCAGCGGTCAATTGCGGCTTACCGCCATCGACAACGAGCAAATCGGGGCGCGAGCCAAAGCGCTCGTCGGCCATACGCTCGGGAGCATAACGTCGTCCCAAAACCTCGGACATCGACACGAAGTCGTTTGCCTCGTCCAATTCGGCCTGAATTTTAAAACGACGATACTGACTCTTGTCGGCGCGCCCGTTGGTAAACACCACCATCGAGGCGACCGTGAAGGTGCCATGCAGTGTAGAGATATCGAAGCACTCGATACGCAACGGCGGCGATGGCAGCGCCAACGCACTTTCGAGCTCCAGGAGCGCTTGATTGGTGCGGTCGTCAGCGTACCCCGTTCGCATCATGTAGCGCATGAGAGCATGGCGCGCATTTTTGGATGCCATATCGAGCAGACGGTGCTTTTCGCCACGCTGCGGCCTATGGAGATGGCAGGAACGCTCACGCTTGCCCGCAAGCCACTCCCCCAGCGCCTCCGCATCCTCAAGCTCGACGGAAAGGTTGACCTCAGCTGGAATATCAGCCGTCTCGTCGTAATAGCGCTTAAGAAAGCCCGACTGGAGCTCTTCCTCGTCAACATCAAGACCCTTGTCGAGAATGAACTCGCAGGTGCGAACTGTTCGGCCCTCGCGAACGACGAAGACGCAAGCGGCGGAGATGGTCTCCTCGCGATAGAAACCGATGACATCGATATCGACACTGGAGGGAAAAACGACTTGCTGACGATCGTCCAGACCCCTGATGACCTCCAAACGACGTTTGACGCGTGCCGCGCGCTCAAAGTCGAGCGCCTCAGCGGCATCCGTCATCTCGGAGGTCAGCTCATCGACGACATCCTTGCGATGGCCCGACAAAAAGCGCTCGACACGCTTGACGTTCTTGGCATAGTCTGCCGGGGAAATCGCGCCGACACACGCACCCGGGCCGCGCCCGACATGGTAGTCAAAGCAGGGGCGCCCGTTTTGCGCGCAAATCATATTGACGATGTCTTCCTCGCCCTTGTGGGACTCGACGATACGGCGACAACGACGCCACTCCGCACAGGATGCGGAGCAGATGGGGATAACCTTGCGCAGCGTATCTATCGTCTCACGTGCCGCGCGGCTATCGGTATAAGGTCCAAAATAGCGCGTTCCCGGCTTATGACGCTCACGCGTGTATTTGATAGCGGGATACAGGTCGCCCTTTGTAATGGCGATAAAGGGGTAGCTCTTGTCATCCTTGAGGTCGACGTTAAAGTACGGATGGTACTGACCAATCAAATTGCGCTCGAGCACCAACGCCTCGTGCTCGGTCTCCACCACGATATAGTCAAAGCTCGCCACCAGCTGCATCATAAGCGGGATCTTCTGGCGCTCGTCCTGCAGCGTCACGTACTGACGCATACGGGCGCGCAGGTTTTTCGCCTTGCCCACGTAGATGACATCGCCCTTGGCGTCTTTCCAAAGGTAGCAGCCGGGCTGCGTGGGAACGCGCGAAACCTGCTCGGCAAGCGTTGGAATGTTGTCGTGACCGGCCACGCGCACCTACTTGCGACGAATCAGCGCCGAAACCTCGGGCATCTTAAGGACGACGGCAAGGCCAAAGGTAACAGCAAGCGAGACGACACCCGCAACGCAAACGTAGCCAAGAGTAATCAGAATCGAGCCGCCAAGTGCCCCGACAAAGTGCTCAAGCGCCCACATGACGCCGGCGCCTGCGGCAGCACCCAGGCCACCGAACAAAAGGCCAAAGAAACCGCCATGCAGGATAGATTTAACCTGAAGACCACGCAGACGACGACGCAGCCACCACAGCGAGCAACCGACCAAGATCACGTAGTCGACGACATACGAAAGCGCGATTGCCGGCATACCGAAGCCCAGCACAACGCCAAACAGCAGAACCGAGCCGGCCTGGCCGATGGCGGAATACAGACAATAGCGGCTATAGGGCTTCATGTCGAGCAAGGCAGAGAAGCTCTTCTGCATCAGCACGACCACGCCGTAGAGCGGCAGGGAAAGTGCCAGGTAGATAAGGAACTCCGACACCAGCGCCACACCGGACTCATCGAACTTGCCAGCGCAGTAGATCATGTTGAGCGGACGCGCGAAGACAATCAGGTACAGCGCGAATGGAATCAGGAAGAACAGCATCTGGGCGACGCCACGCGAAATGCCCGTGCGGACGCTGTCGTAATCCTTCTCCTGTGCGTCGTGAGAGAGCTCGGTATAGAGCGCCGTCGAAAGCGAGGCGGCAATCAGCGCGTAGGGCAGCGTGTACCACAGGCGCGCATAGGCGATGACGGAAGGGCCAGTCTCGGGCTGGACCACCAGCGCGGCAGCGTTGGTGATAGAAGTCGAGACAAACATGCACACCGTGGCGAGCAGCGTCGGGATACCGAGCGCAATCGTCTGGCGCAGCGCGGGGTCCTTAAAGTCGATATGGATATGGGGATGCACGCCGTGCTTGCCAAGCGCGGGAATCTGACATGCCATCTGAACAAAGACACCGAGGGTCGTACCGGCCGCAATCAAGATGATGCCGGCACGTTCGCCAAACTGTGCGGACACGGGCGCAAAACCCATAAAGCTCGCAATGACGATCACATTGTTGAGGACCGGGGCAAACGTCGACCAGAAGTAGTCGCGGTGTGCGTTGAGAACGCCCGAGAACACCGAACCCAAACCATAAAACAGAATCTGGATGGCAAAGAAACGGAACATGAACGCAGCGGTATCCATGCTGCCGCCGTCACCCGAAAGGAACGATTGCGTCCAGATAAAGCCCGGGGCGAACACGGTCCCCAGCAACGAAATGCCACCCAGCACCAAAAGCAGAATGCCGAGCAGGTTGCCCACGTACTCGTTAGAGGCCTCGCGACCCTGCTCACGCCTCACGCCCATGTACACGGGCAAAAACGCCGTCACGAGCATGCCGCCCATCACGAGTTCGTAGAGCATATTGGGCAGGTTGTTGGCGACCTGATAGGAGGACGAGAGTAGCGACATGCCGATAGCGGCCGCCATTGCCCACGTGCGGATAAAACCAGTGACGCGAGACACGATGGTCAGGATGGTCATAAGCCCGGCGGAACGACCAACCGTGGAGTAGTCCGACGAGCCCATGTCGTCAGTGTCATCTCGCGATGAAGAAGCTTCGGATGAGGGTGTCTGAGGCGCAGATTCTTCTGCAAAATGAGCTCCGCGCTTCAATTCTTCCTGCGGCATCGCTCAGTCCTCTCTCGTAATCGCGGCAACTGTCGCCCCGCAAAATGCAATTAAATCATCAGGTGCAAGCTCGAGCTGATAACCACGCTTGCCTCCCGAAATAAAAATGGTATCCCAAAGGACACATGTCTCATCAATGAGCGTCCGGTAGCGTTTTTTCATACCGACCGGACTGCAGCCGCCGCGAACGTAGCCAGTCGCCGCAAGCAAATCCTTCACATGCATCATGGCCAAGGACTTCTCCCCCGCGGCACGCGCCGCGGACTTTAGATCGAGCTCGTCGGCAACAGGGATGCAGCACACGACGTGGTCGTTGGACGGCGTCACGCAGACCAAGGTCTTAAATCCTTGACCGGGCTCCTCGCCAAGCTGCTCCGAAATCGCGACCCCCAGGCCCGCCGACTCATCACCATCGTCTTCGTACGTATGTAGAACATAGGAAATGCCGGCGCTTTCCAGCTCGCGCATCGCATTGGTTTTTGGCGTCTTTACAGCCTTTGCCATGGCATATCCTTTCCCTCGCATTCGGACGCAAGGATTAAGTATATGTCCAATTCGGCTGCATACGTCACTTCGACACAGCAAGCGCCATCGAATCACAAGGAGTCGATGGCGCCCATAAACTGAATCGCCTATTTATTGAGCATCAAGTTGAGCCTGACGCTCCCGGTCACGCCTGAGCAACGGCGCCAAAAACTTGCCCGTATAACTCTGCGGACAGTCCGCAACCTGCTCCGGTGTGCCCGAAACCACGACGGTTCCGCCGCCGTTACCGCCCTCGGGGCCCATATCGATCAGACGGTCGGCAACCTTGATGACATCAAGATTGTGTTCAATCACCAGCACCGTGTTGCCCGCATCGACCAAGCGCTGCAGCACATCGAGCAGCTGGCGGACGTCCTCAAAATGAAGGCCGGTCGTCGGCTCATCCAAAATATAGAACGTCTTGCCCGTCTGGCGTCGATGAAGCTCCTTGGCGAGCTTCACACGCTGCGCCTCGCCGCCCGAGAGCGTCGTAGCGGGCTGGCCCAGGCTCACGTAGCCCAAGCCTACATCGTACAGCGTCTGGAGCTTGCGCTTAATCTGCGGGATATTCCCAAAGAAGGCCAGTGCCTCGGTGACGCTCATGTCGAGCACGTCCGAGATGGTCTTACCACGGTAGGTGACCTCAAGCGTCTCGCGGTTATAGCGTTTGCCGCCGCAGACCTCACAGGGGACATAGATATCGGGAAGGAAGTGCATCTCGATCTTAATTTGTCCGTCGCCCTTGCATGCTTCGCAGCGACCGCCGCTCACGTTAAAGGAGAAACGTCCCGGCGAGTAGCCACGCGCCTTCGACTCCGGCGTACTCGCAAACAGCGCGCGAAGATCATCCCACAGGCCAATGTACGTAGCAGGGTTGGAACGCGGCGTGCGGCCAATCGGCGACTGGTCGATATCGATAACCTTATCGATACACTCGATGCCCTCGATTTTCTTATACGGACCCACAGGGCGCGTCGAACGGTGAATGGCATTCGTAAGGGCAGGTGCGATAGTGTCGGTAACCAGGGAGCTCTTACCCGATCCCGACACGCCGGTAACGACCGTAAGCGTACCGAACTCAATCTTGGCGGTAACGTTTTTGAGGTTGTTGGCGCGGGCGCCCGTGATCTTAAGGCAGCCGCGACCGGGCTTGCGGCGTTCATCGGGAACCCGGATCATTCGTTTGCCGGTCAGATAAGCGCCCGTCATCGACTCGGGACACGCCATGATATCGGCAGGCGTTCCCGCCGCGACTACGTGTCCGCCGTTCACGCCCGCGCCGGGGCCCATGTCGATCACATAGTCGGCAGCACGAATCGTATCCTCATCATGCTCGACGACGATGACGGTATTGCCGATATCGCGTAGGCGCTCAAGCGTCTTGATCAGGCGCTCGTTATCGCGCTGATGGAGGCCAATCGATGGCTCGTCCAAAATGTACAGCACACCCATGAGGCCGGCGCCGATCTGCGTTGCCAGGCGAATGCGCTGGGCCTCGCCTCCGGAAAGCGTCGCCGAGGCACGATCGAGGGTCAGATAGTCGAGTCCGACATCGACCAGAAAACGCAAGCGCTCCAGGATTTCCTTGACGATGCGCCCACCGATAAATTGTTGGCGCTCGGTAAGCTCCAAGCCCTCAAAAAACTCGAGCGACTCGCGGCACGATAGGCAGCAGACCTCGTAAATGGACTTACCGCCTACGGTAACGGCGAGCATCTCGGGGCGCAGACGAGCACCATGGCAACTCGAGCACGGCTCCTCGCGGATGTACTTCTCCAAGCGCGCCTTGGTGTTCTCATTCGTCGTCTCGGTATAGCGCTCGTACAGGATATTGCGCACGCCCGAAAACTTGGTGTCCCACTGGCTGCGGCGCCCATCGAGCTTTTGATAGTCGACCGAAATCTTCTGGTCGCCCATGCCGTCTAAAAACGCGCGACGCACCCGCGGAGGCAGATCCTCCCACGGCGTATCGACGCTCACCTTAAAGTGTTTGCAGACCGCAGCGAAAATCTGCGGATAGTAGTTAGAGTTGCCAAACAGGCTGCCAAAAACCCCGTCGGCGATCGACTTCGAGGGGTCTTCGATTAGGGCCTCGGCATCGACCGTCTTCTTAAAGCCCAGGCCATCGCACTCTGGGCACGCGCCATAGGGCGCGTTGAACGAGAAATCACGCGGCTGCAGGTCATCGATGGAGTGTCCATGCTCCGGGCACGCTAACGCCAGCGAATACTCCAGCAACTCGCCTTCGGTCCCCTCGGGAGCGTCGCGGTCGGGCAGCAAGTATACGTTCACATTGCCGTGCGCCAGCGCAGTCGCCTGTTCAACGGACTCGGCAATACGGCCCAGCGAGTTCTCACGGATCACGATGCGGTCGACCACGACCTCGATATCGTGCTTGAATTTCTTATCCAAATCGATAGGGTCATCAAGCGAGCGAACCTCGCCGTCGACACGCACGCGGCTAAAGCCCTCGGCGCGAAGGTCCTCAAACAGCTTGGCGTACTCGCCTTTTCGCCCGCGCACTACCGGTGCCAGCACAAACGCGCGGCGGCCCTCCCCCGCCGCCAAGACCTTGTCGGCAACCTGGTCGGTCGTCTGGCGCTCAATGACACGGCCGCATTCGGGACAGTGCGGGGTGCCCACACGGGCGAACAGCAGGCGCAGATAGTCATAAATCTCGGTTACGGTGCCAACCGTCGAGCGAGGGTTTTTAGACGTCGTCTTTTGGTCGATCGACACCGCCGGCGAAAGGCCGTCGATTGAATCCAAGTCGGGTTTGTCCATCTGTCCCAAGAACTGGCGCGCATAGCTCGAAAGACTCTCGACGTATCGACGCTGGCCCTCGGCATAGATAGTGTCAAATGCCAGCGAACTCTTGCCCGAGCCAGAAAGACCGGTAATGACCACGAGTTGGTCACGCGGAATGGAAACATCGATATCACGGAGGTTGTGCTCACGGGCGCCGCGAATAACGATAGAAGAATCAGACATGGAAGCTCCTTGCCTCCTATTGCATCGAATCATACTGCCGATGAGTTTAGCGCACTCGACGCGCACAGATGTTCGTAATACAAGATTCGCAGACCTTTAGCTTTGCGTATCGGGCGCTTTGTTTCTCGAAATGCCGTGGAAAGGTTACAGTAATCTAATGCTGAACTTAATTTGCTGTACCAGAGGAACGTCCATGACCGAAGATATCCCCCTTGAAATCACTTCGAGCGACATGGCCAATCTGCCCATATTCATCGCCGTCCTTATCGTGGCCGCCGTCGTCGTGCGCGTGTATTTTTCAATCAAACGCAACGAAAAGCCACCCATTGCCCGCGTCTTTTGGTGCGCGACGCTCCTCGTCCCGCTCGGCGTGGTAGCTGCATGGATTACGAATCAATTGCTCGTAAATGAGGGCAGCTCCCTATGGATCCTTTCTTATTCGGCGCTCGGTGCTGTCGCCGTCATGCTTCTTGTCGAGCCCTTGGTTTCGGGACTTATCGACCAAACCGACCTTGCGACGGGAACGGTTGCCTGTATTTGCCGTGACATCCTTGTCATCGCCGCTGTTTCAGCGCTCTCGTTCGTTTCACTCGAAATTGCCTGCAACGAAACGTTCTATCGCATTCCCGCCAACTCATTCGGGTTTTCCGTCGGGCTGCTCGCGACGGTTCTGCTCTCCCTTTATTTGCTGGGACAGCGTCATGGAGGCGTCATGGCTCTCGTGCCCGTCGTCTGCTGCATCCTTGGCATTGCCGAGCACTTCGTCATAACGTTTAAAGGCGAAGCCATCCTGCCAAGCGATATCTTGGCCCTTGGCACCGCAATGGAAGTCAGCGAGGGATACGAGTTTACCTTTACCGCCGGAATCGTAACCTCTCTCGCCCTGCTGGAGATTTCCCTGGGGCTTCTTTCGCTCATCCGACCGCGAAAGCTCCGTACGCCCACCCATGTCTTCCCCGCTCTCGCCGCTAACCTCTGTGCTTTTCTGCTAGTGACCGTTGTGGGGCTCTCAGGCTTTTCCAACATCGACTTGGAGCAGGCGCTGGATTTTGGATTTGACCGTTGGCAGCCCATCACCACGTATGCGTCTCAGGGTTTTATCACTTCGTTCACCGAAATGGTCAACGAGTTGCCCATTGAGAAGCCCGAAGACTATACGCCCGATGAGGCGCAGAGCATCGAGCAGGAGCTCGCCGCCGTCTACGACAGCACATATGGCTCGAGCGAACAGCGCGCGGCGGCCGTTGCCCAGTTCAATGAAATCAAGCCGACGATTGTTGCCGTCATGAACGAGAGTTTTAGCGACCTTTCGTGCTTTGAGCAGCTCCAGGCGGCCGGGTACTCCGGCCCCGCATTCTACAACTCGCTTCCCGACACACTTGTTCGCGGCACCATGCTCGCTTCGGTCGCCGGTGGCGGAACGGCAAACTCCGAATTCGAATTTTTGACCGGAGCGACAACGGCCTTTGTCGGATTAGGCAAGATCCCCTATCAGCTGTATCAGATGAATGGCGTAAACAGCCTGGCAAAGGACCTTAAAGAGCTTGGGTATACCACTACCGCTATGCACCCGCAAAACCCCGTCAACTACCATCGAGATAAAATCTATCAGCAGCTGGGCTTTGGAGACTTTCTTTCAATCGGCGATTTCGAAGGTGCGCCCTATTACCATGCCGGCGTATGCGACTACGCCACCTACGACAAGATACTCGACCTGCTTAGAACCGACGAAGCGCCGCAGTTCATCTTTGACGTCACGATGCAAAATCACGGCGGCTACGACTATGGCACCGTTCCCGCCGAAGAGCTGACAAACTATTGGGTCGAGGGAGCCAGCGAAGGCGCCAACAGCGCGCTCAACACCTATCTCACCTGCATCAACGCATCCGACCGGGACCTCGAGTACTTTATCAACGAGCTCCGCAACATCGGCAGACCGGTTGTTCTTGTCTTTTTTGGCGACCATCAGCCGAGCGCCGCAACGACTCTCAACGACGAGCTGTACCCTCAGGAAGATACGGCAAGCCACGCTTTCCGTATCTATCAGTCGACATATCTCGTCTGGGCTAACTATGAGATCGCCGGCAATACCGAGCTCAACGTCTACGACACCGTCGGGGCAAACGAGATTGCAGCCATTACCCTTAATAAGATCGGCGCCCCGCTCACCAATTACCAAAAGGCCCTGCTTGCGACAAGGTCAGATGTGCCCACCATCAATGTCGCCGGCTATCTCGGTGCCGACGGGCTGCGCTACGACTTGGAATCGGAAGACAGCCCCTACGCCTCGACGATCGACAAGCTGCAGCGCATGCAATACCTCGAGTTCGCCAGCAAAGTTCAGTAAGCCCGCCCATTCGCTTGGGCCCATCGTATTGCAAGCACGCTCGGCCCAAACGCATCGCAAATGACTCCCGCTCGCAAACGAGGGTACAATGACGCTCGTGTCACATCGCGGGGCCCCGGCCCCAGCATATACAAAGGAGTCATACATGGGTTGCGAACACGCACAGGCCGCCGGCGGACAAACGTCGCCGTCGCAATTTGAGGAGAACACGCTGTCCGAGGTCAAGCGCGTCATCGCCGTGCTTTCCGGCAAGGGCGGTGTCGGCAAGTCATTTGTCACCGGTGCCATCGCCACCGAGCTTGCCCGTCACGGCCACAAGGTCGGCGTCCTCGATGCCGACATCACCGGTCCCTCTATCCCCAAGATGTTCGGTATGAGTGGACGCCACGTCCATGCCCTTGGCAACCTTATGCTGCCCGAAATCTCCGAGCACGGCGTCAAGGTCATGAGCTCCAACCTGCTGCTCCAAAACGAGACCGACCCCGTCCTTTGGCGCGGTCCGGTCATCGCAGGCGCCATTAGGCAGTTCTGGAGCGAGACCTCGTGGGGCCCCATCGACTACCTGCTGGTCGACATGCCTCCGGGAACAGGCGACGTCGCGCTCACCGTCTTCCAGTCGCTGCCGGTCGACGGCATCGTCATCGTCACGAGCCCGCAGGATCTGGTCTCGATGATCGTCGCCAAGGCGGTCAACATGGCCGAGAAGATGAACGTCCCCATTCTGGGCATTGTCGAGAACATGAGCTATATTGAGTGCCCCGACTGCGGCAAGAAGATCGAGGTCTTTGGCAAGAGCAAGCTCCCCGAGGTCGCAGAGCGCTATAACCTCGACATCTTGGGCCAGCTTCCCATTAATCCGGCACTCGCCGAGGCCTGCGATAAGGGCGAGGTCGAGACCGCGCTGCCCGATGGCATGTTGCCCAAGGCGGTCTCTGCCGTCGAGGCTATTACCCCGCACGAGACCGACGAGGCCTAAGTGAACGCGAGCGCCCTCTATGACGTCTTGGTAATCGGCGGCGGGGCTTCAGGCCTCGCCGCCGCCATTACGGCCGCACGCGCTGGCAAAAGCGTCTGCATCGTTGAGCGCGATGTCGCCTGCGGCCTCAAGCTCCTTGCGACCGGTAACGGCCGCTGCAACCTCTCCAACGAATCGATCGATCCTCAGCGGTATAACCACCCAGCATTCGTCACATCCGTCATGGGCCCCCAGCCCGAACAAGAGCTTATGGGTTTCTTCTCCTCGCTGGGCATCATGACAACCTCCGAGGAAGGCCGGCTGTACCCGCGCTCCCTTCGCGCCGAATCGGTGCGCGACGCGCTTCTCAGCGTTTGCGACCGCCTAGGTATCACCTTAATCTGCGGAGCCAACGTTGCCTCGGCGCACAAAGCTTCCGAAGGCTGGGCACTCCAAATAGACCGTCCAGCGCGGGCACTCAAGGCAAAAAAGCACGACGACCGAAAATCGGAGCTCCGCTCGCTTCGGAAAGCGCTCGCCGATGTCCCTCGCAAGAACGAGGCCCTGCAGGCACATGCCGTAATTATCGCCACGGGCGGCAACCCCACCGGTATCGCCGATACGTTTAGCCTCCCCCTCACTTCACTGCGCCCCATCCTCTGCCCCGTATCGGCAACGGTCGTTGGCGATCGGGCGGCATTCAAGACGTTGGATGGCCTGCGCGTCCGTGCCCGCTTGACGCTCGCCCGCAATCATAATGAGCTCTGGCACGAAGACGGTGAAGTGCTGTTTCGAACCTTCGGTATCTCGGGTGTCGCTGTCTTCAACCTCTCTCGTCGTATCCAGCACGGCGATACGATCCTGCTCGACGTTTTCCCCGACCTCTCCAAAGACGAGTTGCTCAATATGCTCAACCGGCGCGTTGAGCTGTTCGGTGACTTTTCACCCCGCGATCCCCGTTGGCTCGACGGCATGCTCGCCCCGCAACTCTCCCGCGTCGTCTGCACAGCGTTCGAGCAGTGCCATCCAGGCTCCAACGATGTCATCCACCTGGTCTCGATCCTCAAGCACTTTAAGTTGTTCGTCGAGGGAACAGCCGAGGAGCGCTCAGCGCAGGTCACGCGTGGTGGCGTATCTGTCAAGAGTATCTCAACACCCAGCCTACGCGCGCGCAGCGTTGTCGACGCTCCGCTTTACGTTTGCGGTGAAGCGCTCGACATCGACGCCGATTGCGGAGGCTTTAACCTTGCGTGGGCCTGGATCTCGGGCATTCGCGCTGCAAGCAGCCTGTAGCCGCGCAGTCTATAATCAAAAACGCATTCGGGCCGTCTGGAATACCGGACGGCCTCTTTCTTGCCTCTAAGGAGACCTCGATGATCGAAATCACCCAAGTCAACGCGTCGCTCGATGAAGCCGGCGATGAAAATGCCTGTCTCATTGTTGGCAAGCGAGTCGCCAAGCGCGTCCTACGTTGCAAGGACTCCGAGATCAAGTCCATCGAGCTCCACCGCAAGTCAATCGACGCTCGCAAAAAACGAGACGTCCATTTTATCCTGGGCTTTCGTGTTGAGCTGACTAGTCCCCACCTCGAGCGAGAAGCGGTCGACAGCGTTGCCGAGCGTGACCGCTCGCGCGTACGCGCGATAGAAGACGATGAGCCTTCATTCCCCTCCCCCGCCTCCGACGCGCCTCAAGAACGCCCTGTCGTTGTCGGCGCCGGATGCGCCGGCCTTTTCGCTGCGCTTACGCTCGCCGAAGCAGGTCTTAAGCCCTTGCTCATCGAGCGCGGCGACCCGGCATTTCGCCGCTCGCAGGCGATCGACCTCTTTCTAAAGGAGCGCATCCTCGACCCCGAGAGCAATATCCAGTTTGGCCTGGGCGGCGCGGGGACCTTCTCGGACGGCAAGCTCAATACGGGAACCAAAAATCCCGCCCATCGCCTTATCCTCGAAACCTTCGTCGAGGCGGGTGCGCCCCGCGATATTCTGTGGGATGCCAAGCCGCACATTGGCTCCGACATCCTTCCCACGGTCGTCACCGCTATATCCCAGCGCATCGAGCAGCTCGGAGGTGTCGTCCGCTATCGAACGAAGCTCGTCGACATTCGCATCGACGCGTCTGGCGCCATCACCGGTATTGATGTCCAATCGTCCCAAGACGCCGCTTGCGAGCCAATCGAGACAAAGCACCTCATCCTCGCCTGCGGGCATTCTGCTCGCGATATTTTTGAGCTCCTTAAGGGCCACAACGTGGCCCTCGCACAAAAGACCTTTGCCATGGGCGTTCGCATCGAGCATCCGCAGCGCGACATCGACCGAGTCCAATACGGAGCCTCGGCGGGACATCCTGCCCTCGGAGCAGCCCCTTACAAGCTCGTCGCCCATCTTCCCAACGGCCGCAGCGTGTTCTCGTTTTGCATGTGCCCCGGCGGGCAGGTTGTCGCCGCCTCTTCCGAGCAGGGCCACCTGTGCGTCAACGGCGCCAGTCTCAATGCCCGCGACGGACGCAATGCAAATGCCGCCCTACTCGTTAACGTCACGCCTGAGGACCTTCCCAACGATGACCCGCTCGCCGGCGTCGAGCTCCAGCGTGCCTGCGAGGCGGCCGCCTATCGCCTGGGCGGTTCCAACTGGAACGCACCGGCACAACTCGTCGGAGATTTCCTCGCAGGACGCGCCAGCAAGGCGCCCGGAAAGGTAAAGCCCACCTATCCGCTCGGTGTGACCTGGACGGCAATTGACGAAGCCCTGCCGCAGCATATCGTCGAGTCGCTCCGCCTGGGACTTCCCCTACTCGGAAAAAAGCTACGCGGCTACGACCGCCCCGATGCCGTTCTTACCGGCGTGGAGACTCGTTCGAGCTCACCGGTCACTGTCACCCGAGACCGAACGTGCCATGCCGTGTCGACCCCGGGCCTCTACCCTTGTGGTGAGGGAGCTGGATATGCCGGCGGCATCATGAGCGCAGCCACCGACGGCATCCGTTGTGCCGAAGCCCTGATCGCAGACCTCTAACGCACGAATTCCAGCGCGCAAAAGACACAGGCCCCAAGCTCCACAGGGAACTCGGGGCCTGTTCACTATTTCTTAAACCGTGCACCCTGGCGCTTTCTGCCCGATGCGAACGTGGAACCCTTGCGGGCCTGCGAACGTAAGCGCTCGATCGTCTCGTCCTCAGACGCACCCTCGAGCATCGCCCGAATCTGAACGATGGCATCGCGCAGGCGCGCCGCCTCCTCAAAGTCCATGGCAGCAGAAGCGTTACGCATATCCTCTTCCATGGTTTCGACGATCCGCACAAGCTCGTCATGCGGCAGTTCTTCCAACTGCTCCGCAAGTGTCTGCTCGGGCGCCACCGTTTCCGGCACGCCACCCTCGCCCGACTCATCGGGCGTATAGAATGCGCCATGGCCAAGAGAGTCGCCCTTCGAGCGTCCCTTGGAACCCACGGTTTTTTCGGCCTCGGCAATAAAACTTGAGATGTCGTTGATGGCCTTGCGCACCGTCTTGGGCACAATGCCATGCTCTTCGTTATATGCCATCTGAATCTCGCGACGGCGCTGCGTCTCCTCGATGGCCTCTTTCATCGAATCGGTCATAACGTCTGCATACATGATGACTTCGCCATCGGCGTTACGGGCCGCGCGGCCAATCGTCTGAATCAGCGAACGGCGGTTGCGCAAGAAGCCTTCCTTATCGGCATCGAGAATTGCCACCAGTGAGACCTCGGGGAGATCCAAGCCCTCGCGAAGCAGGTTGATGCCAACGAGAACATCGATCTTTCCCTCGCGCAGCGTTCGCAGGATCTCGACACGGTCCATCGTCGCTGTATCGGAGTGCATGTAATTGACCTTAATGCCGGCATCAAGCAGATGGTCGGTCAGGTCCTCGGCCATGCGCTTGGTGAGCGTGGTCACCAGTACGCGCTCCTTGCGCACCACGCGCTCGCGAATCTCGTCCTCAAGATCGTCAATCTGCCCACGAACCGGACGCACATCAATCTTGGGGTCGAGCAGACCGGTCGGACGAATAATCTGCTCAACATCGTTTTGGCTCACCCGCAGCTCATAGTCGCCCGGCGTGGCCGAAACATAGATGAACTGGGGAATCCTCGCCTCAAACTCATCGAAACGAAGCGGGCGGTTATCGAGCGCCGAGGGCAGACGAAAACCGTGTTCCACCAGCGTCACCTTACGCGAGCGGTCACCTTCGTGCATGCCGCGAATCTGCGGCACCGTCACATGGCTCTCATCGATGATGCAGAGCATATCCTTGGGAAAGTAATCGATTAGGGTAAACGGCGGCTCACCCGGCTTGCGACCGTCCAGATGACGCGAGTAGTTCTCGATGCCGTTGCAAAAACCCATCGTCTCGAGCATCTCAAGATCATAATCGGTGCGCTGCTGCAGACGCTGCGCCTCGAGCAACTTATCAGTCGCCTTGAGCTCCGCCACGCGCTTCTCGCACTCTTCGCTGATCGATTTCAGAGCCGCCTTGACCTTCGGCTTCTCGGTCACGTAGTGCGATGCCGGCCATACGGGGATGGCCTCGTACTCACGAAGCATCTCACCGGTAACCTCATCGATCTCGGCAATCAGCTCGACCTCGTCGCCAAAGAACTCAAACCGCAACGGATGCTCGGCATAAGGCGGATACACGTCGACAACATCGCCGCGCACGCGGAACGTGCCGCGCGCCAGGTCATAGTCATTGCGATCATATTGAATGTCGATAAGTGCATGGATAAAGTCATCGCGCTCGAGCGGCACCTTCTTGTCGACGTTTGGAGCCAGACCCGCATAGTCCTCAGGAGAACCAATGCCATAGATACACGAGACCGATGCGACAACGATCACATCGCGTCGAGAGAGCAGCGATGCGGTCGCCTGATGGCGCAGCATCTCGACCTCTTCGTTAATCGAGGAGTCTTTCTCGATATATGTATCGCTTTGCGGCACATACGCCTCGGGCTGATAGTAGTCGTAGTACGAGACAAAGTAGACCACAGCGTTGTTGGGAAAGAACTCTTTGAGCTCGCTCGCAAGCTGAGCGGCGAGCGTTTTATTGGGAGCCATGACCAGCGTCGGCTTCCCCAGGGCCTCAATAGTCTTAGCCATCGTGAAGGTCTTGCCCGAACCAGTCACGCCCAGCAAAACCTGATAGCGATCTCCGTCCCTCACACCCTGCACAAGCGACTCAATGGCCTTAGGCTGAGAACCTGCAGGCTCATAGGGAGAAACGACTTCAAACGGCACCTCAGCGCCCTCAACGCCAAAGCGCTTAAGTTCACCACCAACGCGTTCTACTTCAAATTCCGTCATGGATACTCCTAACTCATACATCTGCAGTATACGCAGGAGGTGGGCTTAGTCCTATACGAACCGATCGGGATAGAGCGTCTTATAGCGAACCCAGGCATTATTGACGCGAATCAGATAAGCCTGCGTCTCGGGGAAGGTAATCGCATTGTGAAGCGAGGTGCTCTGCTGCGCCCAACCATCCACATTGCCCATGCCGGCGTTATATGCGGCAATAGCGCTATCCGTCGACCCGTTGAAATACGTTAGAAGATACGAAAGATACGCACAGCCAAACTCGATGTTCGTAGCGGGATCGTTAAGGTTGTCGGCTGAATACTCGCTACCATCGACAAGACCTTTGGCAATCATATCCTGGGCAGTCTCGGGCATCAGCTGCATTAATCCCCGAGCGCCTTGATTCGACTCGGCCTCGGGATCCCAATTCGATTCCGACTTTATGACAGCACACACCAGATACGGATCAAGATTGTGCGAAATGCTCGATTGCTTTACGTACGCCTCGTAGTCAATCGGATACAGCGGCTTAAAGAAGGCGGCAGGAGCACACGAGTAAACGAATGAGATAAGGCCGAAGGCAAAAACGGCAGCCAGCGGAATAAGGCGATACCACGCAAAGAAACGTGTCTTAGGCATCGGAATCCTCCTTATTCGCAGTGTCTATAAACCCATGGCATGCAAGCCATGAGTCAAGCTGCTCAAAGAGCGAATTATCGCCTGCGGCATTATCAATCACCGTTGTAGCGAGATTGCACAGCGCAGACTCATCGGGCTGGCAAGCAGAACGGGCATCGAAATCAGATGGCTCCATGCCACGCTGAATAGCACGCTCGCGACGAACTGACAAAGGGGCGCTGATGACCAGAATTTCATCAGCCAAGCCAAATGCATCCTCAAAACCAGTCGGAGCAGAAACCTCGACCACCGCAAAGGGATAACGGGGGGAAGAAACCGTGCAGCAAACCGGATCAAGAATCCTCAGTGACAGCTGCTCAATGAGAACGGGGTGCACAATGCTATTGAGCCTCGCGACCGCATCAGGAGAAACAAAAGCTCGAGAAGCGAGTATGTTACGGCGAACGCCGCCCTCCTCGTCCAAAATATCCCAGCCAAATTCTTCCGCGAGGGCATTGACGATATCGGAGCCTGGCACATACAGCGATTTGGCAAGTTCGTCCAGATCGATGAGCATGGCGCCATGAGATTCGAGATAGCGGCAGGCAGTCGACTTACCCGAAGCAATATTGCCCAAGACAAAAACGGTAAACATCAAGTCCTCCCTAACGCCAATGGGAGTTATTATCGCGCAAATACAAAAGAAGGACTCAAAATACAGCCAAACAGTAAGACAAGCTAAGAGAAGGCGAGTTCTTGTATTACAGCTCTCTATAAAACGCAAAAAAAAGGGGGAGGCCGCGAGGCCTCCCCCTTCTTCAAGTCATCCGACGGCTCGGTGCCGTCCACCGGTCAGCGGCGCCCTGGCCTCCCACGGGCTGGCCCCGCAGTACTCTCGGCGCGATGGGGCTTAGCTTCCGGGTTCGGAACGGGACCGGGCGTGCCCCCCATGCTCTGGCCGCTGACCGGTGGGCGGCGCCCACCGTTACGGTGTCCTGGGTCTAACATCTACGTGCCCTGGGGGCCGCATGGCGCATAGGGGAGGTGACTCGGGGGCATCCTCGTGCCCGGACCGCGCTTCAGAGCGCATGTCCCGCGGGCCGCGAGGTGCGGTTCCGGAAGAGCTCGGGCGATTAGTGCGGCTCGGCTGAGGACGTCGCCGTCCTTGCACCTGCCGTCTATCGACCAGGTAGTCTACCTGGGCCCTTACCGGAAGGAGAACTAATCCCTGGAACGGCTTCCCGCTTAGATGCCTTCAGCGGTTATCCGCGCCGCACGCGGCTACCCGGCCGTGCCGTTGGTCGACAACCGGTTCACCGGAGGTGCGTCCACCCCGGTCCTCTCGTACTGGGGGCAGCCTCCATCGATTCTCCTGCGCCCACGGAGGATAGGGACCGAACTGTCTCACGACGTTCTGAACCCAGCTCGCGTACCGCTTTAAACGGCGAACAGCCGTACCCTTGGGACCTGCTCCAGCCCCAGGATGCGATGAGCCGACATCGAGGTGCCAAACCTTGCCGTCGATGTGGACTCTTGGGCAAGATCAGCCTGTTATCCCCGGAGTACCTTTTATCCGTTGAGCGACGGCCCACCCACTCGGGGCCGCCGGATCACTAGAGCCTGCTTTCGCACCTGCTCGGCTTGTGGGCCTCGCAGTCAAGCCCGCTTGTACTCTTGCATTCAAAAGGACGGTTGCCGACCGTCCCGAGCGGACCTTCGCGCGCCTCCGTTACCCTTTAGGAGGCGACCGCCCCAGTCAAACTGCCCGCCTGGCACGGTCCCCGAGCCGGTTGACGGCCTCGGGTTAGGACGCCGGTCGCGCGAGGGCAGTATTCCAAGGGCGGCTCCCCGGGGGCTGGCGCCTCCGGATCTGTGCCTCCTGCCTATCCTCTACACGCGGGACCAGCGGCCAATGCCAAGCTGCAGTGAAGGTTCACGGGGTCTTTCCGTCCTTCCGCGGGTAAGTCGCATCTTCACGACCAGTGCAATTTCACCGGGTCCATGGTCGAGACAGCGCCCAAGTCGTTGCGCCTTTCGTGCAGGTCGGAACTTACCCGACAAGGAATTTCGCTACCTTAGGACCGTTATAGTTACGGCCGCCGTTTACCGGGGCTTGGCTTCGGGGCTTCGCGCGATGCGCTAACTCCTCCGCGTGACCTTCCGGCACCGGGCAGGCGTCAGACCCTATACGTCGCCTTGCGGCTTCTGCAGAGTCCTGTGTTTTTGGTAAACAGTCGCTTGGGCCTCTCCACTGCGGCCCGCCTCCGCTCCCGGAGCAAGTCCGTTCACGTACGCGCGGGCACCCCTTCTCCCGAAGTTACGGGGCCATTGTGCCGAGTTCCTTGACCATGGTTGACCCGATCGCCTCGGTATGTTCTACCCACCCACCTGTGTCGGTTTGCGGTACGGGCGCGCACGCGCCTGCCTAGGGGTTTTTCTAGGGACCTCGGGCTCACTCGCTTCGCTTAAGTGCTTCGTCCGGAGCCTCGCCCTCGTGCGGACCGGATTTCCCTGGTCCGCGGGCCGCGCTCCATCACGGGGACGTCCAGAACCCCGCCGAGCCACCCCCATCCGTCGCCCCGTCGGTCGTAGCGCCGCGTGCGCGGTGCAGGAATGTCTGCCTGCTGCGCGTCGGCTACGCCTCCCGGCCTCGCCTTAGCCCCCGACTGACCCTGGGAGGATTAGCCTTGCCCAGGAAACCTCGGGTTCACGGCGGACGAGTTACTCTCTCGTCTCTCGCTACTCATGCCAGCATTCTCACTCCCATGCGCTCCACCGCCGGTCGCCCGGCGGCTTCCCCGCCCATGGGAAGCTCCCCTACCGATTCTACTTAGGTAAAATCCCGCCGCTTCGGTGTCCAGCTTAGCCCCGTGTATTGTCGGCGCATGTCCACTCGACCAGTGAGCTGTTACGCACTCTTTGAATGCATGGCTGCTTCTAAGCCAACATCCTGGTTGTCTGGGCGGACGCACATCCTTTGCCACTCGGCTGGAACTTGGGGACCTTAGCGGGCGGTCCGGGCTGTTTCCCTCTCGAGCACACAGCTTAGCCCACATGCTCTGACTGCCGCGCTCTGGGCCGCCGGCATTCGGAGTTCGGTTGGATTCGGTAGGCGGCGAAGCCCCCTCGTCCATCCGGTGCTCTACCTCCGGCGGTGAACGCGCGACGCTAGCCCTAAAGCTATTTCGGGGAGAACGAGATATCTCCGGGTTTGATTGGCCTTTCACCCCTATCCGCAGGTCATCGCCGCCGTTTTCAACCGACGTGCGTTCGGCCCTCCACGGGGTCTTACCCCCGCTTCAGCCTGCCCACGGATAGCTCACCCGGCTTCGCGTCCGCGGCGCGGGACTCAAGTCGCCCTGTTAAGGCTCGCTTTCGCTCCGGCTCCCTTTCGGTTAACCTCGCCCCGCGCCAGCGACTCGCTGGCTCATTCTACAAAAGGCACGCCGTCACACCACAAGGGTGCTCCGACTGCTCGTGGGCGCACGGTTTCAGGTACTGTTTCACTCCCCTCCCGGGGTGCTTTTCACCTTTCCCTCACGGTACTGGTGCGCTATCGGTCACAGGGTAGTACTCAGGCTTGGATGGTGGTCCACCCAGGTTCGGACCGGGTTTCACGTGCCCGGCCCTACTCAGGGACCGCGTCGCGCCGTCCGGTCTGGGTTCGCGTACGGGGCTGTCACCCGCTGCGGCCGGCCCTCCCATGCCGTTCCGCTCCCCAGCCGGACCTGCGCCCGGGGGCGGCAGCCCCCGGATGCGCGGCCCTGCAACCCCGCCGGCGGAACCCCTGCCGGGTATGCCCGCTCGACGGTTTGGCCATCGGTCCCCTTTCGCTCGCCGCTACTCGGGGAGTCTCGAGATTGATTTCCTCTCCTCCGGGTACTTAGATGTTTCAGTTCCCCGGGTTGTCCTCCCCGCCCCTATGTGTTCGGGGTGGGGATATCCACACTGCTGTGGATGGGTTCGCCCATTCGGAGACCCCCGGGTCGAAGGATGTGTGCTCCTCGCCGGGGATTATCGCAGCTTGCCGCGTCCTTCATCGGCTCCCTGTGCCAAGGCATCCGCCGTGCGCCCGTGGTATCTTGCGGGACCGC
>URFP01000004.1:0-36039 GCA_900547235.1 uncultured Collinsella sp. | reverse complement strand
TGACTGGTACGGCACTCACCGAGGATGCCGAGTTCCGCGAGATCTACAAGCTGCCCGTCGAGGTCATCCCCTCCAACAAGCCCGTTCAGCGTGTCGACCACGAGGACCTGGTGTACCGCACCATCCAGGCCAAGTACAACGCCGTTGCCGACGACGTCGAGCGACGTCACGCCAAGGGCCAGCCGGTCCTGGTGGGCACCGTCTCCATCGAAAGCTCCGAGAAGCTGTCGGCCGCCCTTACCAAGCGCGGTATCGCGCACGAGGTCCTCAACGCTAAGCATCACGAGCGCGAGGCTCATATCGTTGCCCAGGCCGGACGCTACGGCGCCGTGACCATCGCTACTAACATGGCCGGTCGTGGTACCGACATCCTGCTGGGTGGCAATCCCGACGAGCTGGTGCGCGAGCGCCTTGAGTACGAGGGCCTGACCATGGAGGACGTGACGCCCGAGCAGCTCGAGCAGTTTAACGCTGAGGCCAAGGAGACCTGCAAGGCCGAACGCGAGCGCGTGCTTGCCGCCGGCGGCCTGACCGTCATCGGCACCGAGCGCCATGAGTCCCGTCGTATCGACAACCAGCTGCGCGGCCGCTCCGGTCGTCAGGGCGATCCGGGCGAGACTCAGTTCTACCTGTCGCTCGAGGACGACCTCATGCGCCTGTTCGGCGGCGACAAGATGGACCGCGTTTCCAAGATGATGGTTACCGCCGACATGGGCGACGACATGCCCATCCAGCACAAGATCATCTCCAAGGCCGTCGAGAACGCCCAGCACAAGGTCGAGAGCATCAACTTCTCCATGCGCAAGAGCGTTCTTGAGTACGACGACGTCATGAACAAGCAGCGCCAGGTCATCTACGCCGAGCGCAACAAGATTCTGGACGGCAAGGACCTGACCGACCACATCACCGAGGTCATGCACGATACCGTGTACCGCTGTGTTCAGGAGTTCTGCACCAAGGACAGCCACGATGGCGAGCGCGATCTCGAGGGCCTGCGCAAGTGGGTCGTGGAGCTCACCGGGCATATCGATACGCCCAAGTTCCCCGACGAGGACTTCGAGGCCCTGGCTGCCGATGTCCTGGCATACGTTGAGAAGTGCTACAACATGAAGGCCGAGCGCCTGGGTGAGGACCTCATGCGCGAGCTCAACACTCAGGTCATGCTGCGCGTCATCGATACCCGCTGGATGAACTACCTGCAGGAGATGGACTACCTCAAGACCGGTATCGGACTGCGCGGCTTTGGCCAGCGCGACCCGCTGGTCGAGTACAAGACTGAGGCTTATGGTGCCTTCCAGATGCTCGTTGACACCATGTACGAGGATTACCTGCGCACCGTTCTGCGCATCGAGATCAAGGCCGCCCCGCAGGCCGTGGAGCACAAGGAGGACCCCGCGCTCGAGGGTGCGCGCTTCTCCGGCCCCGCCGACGTCGATGGCGACAACGGCAGCTCGGTGCTGCGCAAGCAGGCACAGGTTCAGGCTCGTACGGCCGTCCAGGGAGGCCCGGCTGCTGTCAACAACGGCGGCAAGGTGACCACCTACCGCAAGTCCGAGAGCGATGACCCTTATGTCAACGTGGGCCGCAACGACCTTTGCCCCTGCGGCAGCGGCAAGAAGTTCAAGTACTGCCACGGCAGGAATCGTTAATGGCCGAGGCTTTAGAGGTAACGCCCGCCGAGCTGGACGCGTTTGCGGACCGGCTCGGCGAGGTCGAGTCGTATCTTCATTTGGACGAGAAGCGCACGCGCGTGACCGAGCTCGAGGCAAAAAGCGTGGCCCCCGGCTTTTGGGATGACGCCGACGCCGCTCGCGCCACCATGGAGGAGATCGCTCGCGCCAAGGAAGATATCGCTGCCGTGGATACCGCGCGCGGCGAGCTATCTGACGCCCGCGCGGCGCTGGAGCTTGCCGAGGAGATGGGCGACGACCCCGATGCCGCCGCATTGCGCGAGGAGGCTGCCGCTACGGCAGAACGCCTGGCCCGCGCTATCGACGAGCTCGAGCTTTCGAGCTGGTTTACCGGTGAGTTCGATCACGGCGACGCGATTGTGACCATCAAGCCCGGACAGGGTGGCCTGGAGGCACAGGACTGGACCTTCATGCTCTTTAAGATGTACATGAAGTACTGCCAGCGTCGCGGCTGGAAGGTCACCATTAACGACTGCCCCGCGGCTGAGGTCATCGGCATCGACCGTGCGACCTTTACCGTCGAGGGCAAGGACGCGTTTGGCATGCTGCGCGCCGAGGCCGGCGTTCACCGCCTGGTACGCATCAGCCCCACCGATGATAAGAAGCGCCGCCAGACCACGTTTGCCGGCGTCGAGGTCATTCCCGTGTTGCCTGACGATATCGACATCGAGATCAGTCCCGACGATATCCGCGTGGACGTGTATCACGCGAACGGTCCGGGCGGCCAGGGCGTCAACACCACCGACTCTGCCGTACGCGTGACGCATTTTCCCAGCGGCATCGTTGTCACTTGCCAAAACGAGCGCAGCCAGATTCAAAACAAGGCTGCGTGCATGCAGATTCTCAAGGCCCGTCTGTACGAGATCGAGCTCGAGAAGCGCGCCGAGGCCCTGGATGAGATTCGCGGGCCCAAGACCACGATCGGTTTTGGCAACCAGATTCGCAGCTACGTGCTCTACCCGTATCAGATGGTCAAGGACCTGCGCACGGGCGTGGAGACCAGCAACGTCGAGGCCGTTCTCGACGATGGCGATCTGGATCCGTTTGTGATCGGCTACCATCGTTGGGCAACCGGCAACGCCGATGCGGAAGCATCGTCTGCCTAGGCACATGATTGGCTCCGGGTCGATGCAAACACTTCGCAGGGGTGGTATTTGCCCGGTGAATCGGTAGAATCGAATACAGTAAGAAGTTCAAAGCGCACTCGTTTGGGTGCGCTTTTTTGAGGGAGGCAGCATGGCATATCGTCTGGACATCAAGCGCATTCTTTCGCTGAACTTCTTTCATGACTTGCCCAAGATCATGTTTGGCTGCGCCCTGGCAGCTATCGCGACGGACCTGTTTTTGATTCCCAACGGCCTTGCTGCCGGTGGTGTTACGGGCCTTGCCACCATTATCCAGGCGGTCGGCGCATCGCGCGGCATATCGCTTCCCGTTGGTATTCAGACGATCGTGATGAACGCCTTGCTGTTGCTGGTCGTTATGCGCGAGGGCGGCATGTTCTACGTGGTGCAGACCGCGACGGGCTTTGTGCTGCTGGGCTTCTTTACCGATCTGTTCGCCCCGTTTGTAGCGCCTCTGGCACATGCAGACCTGATGCTTCCCGCTATGTGGGGCGGCATTATCACGGGCATCGGTTACGGCATGGTGTTGCGCGCCGGCGCCAACACCGGCGGCTCGGACACGATTGGCCAAATCATCTCGCGTAACACCTCGCTGCCGGTGGGCTCGACCGTCATGGCGATCGATGTTGCCGTGTGTGCGCTGTCGGCTCCGGTCTTTTCAATCGAAAACGCACTGTATGCAGGCCTTTCGATGGTCATTAGCGGCTACGTGATCGATGCCGTGGTCGATGGTGGCAACAAACGCCGTATGGTACTCATCATCTCGGACAAGTTCCCTGATATCGCTGCCGATATCATGTATGGCCTGGGTCGTGGTTGTACCAAGTTTAAGGCGACTGGCATGTATTCGGGTGCCGAGAAGCCGGTGATTATGGTCATCGTGAGCCGTCGAGAGCTCAATACCCTCAAGACGATCGTGCGCGAGCGCGATCCTCACGCCATTGTGACGGTCGCTGACGTTACGGAAGCCTTCGGCGAGGGATTCAAGGACATTAGCGCGTAGGGGCGACCGCGTTCCATCCAAAAGACGTTCACATTGATAAACCGTTTCATCAGCGGTTCTGCCTGCTAAATTGTTCAAATAATGATAAAAACTCTGGTAAAGCCATCAGTTTCCAGCATAATGAATGACGTACGTGCATTGCGGCTGTGTTGGGATTACCTTCGGTGCCGTGCGCATTTTGTCTAATGAGGATGAAAGGAAGGCACAATGAGCGACGAAGAGCTCAAAAAGGTTGCCAACGAGGTAAGGAAGGGCATCGTCACCGGCGTGCACGCTGCCAAGTCCGGCCATCCGGGCGGTTCGCTCGGCGCTGCCGACATCATGACCTATCTGTACTTTGAGGAAATGAACGTCGACCCGGCCGATCCCCGCAAGGCCGACCGCGATCGCTTCGTGCTTTCCAAGGGCCACTGTGCACCTGGTCTGTACGCCGTGCTCGCCGAGCGGGGGTTCTTCCCCAAGGAGGATCTCGAGACGCTGCGCCACATCGGCAGCCACCTGCAGGGTCATCCCAACATGAACGACACTCCGGGCGTTGACATGTCCACCGGTTCGCTCGGCCAGGGCATCTCCGCCGCCGTGGGCATGGCCGTTGCCGCCAAGCACTGGGGCGACGACTATCGCACCTACGCCCTGCTAGGCGACGGCGAGAGCGAGGAGGGCCAGGTCTGGGAGGCCGCCATGTTTGCCGGCAACCAGCAGCTCGATAACCTCTGCGTGATCGTCGACCACAACGGCCTGCAGATCGACGGCCCCGTCGAGGAAGTCAACGACCCCATGCCGCTCGCCGACAAGTTCCGTGCTTTTAAGTTCCATGTGGTTGAGCTCGCCGACGGCAACGATTTCGACCAGATTCGCGCTGCCTTTGCCGAGGCTCGCGCCACCAAGGGGCAGCCGACTGCCATTATCGCGGAGACCACAAAGGGCAAGGGCGTCTCCTTTATGGAGAACCAGGTGGGTTGGCACGGTAAAGCCCCCAACGATGAACAGTTTGAGCAGGCCATGGCAGAGCTCACGGCCGCTGGAGAGGAGCTCTAGGATGGCAGACGTCAAGAAAACCGCCACGCGCGTAAGCTACGGCGAGGCCCTCGTCGAGCTCGCCAACGAGCACGATGACTTTGTGGTCCTCGACGCCGACCTGGCCGCCGCCACGCAGACCGGTAAGTTTAAGGCCGCCTGCCCCGACCGTTTCTTCGATGTGGGTATCGCCGAGAGCAACCTGATGGGTGTTGCCGCCGGTATCGCAACCACCGGTCGCGTTGCCTTCGCGAGCACCTTTGCCATGTTCGCCGCCGGCCGCGCCTTTGAGCAGGTCCGTAACTCCATCGGCTACCCGCACCTCAACGTTAAGATCGGTGCCACGCACGCCGGTATCTCGGTGGGCGAGGACGGTGCTACGCATCAGTGCTGCGAGGATATCGCCCTGATGCGCGTCATCCCCGGCATGACCGTTATCGTTCCGGCCGACGATGTCGAGGCCCGCGCCGTGACGCGCGCCGCCTACGAGTGCGACGGCCCCGTGTACATGCGCTTTGCCCGTCTGGTCTCGCCGGTTATCAACGACCCCGAGACCTACAAGTTCGAGTTGGGTAAGGGCATTGTCATGCGCGAGGGCGCCGATGTGACCATCATCGCCTGCGGCCTGATGGTCGGCGAGGCTCTCGAGGCCGCCGAGCAGCTTGCTGCCGAGGGCATCGATGCCGAGGTCATCAACATGCACACCATCAAGCCCATCGATGCCGACCTGATCGTCAAGAGCGCCACCAAGACCGGCCACGTCGTGACCGTCGAGGAGCACTCTGTGATCGGTGGCCTGGGCAGCGCCGTTGCCGATGTCCTGTGCGAGCAGTGCCCGACGCCGCTCAAGAAGATCGGCGTCAACGACGCCTTCGGTGAGTCTGGCCCGGGTGCCGAGCTCCTGCACAAGTACGGCCTGGACGCCGCCAACATCGTGGCGACCACCAAGGAGTTCTTGGCATAAGGCAAGACGGATCTCAAGGACTGCTTCGCCAGTACTATGGAAACCCGGCAGGGGCGCTCTCTTGGAGAGCGCCCCTGTTTCAGTTGCGGTGAGATAAGGACTGATTAGGGCTTTTAACTGCTAAAACAGTCCCTATTTCACAGCAACTTCTAAAGAGGCCGTATCAAGCAGGATTTCTATTGGGATAAGGGCTCATTCCAGCCACGTGCAATTCAGCCCCAAGCATAGCGCTGCTGCACCCAAATAAAACGCAGCGACCCCTTAGTTACCGCAGGCCATGCGCGAGGACGATTTGGGAGGTAACCCTGCGCCCGGCCGGTGAGACCCAAACCCCGCCATGCTTCTTATGTGCAGCAAAGCTAATGCTGCTAAAATACAAAGCGCTCATGTAGTTTAAACGCACGACGATAAGGAGCACCAGTGGGTAACCACTTCCGTACCTCCGGTGCGGGCGATGATGCCCCCAAGACGCAGACAGGCGTCCAGGGCAGTCGTTTCGCCACTCCGGATTCAGAGGGCCAGCCTGTTGCTCAGGCCCCCACTCAGCCGGCAGATCAGGCACAGCCGGCATCCGATCCCTTTGCCTACAATCCCACCAGCGATGTCGCGCTTTCCGGCACGGCGGGTTTTGAGCCCGTTCAGGCCGTGACCGCTCGCGTGGAGCAGCCTCAGGCTGGCGCCGCCACGCCGCAGCCTACCATGGCCGGCATTCCCGACCCCATGGCCCCTGCGACGCCGGTTCCTCAGCCTGCGCAGTCCGGTCTCTTTGCCGCTATTCCCGATCCCACGCAGCCTGCTGCCCCGGTGGTCGAGAGCGATCAGGCAGCCGAGGTCGCAAGCCTCGATAACGCGCTCAACAACCCCGATTTTACGTCGGTGTTTGCGCCCATCGATCCGCAGGCCAGCCGCAAGAAGATGGCCAAGCAGGCCGGTGTCGAGCCCGTCATCCTTATGGAGCATGTCACCAAGATCTATCCGGCACAGCCCAACAAGCCTGCACTCGACGACATCAACATTGAGATCTATCCGGGCGAGTTCGTCTTCCTGGTCGGTCATTCCGGCTCGGGTAAGACCACGCTGCTGTCGACGCTCAACCGCGACGTCAAGCCGACGAGCGGCCGCATCTTGGTTGCCGGTCAGGACCTCATGAAGATCAAGAACCGCAAGGTTCCGTTCCTGCGCCGCCAGATTGGCGCCGTGTTCCAGGACTTTAAGCTTCTGCCGCAAAAGACCGCCTACGAAAACGTGGCGTTTGCCCTGCAGTGCATCGGCAAGCCCAAGGGCGTCATTCGCAGCCAGGTGCCGGAGGTGCTGCGTCTGGTCGGTCTGGCCGATCAGATGGATTCGCTGCCCGACCAGCTTTCCGGTGGCGAGCAGCAGCGCGTCGCCGTCGCCCGCGCTATGGTCAACCGTCCGCCGCTGCTGATCTGCGACGAGCCCACGGGTAACCTCGACCCGGCGATCTCGCTGGGCATCATGAAGCTGCTCGAGCGTATTAACCGCACCGGCACCACCGTGATCGTCGCCACGCACGACCGCGAGATGGTCGATAGCATGCACCGTCGCGTGATCGCCCTCGAGGGCGGCCACGTTATCCGCGACCAGGAGAGGGGAGGTTACGGCAACTATGGCACCAACTAACGTGGGCTACTCCTTCAAAGAGGCAATCAGTCACTTCTTCCGTAACTGGACTACCTCGCTCGGCGCCGTCATCACGATCTTCCTTTCGCTGTTTATCATCGGCCTGTTCATCATGGGCTCCGCGATGCTGAACTCCGTGATCGGCACCGTCGAGGATCAGGTTGTCATCAACGCGTTCATTAGCGATGACGCCGATCAGGCCGATGTTCAGGCTTTTGAGGCCGAGCTTAAGACGTGGAATAACGTCAAGTCCGTGACCTATAAGGACAAGGACGACGCGCTGGCCGAGTATACGAGCAAGATGTCGGGCAACGCCGACGCTACCATGAGCGCGCTCGATGGCCAGAACCCGCTGCCGGCTTCGTTTGCAATTGAGATGGACGATCCGTCCAAGGTCGAGAGCACGGCCCAGAAGCTCAAGAAGAACGCCGACTTCCAGAAGATCGCGGATGACGGCGACGTCAACGCGAGCGTGCTGTACGGCCAGGAGGAAGTGAGCCGCCTGTTCCAGGTGACCAACTACATCCGCATCGCCGCCGTGGTGCTCGTTGGCCTTTTGACCTTTATCGCATTCATCTTCATCAACAACACGATTCGCCTGTCCATCACGGCGCGTCGTCGTGAGATTGCGATTATGCGTCTGGTCGGCGCCAGCAACGGCTTCATTCGCGGCCCGTTTATCACCGAGGGCGTACTGCAGGCCATTTTGGGCTCGCTGCTTTCCATCGGCGTTCTGGAGCTGCTGCGCAATCTGATGATTCCGCGTTTGCAGGAGAGCATCGGCTGGATGTCGTTTGCCCTGCCGATGCAGTACTACCTGGTGACCTATGCTGCGCTGATTCTGGTCGGTGTGATTATCGGTCTCTTTGGTTCTGCCATAGCCATGCGCCGCTACCTGCGCGTGTAGGCATGCCTGGAATTCATCCCTTCCAACGGGTCGTCTCTTATGGGGCGGCCCGTTTTTTTGATCTCTAGGGGACGGCAGGAAAGCGAATCATTTGGGTAGACTCTTTGGAGTTCGCCATCGATAGCAAGGAGGCGCCATGGGGCGCAATAACAAGCATAAGCGCGGTGCTCGCAATAAGCGTGGGCCGGTGCGCAGCGAACGCCGTCCGAGCCTGACCGGGCGCGTGCAGCTCCATGAGCATGGCGCCTATGTCATAACCGAGAGCGGCGACTACAAGGTTATGGGCCGCGGTAAGCGCGAGATCATGGATGGCGATACCGTTGCCGTGAGCATTAAGAACAGCCCGCACGGTGAGCGGCGCGCCGTGATCGAAGGCGTGGTTGAGCGCGCAGCCATAAGCGTGGTGGGTACGTACCATACCGCCGGTCCGCTCGGTGTGATTGAGCCGCTCGATTCGCGCCTGAAGGCCGACTTCTTCATTTTGCCCGAGGACACCTCGGCGGATCGTCTGGGTGTCCACCCGGGTGATGCCGTCGTCGCGCGCATTTTGACCTACCCGACGCGCCTGGAATCGGGCACTGTGACGATCGAGCGCCGCATTGGCGGAGATGACGCGCCCGATTTGGGCGTTCAATATGTGATGGCGCGCTACGGCTATACCGATAGCTATCCCGAGGCCGCGCTGGACGAGGCCGAGGGGCTTTCGCTCGATGTGTCCGCGGCGCTTAAGGACCCGCTCCGCCGCGATCTGCGTGACCGCTTTGTCATCACGATCGACCCGGTCGACGCGCGTGACTTTGATGATGCCATTTCGCTGGAGCGCACGCCCGAGGGTGGCTACAAACTGGGTGTGCATATCGCTGACGTTTCTCACTATGTGGCTTGGGACGGGCATATCGATCTTGAGGCTCGCCATCGCACGACATCGGTGTATCTGGCCGATCGCGTGCTTCCCATGCTGCCCGAACGCCTGTCCTGTGACCTGTGCTCGCTTCGTCCTGACGAGGACCGTCTTGCGTTTACCGTCGATATCGAGCTCGATGCGCAGGGCCGCGTGCGGCATTGCGATCCGTACCCCAGCGTGATTCGCTCGCGTGTGCGTATGGACTATGACGGCGCCGAGGCGCTGCTGGTGCGTGCCGGCGCGGTTGAGTATTCGGTGCTGGAAGGCGCCGCTGAGGATGTTGCGGCTGCTGAGGCCTCGCGCGAGGAAGCGCTTGAGCGCGGTCTTGCGTGCGAGGAGGCCGCCCGCGGCTACAACGTCGACCTCGGCGATTTCCTTGTCGCCGCCAACGAACTCGCCGAACTTCGCCGTCGTATCCGTCGCGCCCGCGGCTCAGTCGATTTTGACACGGCCGAGATTCGCGCTCTATTGGATGAGGACGGAGTACCCGTGCAGATTGTGGCGCGCGAGCGTTCGTGTGCCACGTCGCTTATCGAGGAAGCCATGCTGCTCGCCAACGAGTGCGTTGCAGAGTGGCTGGCAGACCGTGATATCGAGGCCTGCTATCGCGTGCATGAGGATCCGAGCCCCGATAGCCTGCACGGTGCCGCCGTTGCGCTGGCGCAGCTGGGCATCATCGACGATCGCCGTGCTGCCGGTATTGCCCTGGGGAGTCCCGATGAGCTGCAGGCTGCAGTTGATGCTGCCGCCGGTACGGCCAACGCACCGCTCGTCAACACGCTGCTTCTGCGCAGCATGCAGCGCGCACTGTACAAGCCGCGCAACGAGGGCCACTTTGCGCTCGCCGCGCCGTGCTACTGTCACTTTACGAGTCCCATCCGTCGCTACCCCGATCTGGTGGTGCACCGCGTGCTCAAATTGCAGTTGGCCTATGAGCAGCTCGGCGGCAAGGACGCCCTGGTCCGTACGCCGCGGCTGATCGGCAAGGGGCGCGAGTCGCTGCCGCGCATTCTGCCGCAGATCTGCCGCGCATGCAGCGATGCCGAGCGCGCGGCAGATGCCGCTAGCCATGCGACGCAAAAGATCAAGATTGCCCAGTACTATGAGGACCGTCTGGGCGAGCGCTATGCCGGAACCGTCTCGTGGGTTAGCAGCATGGGCCTCTTCGTGCGCTTGGACCTGACGCAGGTCGAAGGCTTGGTTTCGATCAAGAGCCTGGGCAACGAGTGGTTCGAGTTCGACGAGGACGCGCTCACGCTCACAGGTGCCGACACGGGCACTCGTTACGAGCTGGGCCAGCGCGTGATCATCGAGGTCTCGCGCGTCAATACCACGCGTGGGCACTTGGACTTTAAGCTTATCCATTAGCCAAATCCCGACTCGCGGCGGGAGAGCGGAGGGCGGTCTTTCGGGGCCGCCCTCCGCATTTGGATCATGGCTACCTTGCCGTCTGCTCGGCCGCCCGCTTACCTGCTATTTGAGAGATAAAACCTACCAAAATAAACCTGTCCCTTTTTGGCAGGTTTACAAGAAAGCGGGGATGAGATGGCGACGGTGTACGGTTATGCGCGGGTGAGTTCGCGCGATCAGAATCTGAATCGGCAGCTGGATGCGCTGGGCGCCTATGGCGTGGGCTCGGCGAATATTTATGCCGACCATGCGAGCGGCAAGGACTTCGATCGCCCGAGGTATCGCGAGCTGCTGCACGTCCTGGGAGACGGGGACGTGCTGGTGGTGCTTTCTATCGACCGACTTGGCCGTAATTACTCTGAGATTCTTGAGGAATGGCGACGCATTACCAAGGAGCTCGGGGTTGCCATTGTGGTGTTGGACATGCCATTGCTTGACACGCGCGTCAGGGCCAGCGGCGCGCCGGATGTGACCAACACCCTGATTGCCGATATTGTGCTGCAACTGCTGAGCTACGTGGCGCAGGTGGAGCGCGAGAATATCCATCGGCGCCAAGCGGAGGGAATTGCAGCGGCGCGGGCGCGAGGGGTCCGTTTCGGTCGACCTCGCAAGCCGTGCCCTCCTCAGTTTGAGCTGGTGCGCGATAGCTATGAGGCGGGCGATATTACCCGCAGCCAGGCAGCAAAGTGCCTGGGCGTGTGCGTGGGGACGTTCGATCGCTGGATGCGCGAGGCGGGGTAGGGGTTTGCGTCGCTTTGTCGCTTCCTGTTGCGATTCAAATTTTGATACGGTGACGATGTCATTTGGGGCTACACTCGCTGATATTCAAAAAAGGAGGTAGGCCCTTGGCGCGCGTAAAACAAATAATCGGATGGACCGCGATCATTCTGTTCGCTGCAACGCTGGCGGGCATCTGGGTGCTGACGGAGCAAAATGCGGTGGAGACGTCGTTGCTGAGCGAGTCCACCGCGCGCGTGGTGGAGGGTCAGGCTACGGGCGTTCAGGCTGCCGATGCCACGGGTGAAGCTCAGACCGAGAACGGGATGACCGGGGGCATCGATTCGGCTGCCTCGAATGTCCGGTCTGGCCGACTTGCTTCCATTCGCATGTGGGTGGGCACGAACGTCCGTCGCGTTGCCCATACCGTAGAGTTTTTCTTCGTCGGATTGTTCGCCTCGGTGGCCGTGGTTTGCTTTTCTAGGCGTCCGTGGAGCGTTTGCTCCCGTTGCGTGCCCGTGTTGCTCTTTTGCGCCGTCTGCTCCGTTGGCGATCAGGCACATAAGATCTTTGTTCCCGGCAGGCATTTCGACGTTATCGATTTAGGATTCGATGCTGCGGGCTATGTCACCGCCATGCTGTTGGTATTGCTGGCAGCGGCGTTGGTGCGCTATGCGACTCGGCCGATCGGCGCCCATGCGAGGCGCTAGCCGGTAACAAACCCGTTTCTGATAATGCGACCTTGTTGAATTATTTTGTGTCGCGCGTATTTCCGAGCGGTCGGATTTGAGGGGCGAGCGGTAGAACGCTCTCCCTTTGTGCGCCACGATGCGGCACAATGTACCGCAAAAGCTGTTTGTATCCGGTACGAATCGTTCGTTGGTCTTTAATTCTTCTCAACGGAGGTGTTTGAGATGGCAAACGGATTGCTTTTGCGACTTCGCGAGCGTGAGCTCAGCGCGAGCCCGTCGGAACGCAATGTCATCGCATATGTAACCGCTCATCCGCACGAGGTGGTCGGGCTGTCCGTCCGCGGTCTTGCCGATGTCACGTTCTCCTCGCCCTCGAGCATTTTGCGCTTTTGCAAGCGTTTGAGTTTTGCGGGCTACAAGGAGTTCCAGCGCGAACTGATTGCCGAGCTGGCGCTCTTAGGTGACAAGAAAGACGTAGCCCTCGAGGACATCTCCATGGATGACAGCGTCGAACGTATCGTGGGGAAGGTGATGAAAAGCAACGTGCGCACGATCGAGGCGACGGCGCGAACGCTCGATTACACCGTCTTGGAGCGATGCGCGGCCCGTCTTAAGCGGGCACGCGCGGTCAATCTGTTCGGTATCGGTGCCTCTCGTTTGGTCGCGCACGATCTGGCGCAAAAGCTCATGCGTGTCGACAAGGAGTGCCATCTGTACGACGACTGGCATGATCAGCTCTTGTGTGCCAAGAACATGCATGAGGGCGATATGGCAATCGCCTTTAGCTACTCGGGCTTGACGCAAGAGGTGCTGGACTGCACCGCCGAGGCTCAACGTCACAACTGTCCCGTTGTGGCCGTTACCAAAGTAGATGGATCATCCAAGCTTGCCACCGTGGCCGATGCCGTGCTCGGCGTCGCTGCGAGTGAACCCTTGGTCCGCAGCGGTGCCATGGCTTCGCGTATGGCCCAGCTTATGGTTGTCGATGCCCTGTACGCTGCTTACGTTGCCAGCGACTACGAACGGGCGACGCATGTCATTAAGCAAAACTACATCGAGAAACAGGAAAGATGAGGTGAATGAAATGCTCGATTTAACAAAATTCACGACCGAACAGCGTAATCAAAGTTCAATGGACCTCGATACGATGACATCGCTGCAAATCGTCACGACGATGAATGATGAGGATCTTCGTGCCGTCCAGTCGGTCACGAAGGTGTTGCCCCAGGTTGCCACAGCAATCGACTGGGCTGCTGAGGCACTCGAGCGCGGCGGACGCGTCTTTTACATGGGCGCAGGCACCAGCGGTCGTCTGGGCGTACTCGACGCTTCGGAGTGTCCGCCCACGTTTGGCGTGTCACCCGATCTGATTGTCGGGCTCATTGCCGGAGGCGAGACGGCGTTTATCAAGGCTGTCGAAGGTGCCGAAGACAGCGAGGAACTTGGCGCGAGCGACCTGCGGGAGCGTGGACTCTCGGACAAGGATCTTGTCGTTGGCCTGGCGGCAAGCGGCCGTACTCCCTATGTGGTGGGCGGCCTTGTGAACGCCAGGGCAACTGGGTGCAAGACCATTGCAATTGCCTGCAACCAAGGGTCGAAGATCGGGGAGAGCGCAGATCTTGCCATTGAACCCGTGCCCGGTCCCGAGGTGCTGACCGGCTCAACGAGGCTCAAGGCGGGAACG
The DNA here is from genome assembly GCA_900547235.1 of uncultured Collinsella sp. Lineage (GTDB taxonomy): Bacteria > Actinomycetota > Coriobacteriia > Coriobacteriales > Coriobacteriaceae > Collinsella. Next base: position 22,285 of record URFP01000004.1, on the reverse strand, counting down.
GTTCAAAAGCTCATTCTCAACATGATTTCGACCGGTGCCATGGTCAAGATCGGCAAGGTATACCAAAACCTGATGGTCGATGTGCAGCAGACGAACGAGAAGTTGGTGGTGCGCGGCCAGAACATCGTGATGGAGGCGACCGGCTGCACGCGCGAGCGCGCTATTCAGGCGCTTGCAGATGCCGGCGGCCACGTAAAAACCGCTATTGTCTCGGTACTGCTGGACTGCGATGTCGAGCAGGCTGCGGTAGCTCTTGAGCGAGCGCGAGGCCATGTCCGTGCTGCGGTGAGTGGCCATGAGAAGAGCAATGCCGATGCCCAATAGGTGCGCGGCGTGAGCTGATATGACATCCAAACGAGATACCCAATACAAGGAGGAGTTATGACGAACAAAGAGCTGGCTCAAAAGCTGCTGGACCTTTTGGGCGGTAAAGACAACGTGCTCGCAAACGCGGCGTGCATGACGCGCCTGCGCGTGACCGTCAAAGACGCGGGCAACGTCGACACGGAGGGTATTAAGGCACTCGACGGCGTGATGGGCCTGGTCGAGGACGACACGATGCAGATCGTGCTGGGGCCGGGCAAGGTGAATAAGGTGCTCGAGGAGTTCTCCAAGCTCACTGGCCTTGCGAAAGGCGTTGCCGACGAGAGCGTGGTTGACGCTGCGGCCACAAACAAGGCCGCGCAGAAGGCCAAGTACGAGTCTAAGCCGGTTCAGGCCTTCCTCAAGAAGATTTCCAATGTCTTCGTCGCCCTGCTTCCCGGCATCATTGCGGCTGGCCTCATCAACGGTATCTGCAACGTCATCAACGTCTCGACGGCAGGCGCGCTTGCAGGCGAGTGGTGGTACCAGGGCATTCGTTCCATGGGCTGGGCCCTGTTTGCCTATCTGCCCATCTTGGTGGGCTATAACGCGGCACGTGAGTTTGGTGGCTCCGCTGCGCTGGGCGGCATCGCCGGCATGATGTGTATCGCCAACAGTGCCATGCCCCTGCTTGCGCCTGGCGCGGCCGATCCTGCCACTGCCATTCTGCTGCCGCTCACCAATGCGCAGTACAACCCCGCAGCGGGCGGCATGATCGCGGCTCTTATCGCCGGCGCATTTTTCGCCTGGATGGAGCGTCAGATTCGCAAGGTTATGCCCAACGCACTCGACACGTTCTTGTCCCCGCTGCTGGTGCTCATCATCGGCGCCTTTGCTCTGATGCTCGTCATCCAGCCGGTTGGCGCATGGCTGACGACTGCCATCTTTAGCGTTTTGACCTTTATCTTCGAGAAGCTGGGCGTCCTGGGTGGCTATATCCTGTCGGCAGGCTTCTTGCCGCTGGTTTCCGTCGGCCTGCATCAGGCGCTCACGCCGATCCACGCTATGCTCAACGATCCCGACGGCGCTACCAAGGGCATCAATTACCTGCTTCCCATCCTTATGATGGCTGGCGGCGGTCAGGTCGGTGCCGGTCTGGCGCTGTACTTTAAGACCAAGAACGCCAAGCTCAAGAAGTACGTCGCAGAGTCTATTCCCGTTGGAATCCTGGGTGTGGGCGAGCCTCTGATGTATGCTGTTACGCTGCCGCTCGTTCGTCCGTTTGTGACGGCCTGCCTGGGTGCCGGATTTGGCGGCGCGCTCGCGGCGTTGCTTCACATCGGCACGGTTTCTCAGGGCGTTTCCGGTCTGTTTGGCCTGCTGATCGTCGTTCCTGGCCAGCAGCTCGGCTACGTTGCCGCTATGCTGCTTGCCTATGCCGCCGGCTTTGTCCTGACGTGGTTCTTTGGCGTCGACGAGCAGAAGATCAACGAGTTCTTTGGCGAATAGTTTGATATCGCGAGCCGTGTTGCTCAGGGCTCGCGGCGCGCGGCAGATTTCTTGATGCTATGGTTGTGCCGGCGGGGCTAACTGCTCCGCCGGCCTTTTTTAAAGGAGCGTTGAAGCGTGAAAACGGGTATTTCGATTTATCTTTCCAGCCCTCTGCAGGATATTGAGCGGACAATTGAGCGTGGTGCCGCGGCGGGTGCGCGCTATGCGTTCACCTCGCTGCATATTCCCGAGGATGGGGGAGCGGCGTATGCCGATAAGGTCCGTCATGTGCTGTCGCTGCTTTCCGCCCGCGGCATTGCGCTCATTGCCGATGTGGGGCCTCGCACGTGCGATTTGCTCGGGCTTGAGCGCATCGAGGACCTGCGCGATCTGGGGTTGGAATACCTTCGTTTGGACTATGGCTTTAGCGCCCGGCGGGTCGCGGAGCTGTCCGGTGTATTTCGCATTGTGGTCAATGCATCGACGGTGAGTTCTGATGAAATCGCATCGTGGCGTGAGGCCGGTGCCGATGTGACTCATTTTGCCGCCTGCCACAATTTTTACCCCAAGCCTTATACCGGTTTAGCTCTGGAGGACATTGCTCGGGTGAATCTTCGTCTTGCGGCGCTTGGATTCGAAATCATGGCTTTTGTGCCGGGTGATGCTAACGTTCGCGGGCCAGTATTCGAGGGACTGCCGACGGTCGAGGCGCAGCGCGGTCGCGCGTTAAAGGTTGCTCTCAATATGCTTGAGCTTGCACATGGCGCCGATTGCGACATTGTGTTGGTCGGCGACCCCGATCTTTCCGATGCGGGCTGGGCGCAGTTTGCTCAAGTTTCCGCCGGATACGTGGACCTGCAATGCGAGCTTGAGTCTGGTTATGCCTATGTACGTGGGCAGATTCATCACGACCGGCCCGATTCGAGCACCCTCATCTTTAGGTCTCAGGAGTCGCGTACGACGCTTAAGCCGGATTCCGTGCCGACGGATGCCGGTGCCGGCCTGTTTCGAAAGGCGGGGTCGATCGCTGTGAGTAATAGCGGCTATGGGCGCTATGAAGGCGAGCTTGAGATTGCGCGGGTCGATCTTCCCGGTGACGAGCGCATGAACGTTGCGGGCCATATCGCGCCCGAGGCAATGGAGCTGCTGCCGTTCATCAAACGCGGATTCGGGGTACGGTTCGTTTAGCGTGTGGCCCGTGGGCTACAATTGGCCCATCATGCGAAGGCGCCTCGTGTGGCGTGTGTCTGCGTTGGCCGATCTATATTCGGAGGATTTCCATGACCGTACTGTTTGTTGAATATCCCAAGTGCTCGACCTGTAAGAAGGCCAAGGCATGGCTGGACGAACACGGGGTAGAGTATATCGACCGCGATATCGTTTTGGACAATCCCACGGCTGATGAGCTTGCGACCTGGATTGCTCGTTCGGGACTGCCGGTGCGGCGCTTCTTTAATTCGTCGGGCATGAAATATCGAGAGCTGGGCCTGAAGGCGCGTCTAGATGCGGGCATGACGGATCGGGAGTGCTACGAGCTGCTGGCGACCGACGGCATGCTGGTCAAGCGTCCGCTGTTGGTGGGCGACGACTTTGCGATTCCCGGCTTTAGGGAAGCAGCTTGGACCGAGGCGCTGCTGTAGCGGCTGCGGAAAGTGCGACCCGTTTTGAGCGCTCGGGGTGGGACGTGTTTTCCATCGGAGGGCTCGCTCGGCTCAATCCTTGAGCTGTGCCCATTCGTGCGGACCGTAGACCTTTACGTGCTTGTTGGGCTTGCCGCTCCAGTACTCTTCGTCCATAAAGGGCAGGTATGCCTGAATGCCGGGGCAGATAAACGGAATCCGTTGCCGCTGCAGGCGCTCGCGCTGCCGCCGCTCCAGGTTCGTCTCGGATATGACGGTCGGCATGCCGGACAGCTCGACGAGGCTTGCCTGGATGCGCTTGAGGTCGGGGAGCGCCGCGTGCCATGACGTCCGCATAATTAAAAACGAGGCGCGACGGTATTCCGCTTGCATCACCGTGATGGCGGGACGCAGCGTGGGATGGATTTTGTCTCGGTCGGGCCAAGGTCCGGCGGATATCTCGAGCCCCAAGGTCTCCCATAGGTAATCCAGCTCTTCGTCCATAGTGCCTCGATGTCTACGCGATTATTGTCACTTCGATTGTGTTACCTGGTGCTATCGTTTTCACGATAGAATCTGCCAACGGTCGACGGCTACCGTTCGCGGCGTTCTGCCCTTCGTGTGCGGCGGCTAGCTCCACAGGTCCTTCACGGGTCGGACTAAATCGGGCCAATTTGGCTGAATTTCAAAAAAGTCAAAATTGGGGCTTGCGTCACGACGGATCTTCCCGTATATTTCTTTCTTGCGCAAAGGCACAGCCGAGCGCAGCGATGCAGTCATTGGGATGTCGTCTAATGGCAGGACAGCGGATTCTGGTTCCGTCAATGGGGGTTCGACTCCCTCCATCCCAGCCATTGCATTTGCTACATATGGCCCGTTCGTCTAGCGGTTTAGGACGCCGCCCTCTCAAGGCGGAGATCACCAGTTCGAATCTGGTACGGGCTACCACAAAATGAACGCCCGGGCCTCGCAAGAGACCCGGGTTTTGTGTATCGACCGTTTATACGGCGCCTGCCGTGTTTCGCCCAGATCGAGGAGTAGTCATGGATCTGCCCATCAGCTTGCAAGACATCACGTATGCCGAGAACTATCTGGCGCAGGGCGACCTGACCACGGCGACGCCGCTGCTGGAGCGTCTGGTTGAGCTCGCCGAGGAGTATATCGACGCCGAGTGCAAGACGGAGGAGAACCGTCAGTACTTTAGCTTCGATAGCAAGTTTGAGCGTCTGGCCTACCGCCGCGTGGAAAAGGATCCGCGCGAGCTGGTGCAGGTCGAGGTGCCCTTTGATCGCCTGTATTCCGACATGGCGTTTGCCTACATTCGCCAGCAGGATTATGTGAGTGCTCGTAATGCCCTGATGCAGGCTGTGCGTTGGGACCCCATGAACTGCAACTATCGCCTGGATCTGGCCGAGCTGTTCCGCGCGCTCGAGGACAAGCAGGAGTGGGCTTCGCTTTCGTTTTCGGTGCTGGAGCGTGCGAGCGACGGTAAGTGTGCCGCCCGTGCTTATGCCAACCTGGGGCAGTACTTCTTGGAGCCCGAGACCGAGAATGTCTCGGCCGCCGTGGGTTGTGCGCGTTTGGCACTACGCTTAGCGCCTGGCGATGCGCATACGACGCGCCTGCTCAACAAGATTCATACTGCCTATCCCGATGCCGCCGAGGAGAGCGACGAGCACGTGATGGGTGAGCTCGCCCTGCAGGGCGTGCCGACCTCGCCTTCGGCCGAGATTGCCATTTGCCTGATCATGTGTGCGACCGATGCTGCGAGCGACGGCGACAAGCAGGAGGCGACGCGCCTGACGGTGCGTGCTCGCGACCTGGTGGGCGAGGAGGCCTGCGCAGCGATTATCAAACTGGTGCGCGAGAGCGACGCCGAGCTCAATGCTGAGCGCAAGGCAAAGCGCGACGCTGCGGGCAAGGGTTCCGATGGCGCCAAGGAGGCCGGCGATGCCCAGTAAGCGCGAGCGCAAGCTTATCTCCAAGAATCGCTCGGCACATCACGAGTATTTTATCGACGAGACGTTCGAATGCGGTATTGAACTGAGCGGCACCGAGGTCAAGTCGATTCGCGAGCGCGCCTGCCAGATCACTGACACCTTTGCGCTGATTCGTGGCGGCGAGTGCTGGCTGGTGGGCCTGCATATTCACCCTTACAGTCACGGCGGTGTGTGGAATCGTGATCCCGATCGCCGGCGCCGTCTGCTGCTGCATCGCAAGGAGATTGATTTTCTCGACGGCAAGCTGCGCAACCGCGGCTATGCGTTGGTGCCGTTGGAGCTCTACTTTAATACCGACGGCCGCGTAAAGCTGCTGCTGGGTCTAGGCCGTGGTAAGAAGCTCTACGACAAGCGCGAAGACATGGCCAAGCGCGACGTTCAGCGCGAGATCGACCGCGCGCTTAAGGAGCGTAATCGCTAGGAACGAATTTGCGGGGAGCTGCCCTGCTGTGCCCGTCCCGTCTTCCTAACTTTTTTGACACATATTCCTCAAGGGCGGCGTCCGTTATGGGCGGCGCCTTTTTTGTGGGTACATACAACCGTGAGGTTCGATTCCGGGTTAGGGGAGTGATCGTTATGGACAAAACTGCGTTCTTTACGATGCCGAGCGGTCTGTATGTGGTGAGCGCCGCGGCCGATGGACTGCGTGCCGGCTGCGTCATCAACACGGCGGTGCAGGTGACGTCCGCGCCACCACGCATCTCGATTGCCGTGAACAAGGATAACGTCACGTCTGGCGTTATCGCGTCTGCCAAGGCCTTTGCACTGACGGTGATCGACCAGACGGCCGATATGCTCTACATTGGCAACTTTGGCTTCCGTACCAGCAGCGACTATGACAAATTTGCCAAGTACGAGACGCGCGAGACCGCACTGGGCATGCCCTATGTGCCCGAGCACGCGGCGGCCCTGTTTAGCTGCCATTTGATCGACACTGTGGATGTTGGCACGCATCTACTGTTTATCGGCGAGGTCGAGGATGCCGAGCGCTTGAGTGACGAGACGCCGCTCACCTACGATTACTACCATAAGGTCCTGAAGGGCAAGACGCCTCCGAAGGCGTCCTCGTATCAAGGCTAGAAATGTTTTAAAAATACTTGCATTATATTATTGAGAATTTATACTGATAAATGAAGTACATCACCAGTCGCGTTCGAGAGGAGAACATCATGGCTGAGGAGAAGAAGACGTATAAGTTCGTGTGCGTCGTTTGCGGTTACGAGGTTGAGGTCGATACGCCCGAGCTGCCCGAGGATTATGTGTGCCCGGTGTGCGGCGTCGGTCCCGATCAGTTTGAGCTCGTCGAGGAGTAGCTCGCAGACACACGGCGAAAGCCGAACATAGCTCTGTCCAAGGGCCTCGGTCGAATTCTCGGCCGGGGCCCTTTTCCTCCGCCCCCAAGGGATCACGGCTGCTGTTAGTCGATCCTGTCCGTCGTGAGTCCGGCCGACCTTTTGTCTCAATCTGTAACATGTGGCGGCTCAAAACGGGCCTATCTGTTACAGATTGAGACAAAAGGTTGGAGCTGAAGAAATGTCTCGATCTATAACATCTAGAAGCGGAAATTGGATCCACTTGTTACAGATTAAGACAAACCAAAACCGTCCGGCAGAAGATCTCGATCTGTAACATCTAGACATCAAAAGCGGGTCTAGATGTTACAGATCGAGACGTTTGCCTGGGTAGGTGTCCCGTCCCATTACATCCCTGTTAACAACACGACATCGAGAATCGTCACGATGGCACCGATCCCTACGAGCAGCGCGTTGAGCGGGCGCGAGTTGGCGTATTTACCCATGACGCGGCGCGAGCTGGTGAGTCGTATGAGCACAAAGACCGTGATCGGCAGCTGAAGCGACAGCAGCGCCTGGCTCCAGATGAGGCCCTCAAAGGGATTTTTGACGACCAGGCAGGCAACAACTGCGCCGGCAAAGCAGAGTGCCACGCCAACCGATGAGTGTCGGTCGTGGATGTCGTATTCCTCATCAAACATGCCTGCCGTAATGGTTCCCGCGGCCATGCCCGCCGTAACGCTGCTCGAGAGCCCCGCAAACAGCAGTGCCACTGCAAAGATAATCGAGCTCGCCGGGCCCAGGATGGGGGAAAGTGTGGCTGCTGCGACGGTAAGGTCGTCTACGACGATGCCGTGCGCAAAGAAGGTCGTTGCGGCCAGGATGACCATGGCCGAGTTGATTGCCCAGCCCACGCCCATCGAAAAGAGCGTGTCGAAGAACTCGTAGCGCAGGCGCTCCTCGATAACTTGCTCGCCTTGCCCCTCGAAGTGCATGGATTGGATGACCTCGGAGTGCAGAAAGAGGTTGTGGGGCATAACGACCGCACCCAGGACGCTCACGATAATCGCGGCAGAGCCGGTGGGCATACTGGGCGTGATCCAGCTTGCAGCGGCCTGCGGCCAGTCGACCTTGACCAGCGCAAGCTCGGCCAAAAACGAGAGTCCTACCACGCCTACGAAGGCGATGATCCATCGCTCGGCGCGCTTGTAGGAGCTCGTCATGAGCATCGCCATGGATGCCGTCGCCACGATGACGCAGCCTGCGCGCACGGGTAGCCCAAAGAGCATTTGAAGGGCAATCGCGCCGCCCAGGACTTCTGCCATGGCGGTGGCGATGGTCGCGAGATAGGCGCTGGCGAGCACGGCACGTCCCGCGGGGCGGGGCAGGAAGCGAGTCGTGGCCTCGGCAAGACAGGCGCCCGTGGCGATGCCCAAGTGCGCCGCGTTGTGCTGCAGGACGATGAGCATAATCGTGGACAGCGTGACGATCCACAGCAGCGCGTAGCCAAACTGCGAGCCCGCGGCCATATTGGAGGCCCAGTTGCCCGGGTCGATAAAGCCGACGGTGACGAGCAGCCCGGGGCCGATATGCCGCGCAATGTCTAGGCCTCCGTGACCACCGGTGCGTCGGGAGCCAAAGCGTTGTTTGAGATGGTTGAGCATGGTGCGCTCCTGCGTATGGACGGCGTGACGTCGCAGCTGGGGCGTGTGGCGCCACGCGTCGGTTTTGGGTTGGGGCTACTTGTGCGCTTTGCCCTGATTGGCCACGGCGTCGATCTTGGCGGCGATGGTCGCCGGATCGCCGATGTAGCGCTTGTCGAGGACGTTGAAATCGGTGTCGAAGGTGTAGACGAGTGGCACGCCGGTGGGGATGTTGACCTTGAGGATTTCCTCGGGCGTGAGGTGCTCGAACTTCATGACGAGTGAGCGCAGGGAGTTGCCGTGCGCGGCGATGAGTACGCGCTTGCCGGCGAGCATCTGGGGGCGAATCTCGTCTTCGAAATAAGGCCAGGCGCGGGCGATCGTGTCCTTGAGGCACTCGGTATAGGGCAGCTGATCGGGCGCGACATCACGGTATTGCTCCTGGGTGTGGGGATCGCGCGCGTCGTCCGGCTCGAGTGCCGGCGGGCAGACATCGAAGGAGCGGCGCCAGATGAGCACCTGCTCGTCGCCGTGCTCCGCCGCGGCATCGGCCTTGTTGAGACCCTGCAACGCGCCGTAGTGGCGCTCGTTGAGCTTCCAGGATTTGATGACGGGCAGCCACTCGCGATCCATTTGGCCGAGCACGATGTTGAGGGTGTGGATCGCGCGCTTGAGGCGCGAAGTGTAGCAGACGTCAAAGTCGAAACCGGCTTCTTTGAGTGCTCGACCGCCTGCGGCGGCTTCTTCGCGGCCCGTGTCGGTGAGCTCAACATCGGTCCAGCCGGTGAACAGGTTGAGTTTGTTCCACTCGGATTCTCCGTGACGGATAAGGACAAGTTGCATTGCCTGTCGGTCTGCTCGGTGCGCCATAGGGGCCTCCTTGATCTGGCACGGTGTGCGTGCCGTTTGCTTGACGCCGCAAAGGATACCCGTTTTAAGCTTAAAAGTTAACCAAGACTAACAAAATTGTTGTATTTGAATGGGATGGTGAAAGGGGGCTGCCGAAATGTCTCGATCTGTAACAACTAGGGATGGAAATTGGGCCTAGGTGTTACAGATCGAGACAGGAAGAAATGGTCCTATGGAATGTCTCGATCTGTAACAGTTTGCCGCCAAAACCGGCCCTTCGTGTTACAGATTGAGATGTTTGAAGAGGTGAGTTTGCAGGCCGAACTTGGGGCCTATGTTGTCGCCCTTGAGGTCGGCGGTGTCCACTCGTAAGGTGTGCGTTACGCGATTGTTTCGAAACGGGTGGGAAACACAACGGGCCGACGATGCTCCTACTATGCCTATTCAACTGACTGTCTAAATATCTAGGGGAGGATCGCGATGCAGGCAGATTCCGCTCAGCAGCAGGGCCTTTATCGCCCCGAATTCGACCACGATGCATGTGGCATCGGCGCGCTTGCCGATATCAACGGTGAGCGCCATCACCAGATTCTGGACGACGCACTGTCCATTCTGGTCAACTTGGAGCACCGCGGCGGCACGGGACTCGAGAAGAATACCGGCGATGGCGCTGGCATCCTGTTCCAGGTTCCGCATCACTTTTTCCGTAAAGAGGCTCAAAAGTGCGGTCAGATTCTGCCGGCAGAGGGCGACTATGGCGTGGCCATGCTGTTCTTCCCGCAGGACGACAAGGGCGTAGAGGATGCCCGCCGCGTGTTTGAGGAGGGCTGTGCCGAGGCCGGCGTGCCGTTGCTCTTTTGGCGCGAGGTGCCCGTCGACCCGCACGACCTGGGCGAGACGGCCCGCGCCTGCATGCCCACTATCCTGCAGGCCTTCCTGGGCCGTCCGGACGACACACCCGCCGGCGATGCCTTTGAGCGTCGCCTGTACGTGTGCCGCCGCACCATCGAAAAGAAGGCCGATGCCGAGTTTGCCCTGCGAGACAAGATCTTCTACGTGTGCTCCATGAGCTCGCGCACCATCGTGTACAAGGGCATGCTGGTCGCCACGCAGATGCGCCGCTTCTTCATCGACCTCAACGACGCCGCCGTCAAAACGGCCGTGGCGCTCGTCCACTCGCGCTACTCCACCAACACCACGCCCAGCTGGGAGCGTGCGCACCCCAACCGCTTTATCATCCATAACGGCGAGATCAACACCCTCAAGGGCAACGTCAACTGGATTCGCGCCCGCGAACCCAACCTGTACAGCCCCGTGCTGCAGCACGATCTTGAGCGCGTGATGCCCATCATCAACCGCGAGGGTTCCGACTCCGCGATTCTGGACAACGTGCTCGAATTCTTGGTCATGAACGGTCGCCCGCTCACGCGTGCCGCGTCCATGTTGCTGCCCGAGCCGTGGGACCACAACGATAGCCTGAGCGAGGAGCGCCGCGCCTACGACGCTTACCAGTCCATGCTCATGGAGCCCTGGGACGGCCCGGCGGCCATCGCCTTTACCGACGGTCGCACGCTGGGCGCCGCCCTCGACCGCAACGGCTTGCGCCCCGCCCGCTACTACGTGACGCGCGATGGCCGCTTTATGCTGGCAAGCGAGGTGGGCACCATCGAGGTGAGCCCCGAGAACATCCTGACGAGCGGCTGCCTGGGACCGGGCCAGATGCTCGAGGTCGATTTTGCCCGCGGCCGCGTGATCTACAACGACGAGCTGCGCGCCCGCTATGCCAAGGAGAAGCCCTACCGCGACTGGATTGCCGAGGAGACACTGACCGTCGACGCGCTCGATGAGCCCGCCGCGCCCGCGCCCGCCGAGGATGCCGAGGTGCCCGCCGCCGTGCGCATGGCCAAGCTCGGCTATCACTGGGATGATGTTGACGAGGTCGTGCGCCCCATGGCCCAGCAGGGCAAGGCCCCGCTCGCCTCGATGGGTATCGATGCGCCGTTGGCCTGCCTGTCCAAGAAGACGCGTTCGTTCTTTGACTACTTCTATCAGCTGTTCGCTCAGGTCACGAATCCTCCGATCGATGCCCTGCGCGAGCACATGGTGACTTCGACCACGCTCTACCTGGGCAACCACGGCAACCTGCTCGAGGATTCCCGCACGGCCTGTCAGCTGGTGCGCTTGGAGCGCCCATTGCTCAACGAGGAAGAGTTCGAGCATATCTGTGCCATCGACCGTGTTGGCTTTAAGACCCGTCGTTTCCGTGCCGTCTACCGCCGCGATGCCGGCGAGGGCGCGCTGCAGGCTGCGCTCAAACAGCTTGCCGAGGACGTTGAGGCTGCGGTCCGCGACGGCGTGAACATTGTGGTGTTGAGCGATCGTGCCGCTGCGGGCGAGGTGCCCGTGCCGTCGCTGCTCGCCGTGGGCTGCGTGCACAACCACCTGATCCGCGCCGGCGTTCGTACTTTTGCCGACATCGTGGTGGAGTGCGGTGACGCCGTGTCTCCGCACGACTTTGCGGCACTGGTGGGCTACTCCGCGAGCGGCATCTATCCGTACAACGCACATGTCTGCATCCGCGATCTGGCGGCACACGGCGACCTGGACGTGACGGCCGAGCAGGGCATCGCCAACTACAACAAGGCTGCGACCGCCGGCATCGTCTCCATCATGTCCAAGATGGGCATCTCCACGGTACAGAGCTACCATTCGGCGCAGATCTTCGAGGCCGTGGGCTTTACGCCGGAGTTCGTCAACGCGTACTTCGCCGGCACGGTGAGCCGTGTGGGCGGTATGGGTGTCGAGGACGTTGAGCGCGAGCAAAACGAGCGCTACGACGCCGCGCTCGCTATCCTTAAGAGCCCGGCTCCCGATCAGCTGCCCACGCTGGGTCTGACCAAGTGGCGCCCGCTCGGCGGCGAGGATCACCTCATCGATCCGCAGACTGTCTACTTGCTGCAGACCGCCTGCCGTGAGGACAGCTACGACACCTTTAAGGAGTACAGCGCCCGCCTGCACCGCACCGGCCGTGCCGTGCGCCTGCGCGACTTGCTCGACTTTAATGCCAGCGGCCGCACGCCGGTTTCGCTCGACGAGGTCGAGCCCGCGCTCAACATCGTCCGCCGCTTTAACACCGGCGCCATGTCGTACGGCTCCATCAGCAAAGAGGCGCACGAGTGCATGGCCATCGCCATGAATCGCCTGCACGGACGCTCCAACTCGGGCGAGGGCGGCGAGGACCCGCGTCGCGAGACCCCGCTGGCTAACGGTGACTCCAAGAACTCCGCGATCAAGCAGGTGGCAAGCGCGCGCTTTGGCGTGACGAGCCGCTACCTGTGCAGCGCCTTCGAGATCCAGATCAAGATGGCCCAGGGCGCCAAGCCCGGCGAGGGCGGTCACCTGCCCGGCAAGAAGGTCTACCCCTGGATTGCCGAGGTCCGTCAGTCCACGCCCGGCATCGGCCTGATCTCGCCTCCGCCGCATCACGACATCTACTCCATCGAAGACCTGGCCGAGCTCATCTTTGACCTTAAGAACGCCAACCCTGGCGCACGCGTGTCGGTCAAGCTGGTCAGCGAGGCCGGCGTCGGCACCATCGCCACCGGTGTGGCCAAGGGCGCTGCCGACAAGATCTTGATCAGCGGCCACAATGGCGGCTCGGGTGCCGCTGCTCGCGATTCGATATGGCACGCCGGTCTGCCGCTGGAGCTTGGCCTTGCCGAGGCTCAGCAGACGCTGCTGCAAAACGGCCTGCGCTCGCGCGTGGTGCTCGAGGCCGACGGCAAGCTCATGGACGGCACCGATGTTGCCGTCGCCTGCCTGCTGGGCGCCGAGGAGTTTGGCTTTGCGACCATGCCGCTCATCTCCATGGGTTGCCTCATGCAGCGCGACTGCCAGCAGGATATCTGCCCCGCCGGCATCGCCACGCAAAACTGCCGCCTGCGTCGCGGCTTCCGCGGCAAGCCCGAGCACGTCGAGCACTTTATGCTCTTTGTTGCCGAGCAACTGCGCGAGGTCATGGCGAGCCTGGGCTTCCGCACCGTCGACGAGATGGTCGGCCATCCCGAGTGCTTGCGCCAGATTGAGGTCCCGGGCAACCGTAAGGCCAACCTGCTGGATCTGTCGCCCGTGCTGGCGAGCGCGACCTGCGAGTTCGGTGCCCATATCCCGGGTGCCGACGGTCGTCACTTCCTGCCGCAGATGGCCGCGGACAGCGAGCTCGACAAGACGCTCGACTCCACGTTGTTCGTGCCCTATACGGCCGATGCCCGTGCGCACCTGCGTCCGATTCGCTTCCATGCCGACATCGCCAACGTCAACCGTTGCGTGGGCACCATCCTGGGTAACGCGGTGACCAAGGCACATCCCGAGGGCCTGCCCGCCGGCTCCATCACCATCGATTGCGATGGATCGGCCGGTCAGAGCTTTGGCGCCTTCCTGCCGCGCGGCATTACGCTCAACGTGTGCGGCGACGCCAACGACTACTTTGGCAAGGGCCTTTCGGGCGGCGAGGTATCGGTGCGTCCCAACCCGCATGCGACCTACAAGTTCGACGAAAACATCATCGTGGGCAATGTTGCGTTCTTTGGCGCTACGAGCGGCCGCGGCTTCATTAACGGTCTGGCCGGCCAGCGCTTTGGCGTACGCAACTCCGGTGCCACCGTGGTGGTCGAGGGCTGCGGCAACCATGGCTGCGAGTACATGACGGGCGGCCTGGCGCTTATCCTGGGCGAGGTCGGGCAGAACTTCGCTGCCGGCATGACAGGTGGCGTGGCCTATGTCTTTGACCAGTACGGCACGCTCGATGCCCGCGTGAACCACGAGAGCGTCGAGCTCAAGGCCCCGACGGCCGGCGAGCTGGCGCAGATTCGCGAGCTCATCCAGGAGCACGTGGACACGACGCAGAGCCCGCGCGGCATCAAGCTGCTCTACAGCTTTGAGACGATGAGCAAGCACTTTGTGAAGGTCATTCCGACCGAGTACGAGCGTGTGCTGGCGATTGTCGCTGCGAGCGAGGCTGCCGGCAAGACACATGCGCAGGCCGAGGAGCTGGCGTTTGACATTGTGACCGGTCGCGCGAGCGCCGCGGATGTCGCTCGCTTCGATGTGGCGGGTGGTGTCGCTGGTGCTGTGCCCGCCGCCGCCAGCTCTGTTGCTTCGACCAAGAAGGAGGCGTAAGTGCCATGGGTAAGCCCGGTGCTTTTCTTGATATCGATCGCGTGACCCACGAGCTTCGCCCCGTGGAGGAGCGCAGTCATGATTTTGATCCCCTGTATGTGGAGCTCGATGACGACGCACGTCGCGCCCAGGCGAGCCGCTGCATGATGTGCGGCGTGGCGTTTTGCCAGATGGGCGCGAGCTTTGGCAAGGCGCGCCCGAGCGGCTGCCCGCTGCACAACTTGATTCCCGAGTGGAACGAGCTGGTGTACCGCGGCCGCTGGAATGAGGCTGCCGAGCGCCTGTCGCTCACCTCGCCCATGCCCGAGTTCACGAGCCGCGTGTGCCCGGCGCTGTGCGAGGCCGCGTGCAACCTGGGTTCGGTCGACGGCCAGCCCACTACGATCCATGACAACGAGCGTGCGATCAGCGACCATGAGTGGGCAAACGGTGGCCCGCGCCGCTTTGAGCCGGCGGGGGAGGGCGCACCCACGGTTGCCGTGGTGGGCTCCGGTCCTGCTGGTCTGGTGGCGGCATGGGAGCTTGCGCGTCGTGGCGCCCGCGTGACGGTGTTTGAGCGCGACGACCGCGCGGGCGGTCTGCTCATGTACGGCATTCCCAACATGAAGCTCGAGAAGTCTGTGGTCGAGCGTCGCGTGGCGCTCATGCGCGAGCTGGGTATTGTGTTCGAGCTGGGCGCCGACGTGAGCGATCCCAAGGTTACCGCCAGGCTCGACGACTTTGACGCCGTCGTGGTGGCTGCCGGCGCCCGTGCTCCGCGTGGGCTTTCGGCTGCGAACATTGATGCACCGGGCGTGGTGTATGCCGTGGACTACCTGACGGCTTCGACCGTCTCGGTGCTCGATGGCGGCAAGCCCGCGGTGAACGCGCGCGGCCTGGACGTCGTGGTCATTGGCGGTGGCGATACTGGAAACGACTGCGTGGGTACCGCCGTGCGTCAGGGCGCGCGCAGCGTGCGCCAGTTTGAGTTCTTGCCGGCTGCGCCCGATAAGCGCGCGGCGAGCAACCCCTGGCCGCAGTGGCCCAACGTGAAGAAGACCGACTACGGCCAGCAGGAGGCTATCGCTGCGATGGGTGGTGAGATGCGTGCCTGGGGCGTGGATACGCTCGAGGTGCTGCTGGACAAGAAGGGTGCGGCCGCGGGCCTGCGCGTGGTCGATCTGGACTGGTCGGCGGGAAAGCCCGAGCGCATCGCGGGCTCCGAGCACGAGGTGCCGGCGCAGCTGGTGCTCATCGCCTGCGGCTTTACGGGTCCCGAGCATGGCGTGTTCGATGCGGTGAGCGTGCCTGTTGCCACCGCCGGTCGTCCGCTGCCGGTGATGGCTGCTGAGGGCTCGCATCTCGCGGCTCGCGCGGAGGGTGTCGCCGCGGATGCCGCGCCGGTGTATGTGGCGGGTGATGCCCGCAACGGCAGCTCGCTCGTGGTGAACGCCATGGCCGACGCCCTGGCCTGCGCTGCCGAAGTCGCCGACGCGCTGGAGCTGTAAAGTAGTCATTTAAGAACGTCCTCAATGACTAGTCATTTTTTGTCTAGTCGTTGGGGACACTCCTTGCGGATTTGCGAGCGATTTGCTCGTTTGTCGACGTACGGGTGTTCATTTGTCGACTTCTTGGGCTGTGGTCACCTGTTGTTTCTGTGGTGGCTGCGGGCATCTGGCTCAAAAGGGCGGGTTGGCTGTCTATGTCTACCTGCGGTTTTGTTGCGGTGGACTCATTCGGTCAAGTGTCCCGTCAAGTGTTTGGTTAGCATCTGGTTTGCAGTCGAAGGCCTATTTTGCCCGCGCTTGCCTCGGTTGCCCACCCTCCTCGTAAGCTCAAATTGAGGTCCATCAGTTTGAGGAGGATGCCATGACTGACCAAGTTTTTGATCGAGCGCAGCTGGCCGAGGCCGTCGGCAACGATATTGCCGACATGGCTCACTTTTGGATGCTGCGGAAGTTTCAATTTCTGGAGCCGGCGCGCGAGCAGTTCGAGATTATCGTCGATCCGTGGCTCAGCTATTGCGAGGAACCATCTCAAAACGAAATCATGGCCTACAACATGGCGTTTACCGATTGGCTGCTGTTTGAGCGCCCCTATTACCACGGCAAGACGCTGTTGGAGCTGTATGTGGACGAGCCGCCAGCGTCAATTTCTCCTGCTTCGCTCGGGCGACTTAAGCAGGTGCGTGACACGCAGTATTTCTCGCGCTTTGGCATTTTGGACAAGGATCCTGCGACTGGTATGGTCGCGCTGAAGGACACGCGCACCGACCGTCGCTTTGATGTCTACGACCCGCATATCGTGCAAAAGGAGCATTGGAGCGACGGAGCGATTGCGGTGCGCCTCGCCTGCGTCGACGATGTCTGGCTGACGGCGGGACAACTCTATCTGTATGACATCGCACGCCTGAGTGACACGGCGGTCGATGGGCCTGGTGCGGTGCATCCGGAGGACCTGCAGGATGGCTTTGACACCTCGTGCATCAGCTTCTTCTTGCGTCTGGTCCGCGACATCATGGGCGCCCAGGGGCGGTACGTGAAGTCACTCAACATCTACGAGCAGGAGTGGGAGTAGGGGATGGACCTGGCGTTGTCCTGCCTTGCCTTCTGTCTTTATGTCTCGATCTGTAACGTTTAGGGACAAAAAACCGGTCTACCTGTTACAGATCGAGACGAATACTTGGGCGCCGCTGGTTTGTCTAAATCTGTAACGTTTAGGGGCCTGGAGAACGTCTAACTGTTACAGATCAAGACGTTTATCAGCGGAGGTAACGGTGACAATGGTCCATTTGTCCGATGTGGTGGTGATGGAAGTGTCTAATATCGTTTTCAAACACAAGCATGCAACACGTAACACCTTGGCGCGGAATAGGATGCTCGCGCGGCTCACGGAGGCGGCTGAACTAGGCGTGCTGCTTGTGACGCACGACAATGCCGAGCTTATGTGGCTGCGGCGTCATGTTGGAACCGACGATATCGCGGAACCCGAGCCGTATTTGTTCTGCTTTCAACATGATTGGGGTGTGCTGACGCCGGCGGAGCGAACGCTGCGTACCATCAAAGGGCTTGCAGAGTTTCATCCCGATTGGGCGTTTTGGGGCTATGACGCGGCGCTTTTGTGGGGTCTGGAGGTGCCGAATGATCTGCTTGGGTCGCGTTTTCTTGTTAAGACGGGTTGTTCGGTGACGTTGAGCGGCGGGTGCAGGTTGTTGCGTCCGCAGATGGCGGGCGCACTCGAGCATGTTGATGGCGTGCGGGTGACGTCGTTTTGGCGCACGGTGGAGGATTGCCTACTGCGTGCGCCGTTCTCCTATGGGTTGGCGATTGCCGATTCTGCACTGCGGGCGAAAGGCGTATCACGTGGGGATTTGTGCGAGCGCCTCCGCGCCGATTGCGAGGGCAGGCGAGGGTATCGCAGGGCACAGGTGATTGCGTCGTATGCGGACGGGCTGTCTGAAAACGGCGGCGAGTCTCGGTTCCGAGCATTCTTTATTGCGTACGGCTTTCCGGTTCCGGAGCTGCAGGTGGAGTTTCGCGACCCGCTCGATCCGAGCCAGGTGTTTCGCGTCGACTATTTTTGGCGGCTCGAGGACGGGACGTGTGTCATCGGCGAGCTCGACGGAAAGGGGAAGTACACCTTGCAGAGCGGCGAGGGTCGGGAGTCGGTTGACCCATTCGTGGCAGAGCGTCAGCGGGAATCTCATCTGACAATGCTCGGGCATAAGGTGCTTCGGTTTACGTTTAACGAACTCAAAGACCCGGGGAAGCTAGTCGAGAAAATGAGGCTGGCGGGTATTCCTCGGCAGGTTGAATTGGCTGAGGAGTGGAGATGCCAGTGGTATGGGCGCTGAGAGGTTTTGTCTCGATCTGTAACGTTTAGAGGTTGTTTGAGCTCGTAATTGTTACAGATCGAGACAAGCCGGTGAAACGTCGACCGAATGTCTCGATCTGTAACATCAGGGGGCCCAATAACCCTGTACCTGTTATAGATCGAGAGATTTCCCTAGTGCCGCTGGGATGGGACTGCAACGTATTCCGTCCCCCACATCCTCTCTTCCTTCCGTTAACCGATGCGTCTGCAGCAATCCAGCGGGACTAGGTGATAATGGACAAATGTTCAAGTTAATCGTGAGGGAGGAGCTCGATATGGCGACTGCCGATCGTCCCACGTTGTTTATCAATGCGACCGTTTTGGATGGCTCGGAGCATATGGAGCCGCAGCCCGATATGGCCGTGGCCGTTGAGCGCGGTGTCATCACATGGATGGGGCCGAGTGCTGTGGCGCAGGCGCCGGCGGGTGCCGAGGTCATCGACCTGGCAGGGGCGTATCTCATGCCAGGTCTCATCAATATGCATGTGCATCTGTGCGGCTCGGGCAAGCCGGTTTCGGCGGGCGATGCGGGTGCACTGATGAAGAAGCTCGACAATCCCGTGGGCCGCGCCATCGTTCGCCACATCCTCAAAGGCAGTGCCCAGCAACAGTTGGCAAGCGGCGTGACCACGGTGCGCGGTGCGGGTGACCCGCTGTTTGCCGATATTGCCGTGCGCAACGCTATCGACGTCGGCAAGTATCAGGGTCCACGTCTGGTGGCGCCGGGAACGGGTGTCACGGTGCCGGGCGGTCACGGTGCGGGGCTGTTCGCGCAGGTCGCCGATACCCCCGATGAGGCGGCCGAACAAGTGCGTGACTTGTATGCGCGCGGTGCCGACGTCATCAAGCTGTTCGTGACGGGCGGCGTGTTCGATGCGACCGAAGTAGGCGAGCCGGGCGTGCTGCGCATGCCGGTCGATGTCGCCGCGGCGGCGTGCAAGGCGGCGCACGAGGTTGGCCTTCCGGTCATGGCCCATGTCGAGAGCACCGAAGGTGTGAAGGCCGCGCTTCAGGCCGGTGTCGACACAATCGAGCACGGCGCTCCGATGACCCCCGAGATCCTGGAGCTGTACCGCGGCGCCGCGGGAACACAGCTCGAGGGACGCGCGCCGAGCGTGACCTGCACGATTAGTCCGGCGCTGCCGTTTGTACTGCTCGATCCGGAAAAGACCCATTCGACCGACACGCAAAAGAAGAACGGCGACATCGTGTGCTCGGGCATTATCGAGAGCGCTCGTGCGGCGCTGGAAGCCGGCGTTAAGGTGGGCCTGGGCACGGACTCGAGCTGCCCGTTCGTGACCCAGTACGACATGTGGCGCGAGGTGGCCTATTATGCCAAGTACGTGGGCGTGAGCAATGCGTTCGCACTGCATACGGCCACGCAAGTCAATGCTGAGCTACTGGGCCTGGGTGACGAGACCGGCACGATTGAGTGCGGCAAGGCGGCCGACATTTTGGTGACGCACGAGAACCCGCTCGATGACCTGTGCGCTCTGCGTGAGCCGATACACGTGATGTGTCGCGGTAACCTGGTGCGCAAACTCAAGGTGAAGCGTATTCCCGAGGTGGACGCCGAGCTCGACGCGATTATGGCCATGCCTGCCGAAGCGCTGGCCGAGGAGCTCGCCCGCGACGGCGTGGCGTAAGCGCCGGTGTGACGGTGGACAGTCGGCTCGTCGAACGCCGCCGCCTTATACAAAAAAGCCGAGGTCTCAGCAAGAGGCCTCGGCTTTTTTATCGAATAAATGCTTCAGATTTGAGACAAACACTACTGATTCATTTGCCCCACGGCGCGATGCCTAGGAGCGTGTTTCCATCTTGGCGTGGCACTTGGGGCAGGTGACGCGGATCTTGCCCTTGCCCTTGGGGACGGACAGCATCTGGCCGCAGTTGGGGCACTTGAGGTAGGCCGTGGTCTTGCGACCCTTCCACATCTTCTTGGCCGTGCGCTTGGCACGCTCAAAGTCTTCCTTGCTGGTGCCGGCCGTGCGCGAGGCGTTGGCAGCTGCAGCCCCGCCGCCCAAGCTGGCGACGAACTTGCCCAGGCCGGGGACGTTTGCGGTCGCCGTGACAAAGGCATCGTTCTCCTTGCGGCGCGCGTCGATGTTTTTGGACAGGCCGCGCAGCACGCCCAACACGATCACGGCGATGGCGATCCAGCTGAGCCACTGAATATGGGCCATCGATCCGATCATCGCGATGATAATGCCTGCGAAGCCCAACACGACGGTGAGTTCGTCGGCGCCGTTGCGACCCTTCATAAAGTCATTCATGCGAATTGCCTTTCGTTCGATATGCTGCACGCCTTTATACCCGATTTGGTGCAAAGGGGACAGGTTAAAACATACCTGTCCCCAGAACACCAAGACGGTGCAAAGAAGATTGTTCCCAATGCCCCAATTACTTGGAGAGCTTGTCGACGACGCGTTCAATCTCGGCAAGCTTGGCGGCCTTGAGCTCCTCGTCGCCCGATTCGATTGCCGAAGTCACGCAGCCTTCGATATGCGCCTTGAGCACGTCGGCGTTGATGCGCGCGAGGAGCGCCTGTGTGGCCATGAGCTGCGTAGAAATATCGACGCAGTAGCGGTCCTCATCGACCATCCGCAGGATGCCGTCGATTTGCCCGCGTGCCGTCTTGAGCATGCGGGTCACCGATTTATGGTCTGCCATCATGGCGGGTTCTCGTTTCTGGTTGGGGGGGGGTACGTGCGGGTCGTTACGCGGCGGTCACAGACAGGGCGTGGAACTTCTCGCCGGCGCCCTCGACGGCGGCAGCGAGCTGCTCGGCGGTCACGGTGTCGGCACACTCCACCTGTACGGTCTGGGTCTCATGGTCGGCGTCGGCGTCGGTCACGCCGACCACGTTGAGCAACGCCGTCTCGACGGTGGCGTCGCAGTGGCCGCACATAAGGCCGGAAGTCTTAATCGTGTAACGCATGGGTATTCCTCTCTGTTATGTCGGCTTTCCCAGGCACCCGACCTTGACCTTCAAGCCGTCGCTCGCGTACCAAAGTACGCGTCGCTCCTCTTTCAGGTCAATCTCGGGCACCTGGAAAACCCGTTCTAAATGGACTTAATGGTGAGCCTATTTTGCCACTTTAGGCTTAAAGGATTTCAGGCGCAGCGCATTGCTTACGACGCACACGCTCGACAGGCTCATGGCCGCAGCGCCAAACATCGGCGAGAGCTGCCATCCGGTGAGTGGGAAGAACACGCCCGCTGCCAGCGGAATGCCGATGCCGTTGTAGAACAGTGCCCAGAACAGGTCCTGCTTGATGTTGCGGATTGTCGCGCGCGACAGCTCGATGGCGCGGGCGACGTCCATAAGATCGCTGCGCATGAGCACCACGTCGGCGCCCTCCTTGGCGATGTCGGCGCCGGTGCCGATAGCGAGGCCCACGTCGGCGCGCGCCAGGGCGGGGGAGTCATTGATGCCGTCGCCCACCATGGCGACCTTGCTGCCCGCATCCTGCAGTTCGTGCACGTGGCGTTCCTTGTCGGCGGGCAGGACGTCGGCGATGACCTGTTCGCTGCTCAGCCCCACGCGGCGGGCCCCGTTCGTCGTGTCCACCGACAAACTGCGCGTGCGCGTGCTGGGCACCTCCTTCTGCATGCAGGCCTACGAAGGTTCGCAGCAGGCCGAAGTCGTCCTCGAACACGGTTCCGTACGCCTTCAGACGCCCGCAGGGGTCAACCTGGTGACGCTGCAACCCGACCAGCGCGCCCTGTACGACGCTGCGGACGACAACCTCGCCATTACGCAGGTTAACGCTTCGCACCTCGTGCTGACCCAGTACGACCTGGTGACGATGTCCGACGCTACGCTGCACGAGATCATCTCGCACATCGAGACGACCTTCGGCGTGCGGCTTTCGGTGCCGGGACGCTACGGCGACAAACGCTATACGTTCAATTACCAGCGTTCCAATTCGCTCGAAGAGGTGCTCAATATCGTCGAATACCTCACGGGCGAGCATTGCGAGGTCATCTACCGCAAGAAATAAGCGCAGCGGGGAATACCGGCCGCCGGATTCCCGGGATCGGCCGCACGCGGCACC
>URFP01000003.1:0-36976 GCA_900547235.1 uncultured Collinsella sp. | reverse complement strand
ACGCTTGCGAGTTCCCGCCTAGAGCATCAAGGGCGCACGATGCTCAGCAAGCCAGCGTCCGACCTGAGCCGTGCGGCAGCGTCGCTCGATGCCCTGTCGCCGCTCAAAGTGCTTGCTCGCGGCTATTCCATCGCGTACAGCGATGATGGTGTGGCTACGAGTGCCAAGACCTTTAAGCCTGGCGACGCCATTCGCGTGCGCATGGCAGACGGCAACGTGGCAGCAACGGTCGATACGGTCGAGTAGACCGCGTTTCGCAGTGATAGACCCTTAGGAAAGGAAACAGATATGGCAGAGAAGACCCCGGTCGAGCAGCTTACGTACAAGCAGGCCTCGCAGGAGCTGGAGCTCATCATCCGCAGCCTGGAGTCGGGCGATATGGAGCTTGAGGAGTCGCTCGAGAGCTACACCCGCGGCGTCGAGCTCCTCAAAAGCCTGCGCACCCGCCTGTCCGATGCCGAGCAGAAGGTCTCGGTGCTCCTTAAGGACGTCGACGGCAACGATGTGCTCGCCGACGGCGAGGCCGCCAACACCGATGATAACCTTTCGTTCTAAGCATCTCGACCAAATATAATTACCTTGGTCTGTAAGAAAGGAACCAGCTATGTGCGATTGCATCTTCTGTAAAATTGCCAACCACGAGATCCCCTCGACCGTTGTCTATGAGGACGACCAGGTCATCGCCTTCGACGACCTCAACCCGCAGGCGCCGGTCCACACGCTCGTGATCCCTAAGAAGCACTACAGCGACATCGCCGACAACGTACCCGCCGAGACCATGGGCGCCATAGCTCACGCCATCCAGGAGGTCGCCAAGGCCAAGGGTCTGGAGGACGGTTTCCGCGTCATCTCCAACAAGGGCGTCAACGCCGGCCAGACCGTCATGCACTTCCACATGCACGTCCTCGGCGGCAAAAACCTGGGCGAGAACCTCATCTGAGGGCGCTTGGCCCGTCGACTTGGCTGCCTTTGGAGTAATCTATGCAGCTTTCTCAACTCGAATACCTTCAAGCGGTAGCGAACTATGGCGGCGTGCGCAAAGCAGCTCGCGCCGTTCATGTGAGTCCGCAGGCCGTTTCGTCGGCAATCAAAAAGTTGGAATCTGAGTATCAGATTGTTTTGCTCGACCGATCGGCGGGGGAGGCTGTTTTGTCTCCGGCGGGCAGAGAATTTGCGCGTCGTGCGCGCGTGATCCTGACACAAGTCGACGATCTCAAAAAGTACGCTCAATCGAGGGGCGACGGCGTTTCGCCCGATGGCCACTTTCGTCTTTACGCCCCCTGCCTTCATGGGCGGGGGCGCCTTTTTGCCGAAAGCTGGTATGACTCGTTTGAACGCTCGCACCCTCAGATTCACCTTGATGTGTGGCATCAGCCAACGGCCACATGCTTTGAATCACTTGTGCTTGGCATTTCGGATGCGGCTATCTCATTCGAGGAACCACGGGACAGCGTCCTTTCTTCAAAATATTTGGGTGAAAAGGAGCTCAAGGTTCTTTCATGCCCGGCGGGTCATCAATCTGTGGGCGCCATGACCATTCGCGAGTTACTGGGCGGCAGGCTCGCTGTTCCCATTAATTTGTCACCCTGTCTCAATGCAATCAATCAATGTCCCGAAGCCCAGCTCGTCAATTTTCGCTTCCGTGATGTTGAATACGGAAACAGGGCGCAGACAGAGTTTCTTCAAGCCGGGGGATTGATATTGGGTTTGTCTGGGTCCTCTCTTGCGTCGGATGGATCAGAAGTGAGTGAGTGCTCAATTGAAGGTTCGCGTGATGTAACCTTGCCTATCTACTTTTGCTATCGGCAAAATTCCTGGACTGATCGACACCAGACGGTTTTTCTGCACCTATTGCGTCATCTTGCTTCGTGAGATTAATTGGCTTCGAGGCATCAAGTGATTATTGACGCCTTGTAACACATAGCTGACAGCTTTGCCCTCATGCTTTTCCAAGATTCCGATTTAGATTGCTGACTCTTGGAGGGTGGAGCATGAAAAACCGTACGGTTTTGCTTTATATGACGTTCGTTTTTCTGTCGAACTTCAGCACCATCTTGTACTTTCTAACTGTCTACCTTGAGTTCGTCGGACTTTCGATGGTATCGATTTCTAGCATGATGATTGCATATCAAGTGAGCAAGTTCATCCTTGAAGTTCCCACTGGCTATATTGCTGATAGGTTTGGACGAAAGACAAGCGGTCTCGTTGGCGTCGTGGGAATGCTTGGATACTACGCCGCCCTGCTTCTCGTCCGTTCTCCCCTGCTTTTAATCGGTGCGTTCGCTCTCAAGGGTTTTGCCGTTGCGTGTGTGAGCGGATCCATCGAAGCGATTTACATTGACAGCGTCTCTCAGGACCAGCTCGTAAGACTTAATGTCGTTGAGCGA
The DNA here is from genome assembly GCA_900547235.1 of uncultured Collinsella sp. GTDB lineage: Bacteria > Actinomycetota > Coriobacteriia > Coriobacteriales > Coriobacteriaceae > Collinsella. The sequence continues at coordinate 34,589 of URFP01000003.1, read as the reverse complement.
TTTGTTTTCTATGCCTCTTATGCCATCTCCGCTTGCGTGGGCGGTTTCATTTCGTCCGTCGGTGCATATCTCATTGGTCTTTCGGCAGATATCATCGCAATGGTGTTGACGTTGGTTGTCGTTGTCTGCATTCCTGAAATGCGAAGAGGGGGCACTGCGACGACACCTGAACATGGGATTAGCCCGAAGATGATCGGTACCGCTATTGCGGGTAATGGCATTCTTCGTTCAGCGTTCATCATGGACTGTTCTCAGGCATTTGCTTTTGTCGCCCTGGAAGACTTTTTCTCACTGCTGCTTGCGGGTCGCGGAATGAATGCCGTCGCTTCGGGTGTGACCATTGCGGTCCAGCTCCTTGCCTCGGCCTCCATGGGACTTATTGTGCCCTGTGCGATTGCTCATGTCGACAAGGGCCGCTTTGCGCGTATTTGCGGCATCGTGCGCCTTTTCCTGACAGCTTTGTTTTTGATTCCCCTTACTCCGGCTAATTTGCTGCCCGTGTTCTATGTGCTGCAGACGGTTGCGTACTCGTTATTTGCTCCAATTAAATACTCAATTTTTCAAAAGGCAGCCGATTCTTCGATGCGCTGTTCACTGATTTCGGTTCAAAGCCAGATGGTGGCGGTGGGTGCCGTTCTTTTCTATCTGCTCAACGCTGTGTTGAGCAGCGTTGCGGGCATTCGAGTCGTATTGCTTGTCGCGCTCGGGATTTCTTCCCTTGTGTATATCCCCGCGCTCTTTCGTCTTACACGCCAAAGGTCATGAGTATTTGGGCACCGATAACTTATATATCAACGCAATAAACCCGAGCGCGAGGGCGTTTGGGTTTATTATTGAAGCGTATGTAACCTGGCGGCGCCACACCGCCTGTTAGTAGGGAGACACATGAACGTTCTGGTCGTCAACGCAGGATCTTCGACCCTTAAGTATCAGGTCATCGATACCAAGTCCCACAAGGTGTCCGCAAAGGGCTCCTGCGAGCGCGTCTGCTTTACCGGCGGCACCTTCACCCACGCTGCCAACGGCTCCAAGAAGGTGACCGAGAACATCGAGTTCCCCGACCACAAGGTCGCCATCGAGGTCGTCCTGAAGGACCTTGAGGCCAACGGCGTCAAGATCGAGGGCATCGGCCACCGCATCGTTCAGGGCGGTTGGTACTTTGGCGATTCCTCCCTCGTCGACGAGGACGTCCTCGCCAAGATCCGCGAGGTCGCTCCGCTCGCCCCGCTGCACAACAACCCCGAGGCCAACGTTATCGAGTACTGCCTGGAGCAGTATCCCGACCTGCCCAACGTCACGGTCTACGACACCGCTTTCCACTTCAACATGCCCGAGGTCGCCAAGACTTACGCTCTGCCCAAGGATGTTTGCGACAAGCTGCACATCCGTAAGTACGGCGCCCACGGCACCAGCTACCGCTACATCTCCAAGAAGGTCGCCGAGATGACCAACGGCGGGGCCCGCAAGGTCGTCGTGTGCCATATCGGCTCCGGCGCTTCCCTGTGTGCTATCGAGGACGGCAAGTGCATGGACACCACCATGGGCTTGACGCCGCTCGACGGCGTCATGATGGGCACCCGCTGCGGCTCCATCGACCCGGCTGCCGTGTGCTACCTGCAGCGCGAGGGCGGCTACACCTTCGACGAGGTCGACGAGATGATGAACAAGAACTCCGGCCTTTTGGCTGTGACCGGCGGCAAGACCAACGACTGCCGCAACGTCGAGGAGCTCGCTGCCGCTGGCGACCCCGAGGCTCAGCTCGCCTTCGACATGTTTGTCTACAAGATTGCCGCCAAGGCTGCCGAGATGGCCACTTCTATGTGCGGTATGGACACCCTGGTCTTTACCGCCGGCATCGGCGAGCACGCTCCGGCCGTCCGCGCCGGCGTTGCCGACCGCCTGGCCTTTATGGGCGTCAAGATGGATCATGCCCGCAACGCCCTGCGTGGTGACGGCGCTTGGTGCCTGTCTGCCAAGGATTCCAAGGTCAAGATTTTCGTCATCCCCACGGACGAGGAGTTCATGATCGCTTCCGACGTCGAGCGCATCGTCAACGGCAAGTAATTGCAAGAGGGGAGGGGCTGGACGACCGAGCGCCGTTCAGCCCCTCTTTTGTCTCGTTGAGCGATATGCCTGATAGCTATTTATCAAGTTGTGATAACTTCTTATTAACATGCGGCCGCCTTAAGGGGTCTGCGCCGACCGTATCGCACTGCAAAGGAGTCTCATGAACGTACTTGTTGTCAACGCCGGCAGCTCGAGCCTTAAATATCAGCTTTTGGATACCGATACCCGCGAGGTTTTCGCCAAGGGCAACTGCGAGCGTATCGGCTCGGACATGGGCATCTTTGGCCACTCCGAGAACGGTGGTGCCAAGCAGACCGAGGAGATTCCTTTTCCCGATCATCGCTGCGCCATTGCGCGCGTGCTCGAGGAGCTCGAGAAGACCGACTTTACGATCGATGGCATCGGCCACCGTATCGTTCAGGGTGGCTGGCACTTCGATGATTCCGCGGTCGTCGACGATGAGGTCATGGCTAAGATCCTCGAGGTTGCTCCGCTCGCCCCGCTGCACAATTACGGCGAGGCCGCGGCAATCGAATATTGCCGCGAGAAGTATCCGGAGCTGCCCAACGTGGCCGTCTTCGACACCTCGTTCCACATGACCATGCCCGAGGTCGCCTACACCTACGCGCTGCCCAAGGACGTGTGCGACAAGTACCACGTGCGCAAGTACGGTGCCCACGGCACGAGTCACCGCTATGAGTGGATGATGGCCAAGGAGATCCTGGGCTCGCGCTGCCACCGCCTGCTCTCGTGCCATTTGGGCAACGGCGCCTCGCTTGCCGCCATCGAGGACGGTGTATGCCGCGATACCACGATGGGCCTCACGCCGCTCGACGGCCTGATGATGGGCACCCGTTGTGGTTCCATTGACCCGGCTACCGTGTGCTACCTGCAGCGCGAGGGCGGCTACAGCTACCAGGAAGTCGATGACATGATGAACAAGCAGTCTGGTCTGCTTGCCATCTCGGGCATCTCCAACGACGCCCGTGACATCCGTACGCGCGCCTCCGAGGGCGACGAGCGCTGCCTGCTCGCCTTCGATATGTTCGCCTACAAGGCCATGCAGCAGGCCGGCTCCATGATCGCTTCCATGGCGGGCGTGGACACCATTACCTTTACCGCCGGCATTGGCGAGAACGACTGGTCGATCCGCAAGGCTTTCTGCGACTGCTTCGAGTGGCTGGGCGTGCGCATCGACAACAACAAGAACCGCGAGGCCGTGGGTAACGGCCCGCAGGTCATCAGCGCCGCCGGTTCCGCCGTCACGGTCATGGTCATCCCCACCGACGAGGAATACATGATCGCCCACGACGTCGAGCGTCTGACCAAGAATAACTAACGCATTCGTCTGTAATTGACAAAAAGGCCTCCTGAGCAGCAGCTCGGGAGGCCTTTTTGCTGGCAGGCGGAAATTTCAGTCCCAAAGTGATCATCACCAGTAACGCCTGCGCTCCCAGCAACGACATCCATCCATTCAGATCCTCAGCCCCAGCTCGTAGCCAAGCCGCCGCCCACTCCAGATGCTCTGAATGCTTCGTAGCAGTAGAAGGCCGTACGGGCTAACCCCTGAAAACATTCCGCAGACCAGAAACGCCCCCGTTCGTGCTCCGAAGGAGCGGAACGGGGGCGTTTCATTGGTCGAGGACGTTTTCAGGGGTTAGCCCGTACGGCCTTCGGGCGAGTGCGTCCGCTACTCAGCCATCTGAGCCTGGACGGCGGTGATGGCTACGACACCCACGATGTCGTCGGCAGAGCAGCCGCGCGAAAGGTCGTTAACCGGCTTGGCGATGCCCTGCAGGATGGGGCCGTAAGCGTCGGCGCCAGCGAAGCGCTGAACCAGCTTGTAGCCGATGTTGCCGGCCTCGAGGTCGGGGAACACGAGCACGTTGGCCTTGCCGGCAACGGAGGAGCCGGGAGCCTTGAGCTGGGCGACGGTGGGGACGATAGCGGCATCGAGCTGCAGGTCGCCGTCGATGGCGAGCTCGGGTGCCTTCTCCTTGCAGAACTTCACGGCCTCCTGGACCTTCTTGGCGACCTCGCCGCCAGCGGAGCCCATGGTGGAATAGGAGAGCATGGCCACGTGCGGCTCAACGTTGCCCATGAAGGTGGACCAGGAGTGAGCGGAGGCGATGGCGATCTCGGAGAGCTCGTCGGAGGACGGGTTGATGTTGAGGCCGCAGTCGGCGAAGATCAGCGTGCCGTCGGTGCCGAACTGCGGGGTGTCGGTGCACATCACGAAGAAGGCCGAGACCAGCTTGGTGCCCGGGGCGGTCTTAAGGATCTGCAGCGCGGGGCGCAGGGTATCGGCGGTGGAGTGGCAGGCGCCGGAGACCAGGCCGTCGGCGTCGCCCATCTTGACCATCATGGTGCCAAAGTAGGTGGCGTCCATCACCTGGGCGCGAGCCTGCTCGATGGTGACACCCTTCTTGGCGCGGAGCTCGGCAAACTCCTGCGCGTACTCCTCGTGCTTCTCGGCATTGCGCGGGTCGATGACGGTGGCGCCGGGAACGTTGATCTCGTCGGGGTTGCCCAGGATGACGATCTTTGCCAGGCCCTCCTCGATGATCTTGGTGGCCGCGACGATGGTGCGCGGATCCTCGCCCTCGGGCAGGACGATCGTCTTAAGGTCGGCCTTGGCGGCAGACTTCATACGGTTAAGGAAATCGCTCATGTTACTCCTTACAAGCGTTTCACTAAGCTCCAGGCGCCCGGCTGTTCACGAATAAACCCGCTGCTAGCGGGTTTACCTTTCAAATTTGTACGCCGCGGTGCTTGAGCTTTCCTTGTGTGGCAAGCTCATTATAGGACGCATTAGCGCTATAATCGCTCTGATAAATATGTCTCGAAGAATGTTCGAGAAAAGCCCAGCTAACGAGCCCGTGGCTTTTGACAAGGAGTATCGATGCAGATTACCTCAGGCCTGCCTGAAGGCTTTAACGCCGGCGCGTACGACATGATTGTCGTCGGTGCTGGATATGCCGGTGCCGTTTGCGCCCGCCGTCTTGCCGAGACCATCGGCTATCGTGTTGCCGTTTTGGAGCGCCGTAGCCACATTGCGGGCAATGCCTATGACTGCACTGACGAGGCCGGAATCCTGATCCACGAGTACGGTCCGCATATCTATCACACCTTTAACGAGCGCGTGCACAATTTCCTGTCGCGCTTTACCAAGTGGACGGATTATCAGCACAAGGTGCTCGCCAACATCAACGGCACCCTTATGCCCGTGCCCTTCAACCATGCGAGTCTCAAGCTCGCCTTTGGTGACGAGCACGGCGAGGAGCTGTATCAGAAGCTCGTGGAGACCTTTGGCAAGGATGTCAAGGTGCCCATTATGGAGCTGCGTAAGAAGAACGACCCCGACTTGGCCGAGGTCGCCGATTACGTCTACGAGAACGTCTTTTTGCATTACACCATGAAGCAGTGGGGCCAGACGCCCGATCAGATCGACCCCTCGATCACCGGCCGCGTTCCCGTCTTTGTGGGCGATGATGACCGCTACTTCCCGCAAGCTCCCTTCCAGGGCATGCCGCAGGAGGGCTACACGGCGCTCTTTGAGCACATGCTCGACCACGACCTGATTGACGTGTTCTGCGACGTGGACGCCCGCGATCTCTTTGAAATCGACGAGACCACCGTCAAGATCGATGGCAAGGTCTACGGCGGCGAGATTGTCTATACCGGTCCTCTCGATGAGCTGTTCAGCCTCGACTTGGGTGCGTTGCCGTACCGCACGCTCGATATGAAGTTCGAGACGCTCGATATGGACCAGTTCCAGCCCGTGGGCACCGTCAACTACACCACGAGCGAGGACTACACGCGTATCACCGAGTTCAAGAACATGACTGGCCAGGTCCTGCCCGGCAAGACCACCATCATGAAGGAGTATTCCAAGGCCTATACGCCCGGCTCGGGCGAGACGCCCTATTACGCCATTCTGGAGCCCGAGAACCGCGAGCTCTACGAGCGCTATCTCGAGCGCGTCCAGAACTTGACGAACTTCCACCCGGTGGGTCGTCTGGCCGAGTATCGTTACTACGATATGGATGCCGTGACCAACTCCGCCCTCGATCTTTCGGATGAGATTATCGCCTGCCATGCATAAAGTCATAACATTCGGTATTCCCTCGTATAACGCCGCAAAGGACATGGACCATTGCATCACCTCCATTCTGGAGGGGAGCAATTATGCCACCGACATCGAGATTATCATCGTCGATGACGGTTCCAAGGACGAGACGGCCGCTAAGGCCGACGAGTGGGAGGCGCGTTACCCCGGCATTATCCGCGCGGTGCATCAGGAGAACGGCGGCCACGGTATCGCCGTCCTTTCGGGCTTGCGCGAGGCGCAGGGCACCTACTACAAGGTTGTCGACTCGGACGACTGGCTTGACGGCGCTGCCCTTTCGACCATGCTGTCGATTCTGCGTGGCTTTGAGGAGCGCGACCAGCGCGTTGACCTGTTTATCTCGAACTACGTGTACGAGAAAGTTTACGAGGGAACGCATACCGCTATTGGCTACAAATTTGCCCTGCCGCGCAAGAAGATCTTTTCCTGGGATCAGATCGGTCATTTCCGCCTGGACCAGAACCTACTCATGCACAGCCTGTGCTATCGCACGGATGTGCTGCGCGAGTCCAACCTTCCCATGCCGCCGCACACGTTCTATGTGGACAACATCTACGCCTACGTACCGCTGCCGCGTTGCAAGACCATGTACTACGCCGACATTGACCTCTACCGCTACTTTATCGGTCGCGAAGGCCAGAGCGTCAACGAGGCAACGATGGTCAAGCGTCTGGACCAGCAGTTCCGTGTTACGCGTATCATGATGGAGTCGTACCACTTGTACAGCGATGTTGAGTCGTCGCGCCTGCGTTCGTACATGATGGGCTACTTCACCATGATGATGGCGATTTGCTCGGTACTCACCAAACTTTCCGAGGAAGATTGCGCCGACGAGCGCCTAAAGACGCTGTGGAATGATTTGAAGGCCTACGACGAGCGCATGTATCGTCGTGCCCGCTACGGCGTGGTCGGGTTCTTCACCAATCTGCGCGGACGGGCCGGAGACAAAACCACACTCGGCCTATACCGTCTTGCCTCAAAGATCTTCAAATTCAACTAGTACAGAAACGCTCGGGTAACGGGGACCCCTGGTCCTTAACTTGCTACTTCGGACAGTCCTGCGCAAGACGGAGGCGCCACTGGCGCCTCCTTTGCGTGCGGAACTCGTATCAAGTTAAGGACCAGGGGTCCTCTGCTATGTCTCGCTTTATGTCAGACAGCTGAATTTGAAGATCTTGGACGCGCGGTACACAGGGGCCTGGGCTGAAAAGATTTTGGTTGGTAGGTTGCCCGGTGGGTCTTGGTTATGTTTGTCGCGAGTTCCGCACGAGCCGAAGAGCACTTAATGTGCTCTTCGTGCGAGCCAGGACTGTAGAGCAGCAAACATAACCAAACCCCACCGGGCAACCGGACGAGCTAGTTTACTTTGCGGCGCCGGGTATGCCGTGGGAGGTTTTGGCGTTTTTGGCTCCGTTTACGATGGCGGTTTGCAGAGCCCTTACGGCGAGCATGCCCAGCAGGTCTAGGGGAACGGCGGCGCTTGCCTGGGCGCCTAGTTTGCCACTGGCGAGGGTGTAGATGGTGTCGCCGTCGTTGGTGGTATGTGTCGGGCGAATGGCGTGCGCGTAGGCATCTGCTGCCATCTGGGAGACCTTGGTGGCTTGTGCCTTAGTGAGTTCCACGTTGGTGACGATGCAGCTGATGGTGGTGTTGGTGCGGTCGAGCGGCATCTGCATGGATCCGGCGGCGGCAAAGGCTGCGAGTTCCATATCGACGATTTGGTCGCTATCGGCTGAGGCGCGCATGCCGGCGACCCACTCGCCGGTGAGGGGGTCGACAACGTTGCCGCAGGCGTTGACCGAGACCACGGCGCCCACCTTGATGGGGCCGAGCGCCACGGCGGCAGCGCCAAGGCCGGCCTTCATGCAGGTGGCGGGGCCCATGAGCTTACCCACGGTAGCGCCCGTGCCGGCGCCTACGTTGCCCTGTTCGAGCTTGGTGGGGGTGTGGTCGAGCGCCTCGCGCACGGCGGCGATGCCGGCCTCAATGTCGGGGCGAACGGTGGGGTCGCCAAAGGCAAGGTCGAAGATACAGCTGGAGCACACGATGGGCACCTGCGTGGGGCCGACGGGCAGACCAATGCCGCGGCTCTCGAGTTCGCGGGCCACGCCGCTTGCAGCCTCGAGGCCAAAGGCCGATCCGCCCGAAAGGCAGACGGCGTGGACCTTATCGACGGTGTTTTCGGGACGCAACAGGTCGGTCTCACGCGAAGCGGGGGCGCCACCACGTACGTCAACGCCACCGGTGGCACCCTCGGGCGCCACGATTACGGTGCAGCCGGTGCCAGCCTCCTCGTCCGTATAGTTGCCAAAGCAAAAGCCATCGACATTGCAAACATCGATGGCTTCGAGCAGTGTGTCCATGTGTTCTCCTATCGGTTTTCCGCCGGGCCTTATGCCCAGTCGGGATCCGTACGGTACGGCAAAATTGTAGGCGCTGGGGGATACCCAGCGCCAGATGCAATTACGAGAGTTTTTGAATCGCGCGTGCGACGCGAGCGATGGGCAAGCCCACCACGTTGTAGAAGTCACCCGAAATATCGTGCACAAGCATGCGGCCGCCTGTGCCTTGGATGCCGTAGGCCCCGGCCTTGTCCATGGGTTCGCCGGAGGCAACATAGCGCTCGATCTGCTCTTCGGTAAGCTCATAGAACGTCACGTCGGTCACATCGACAAACGACAGGCTCTCGGCGGCATGCGGAGCTGTAGCGTCGCCGGCTTTAACGATGCAGACGCCGGTTGCGACCTGGTGCGTGCGGCCCGAAAGCTCGCGGAGCATGGTGCGCGCCTCGTCCCCGTCTGCCGGCTTGCCCAAAATTTGGCCGTCAAAGGTGACAATAGTATCGGCCGCGACGGTCAGTTCGTTGGGCTCGGCATGCTCGGCGGCAACGGCGGCGGCTTTGGCACGCGCCAAGCGCTCGACGAGTGTAAGCGGAGCTTCGCCATCAAAAGGCGTTTCGTCGATATCTGCGGGAATCACGCGAATGTCATAGCCCGCCTCGCGCATCAACTCGATGCGGCGCGGTGATTGCGAAGCCAAAATCATAGCTGAATGCCCTCGGCGACCTTCTCGACGGCCTTGTCGCCGGCGAGCGTGCGCAGCAGCTCAAGCGCAAAGGGGAGCGACTGGGCCATGCCGCTGGCGGTGATGATGTTGCCGTCTTGCGTAACCTTCTCGCCGGTATAGGCGCCTTCGGGGAAGCTTTTCTCAAAGCCAGGGAAGCACGTGGCGTGGCGCCCCTCGAGCAGGTCGAGCTCACCCAGGATAAACGGGGCGGCGCAGATGGCGGCGACGTGTTTGGCGGCGGCGAACTCGCAGACCACGTCGCAGACGCGCTGGTCGGCACGCAGGTTGGTGGCGCCGGGCAGGCCGCCAGGTAGCACGACGCAGTCGTACTCGTCAAAGTTGATCTCGTCAAAGAGCGCATCGCAGGTCACGGGAATCTGCAGCGAGCTTACGACCTCGCGCGTGGGCATGATCGAGACAAGCGTGGCGCGCACGCCGCCGCGACGCATGACATCGACCATGGTCAGGCATTCAATAGTTTCAAAGCCATCGGCGGCGAGAACGGCAACGCTGGGCATGAGGGTTCCTTTCATAGACGGCATACAATTAGCCGTCTTATACCCCGAAGACCTCCGCTTGCCACGCTCGATTTCCCAATGATTTTTCTGAGCAATGATTAAGTGGCTAGTTGCGCTTGAGGTGGACGACGGTTTCGCAGTGGAAGGTTTGCGGGAACAGGTCAACTGGCGTGATCTTTACGGGGGAGAAGGTGCCTTCTTCGACAAAGCGTTTGAGATCGCGCGCCAGGGTGGCCGGGTCGCAGCTCACGTAGGCGATATCGCGGGCACTCGTGCTGGCGATAAGGTCGATCGCCTCGGGGGCGAGGCCTGCACGCGGCGGGTCGACCACCAGGACATCGGCGTCCTGATCGGGGAACTCGCGCACCGCGTCGCCGCCGATGACGTCGACGTTATCGAGTTTGTTGATCTCTAGGTTACGGCGCAGGTCGCGCACGGCCGGGCCGTAGGCCTCGACGGCGGCAACAAAGTCGCAGCGGCGGGCGAGCGGCAGGGTGAAGGTTCCAGCTCCGCAATACAGGTCCACGGCAAGTTCGTCTTCCTGCGGGTCGAGCGCCTCCATGACAAGCTCGATCAAAATCTCGGCACCCTTTGTGTTGACCTGGAAAAACGACGGGGCCGAAAGGCGCATCTGGCCGTCGGCGATGTTCTCGGTCCAGGAGCCCTCGCCGGCGAGCATCTCAACCTTGGAGACGCGGCGGGCCTTCTTTTCACCCTTGCTCATAACGCGCACTATGCTCGTGGGGTGTGCGGCGTCTGCCAGCACGCGCGAGACTTGCGAGCGCGGAAACGACCCCGTGGGCGTCCAGAGTGCGACCTCGAGTGCCTTGGTGCGGCGCGATGCGCGAATGCCCACGCGTTCGAGCCCCAAGTCATGGCTGCCGCTTAGATAGTTGAGTGCGCCGACGACTGATTTGAGCGCCTTCGGGAAGCGCTTATCGAACAGAGGACACGTATCAACAGTCACGATTTTGCTGGGGTCGACACCGTGCATGCCCAGGCGCACACGACCGTTGACGACGGTCGGTTCGAGCTCGATTTTATTGCGGTAGCCCCAGTCGTCCTTGGTGTGGCAGATGGGCTGTACCAACTCATCAACCTGCTCAGGAGCGAACTTGCCGATGCGCTCGAGCGTGGAGCGCAGGTTTTGCTCCTTGGCGGCGAGCTGTGCCGTGCGTGAGAGATTGCCCCACGAGCAGCCGCCGCAGATGCCCACGAAGGGGCAGGGAGGCTGAATGCGATCGGGGCTTGGCTTGAGAATCTCGGTGGTGCGGGCGCGCATGAACGACTTGCCGTCCTGTACGACCTCGGCCTCGACGGTGTCGCCTGCCACGGCGCCCTGCACAAAGACGGCCTTGCCGTTGTCGGCGTGCGCCAGCCCGTCGGCGCCGTAGGTCATCGATTCTATAGTGAGCTTCATATCCCTGCCTGTCATTCGTGTTGTTGTTCGCACCATGGTAGCAGGGAAAAGCGCCCCGCATCCGAGGCTTTCCTCAAATGCGGGGCGCTTCTACAAACTGCTTCTACAAACGACTATTTCGTCTTGCCGGTAATGAGCGTCTTAAGACCCAGGCCGATCAGGCCCAGGCCCATGCGCACACGACCGGGGCGATGGCGCTCGATGGCCTTGGTCTTGCCGGCGGGCTTATCGCGACGGGCGCTCGTCTCGGGTGCGGGCTTGGTGACCTGCGGCTCGGGCTGAGGTACAGGTGCGGGCTCGGGCTCAATGACGGTCGCCTGGACCTTCTGAACTTCGGGCGTGGCCGGCTGCGGCTCAGGAGAAGGGGCGGGCTTTGCCTCAATGACGGGCTCGGGCGCGGCCTCGGCGTTGCGGTAGGCACGCTCCAGCAGGGCTTCCTGCGAGTTGAAGGGTTTCTCACCCCCTGTACGCTCCACGGGAACCCAGGTGCCGTCACTTGTCAGGCTGCGGGCTTTCACGTTGTCGCGCAGCTGCATACCCATGTACTCGTGCACCAGGGCGCGGCAGGTGGGGTCGAGCACGGGGAAGGCGATCTCCACGCGGTGCTCGGTGTTACGCGTCATCATGTCGGCCGAGCTCAGATAGATCATGTCCGAGTCCACGCCAAAGGCGTAAACGCGCGCATGCTCCAAAAAGCGTCCGACGATAGAACGGACATATACGTTCTCGGTCTTGCCGGGAACGCCCGGCTTGAGGCACGAGATGCCGCGGATGATCATGTCCACGCAGACTCCTGCGCACGATGCCTCGGCGATCTTGTCGATGACCTCGCGGTCGGTGAGCGAGTTGAGCTTAAAGAACACGCGGGCGGGCTCGCCAGCGAGGGCGCGCTGGATCTCGCGGTCCAGGCCGCGCATGATGAGCGGCTTGAGGCCTACGGGCGCCACGCCCAGGAAGCGGTAATCGCCGCGCAGATTGCCCAGCGACAGGTTGCGGAAGAACAGGTTGGCGTCCTCGCCGATGCCGGGGTGGGCGGTCATGAGCATAAAGTCGCTGTAGAGTTTGGCCGTCTTCTCGTTAAAGTTGCCGGTGCCCAGCAGCGTCAGGCGCGTTAGCGCCATGCCCTCGCGATAGGTGAGCTGGCAGATCTTGGAGTGGCACTTAAAGCCCTCGGAGCCGTAGATGACGGTGCAGCCGGCCTCTTCCAGGCGCTCGGCCCACTCGATGTTGTTCTGCTCGTCAAAGCGCGCGCGGAGCTCCATGAGCACTGTGACCTCTTTGCCGTTCTCGGCGGCATCGATCAGCGACTCGCATAGGCGGCTCTGCTTGGCCACGCGGTAGAGCGTGATGCGCAGTGAGATACACTCGGGGTCGTAGGCGGCCTCGTGCACCAGATCCAGGAAGGGGTTCATGGCCTCATAGGGATAAAAGAGCAGCTTGTCGTGCTGAAGCACCTGCTCGCGGATGGAGCGGGTCATGTCGATGGTGGGGTTGGGCTGCGGCTTAAACGGCGTAAAGAGCAGCTCGTTGCGCAGGTGCTCGGGAATCTTGCCCTCAATGCCAAAGACGTAGCCCAGATCGAGCGGGATATCGCAGGTAAAGACAGAGCGGCGCGAAAGCTCGAGCGCCTTGCGGATGGTTTTGAGCGTCGCCTTCTCGAGCGACCCCGAGACCGCGAGCACTACCGGCTGCAGGCGCAGACGCTTCTTGAGGATGCGCTTCATGTGCTGGCGGTAGTCCTCTTCCTCTTCGACGCCCTCGCCGTCCGGATCGATGTCGGCGTTGCGGGTGACGCGGATGAGCGCGCGGTCGAGCGGCTTATAGGAGCCAAAGCAGCTGTCCAGGCAGGCGAGGATGACGTCCTCGAGCAAGATGTAGGAGTAGGTGCCGGTGGGCGAGGGGATCTCGACCGCGCGGTTCATCGAGGCGGGGATCTCGATAAGGCCCAGCAGGCTCTCCTCGTCGGTGACGCCGTCCAGGCCACAAGCCAGATAGAGTGCACCGTTGCGCAGGTTGGGGAAGGGATGGCGCGGGTCAATGACCAACGGCGAGATGACCGGCGACACGTAGGCCTGGAAGTAGCGGGTTACAAAGGTGCGTTCCTCGGGCGTAAGCGAATCGATGCGGGCGCGGTGAACGCCCAGGGTGTCGAGCTTGCCCTCGATGCTCTTAAAGATAGACTCCCATCGGGTAAGGAGCCCGGGCATTTCGGCCATGACAGCATCGACCTGTTCGGAGGCGGTCATATTGCTCTTGTTGTCGACAGGCTGTTTTTTGAGCTCTGCCAGATCGGACAGGCCGCCCACGCGCACCATGAGAAACTCGTCGAGGTTGGACTCGAAAATCGACACGAACTTTAGACGCTCGAACAGCGGAACGGTCTCGTCGAAGGCTTCGTCAAGCACACGGTTGTCAAAGCGCAGCCAGCTGAGCTCTCGGTTCTGCGTGTACGAGAAGTCGCGCGGCGGTTTGCGCAGCTTTGCGGCGGCTTGCTTTTTTTCGATTTTGCTCGGCATATGCATCTGTCCGTTCAGTCCCCGTGGGGGACGGTTGCCTAACACTATTCACCATTGTCTCAATTTAGTCGACCTATGGCACGGACGTATCGCGTGAACGGTATCTTTACCTACTTCTTACGCTGACAAGCCATAGAGCTGACGCCCTTCGCGTTGTGAAAAACGGTCTATATCCTCACTCAACTGGTGAGTATGTGTGAATAAGAATGATAGGTAGCTGAATATCATCGAATACAGACAGAAACACGAACAAGCGTCATTTATATACATAAAACCGTTTTAGATATGCAATTCTTAATCGAAAGATTGGAGTTGTAATTGCGAATGATTTTTAAGAAAAAAGAGCATTTACCTTAGAAAAGCTACTTTAGAACGCCGAAGTGCATTATGGGGGAATCATATTCGATATACCGTTCATCGAACTTTGTTGACCGTTCGGGGGCGAGGTGGAATTGCGGTTGGAATTTGGATATAACTAGAGCTGTCAGCAAGCAGCACCCGTTACGGAAGGGTGCTGAGAGATTCGGCCGAAAGGCCCGAAAGAAAGGTAGGAGGCCATGACGAAAGGTCTGCACGTGCCTTCCGAGATCGGCAAGCTCAGGAAGGTCTGCCTGCACCGTCCCGGCGACGAGCTCCTCAACCTGCCGCCCGACGAGCTCGAGCGACTCCTGTTCGACGACGTCCCGTTCCTGGAGGTCGCGCAGCAGGAGCACGACACCTTCGCCCAGATCCTTAAGGACCAGGGCGTGGAGGTGCTCTACCTCGAGAACCTCGTCGCAGAGGTGTTCGACCAGGTCCCCGGCGCCCGCGCCGAGTTCACCGACCAGTACATCGCCGAGGCAGGCATCCGCGGCCAGCAGATGCCGCAGATCGTCCGCGAGAAGCTGGACTCCATCGAGGACAACCTCGAGTTCGTCAAGAAGACCATGGCCGGCATGACCAAGGCCGAGATCGACATGCCCCTCACGGCGTCCACGACCCTCGACTCCCTGGTCAACTCCGAGTCCGAGTCCGACCTGATCATCGACCCGATGCCCAACCTCTACTTCACCCGCGACCCGTTCGCGGTCGTCGGCGAGGGCGTCAACCTCAACCGCATGTACTCGGTCACCCGCAACCGCGAGACCCTGTACGGCAAGTACGTCTTCAAGTACCACCCCGACTACAAGGACGTCTCCCTGTACTTCCGCCGCGACTGCCAGTTCCACACCGAGGGCGGCGACGTGCTGAACATCAACGAGAAGACCCTCGCCGTCGGCATCTCCCAGCGCACCCAGGCCGCCGCGATCGACGTCATGGCCCAGAACATCTTCTGGAACTCCGACTCCAAGGTCGAGCGCATCCTGGCCTTCGACATCCCGGTCTCGCGCGCCTTCATGCACCTCGACACGGTCTTCACCCAGATCGACGTCGATAAGTTCACGATCCACCCCGCCATCATGGGCACCCTGCGCGTCTACGAGCTGACCGCCGGCAAGAACCCGGGCGACGTGAACATCCGCCTGATCGAGGACACCCTCGAGCACGTCCTGGAGGACGCCACCGGCGTCGACCAGGTCAAGCTGATCCCCTGCGGCGGCGGCGACCCGATCGCGGCCTCCCGCGAGCAGTGGAACGACGGCTCCAACACCCTGTGCGTCGAGCCCGGCAAGATCTGCGTCTACGCCCGCAACACCGTCACCAACGACGTGCTGTACAAGGAGGGCCTGGACCTTCTCGTCGTGCCCTCCGCCGAGCTCTCCCGCGGCCGTGGCGGCCCGCGCTGCATGAGCATGCCCTTCTGGCGCGAGGACCTCTAAGGTCTTCTATGACCCGTATAGGTCTTAATACATACATCTAGCTGACGTTAGATGTCTCCCATTGGGGCGGTGCGGGTTTTCGCGCCGCCCCAATCTTGTATGAGGAACGTCAACACGGTTGGATGACTGCTTTTGTAAGGAGCTTGGCCATGGACATTAAGACGATTGGCGTTGAGGAATGGCTCAACGTTTGGGAGAAGAGCGCCACGTGGGACATCGCCCAGTCGACGATCTCGTCGCTGACCATGGGCGAGCTTCGCGCACTGGACGAGCAGGACGGCGCCACGTTCTACGAGCGCCTGGATCGCGAGAAGATGAACTACGGCTGGATCGAGGGATCGCCGGAATTTAAGGCCGAGGTCGCCAAGCTGTATCGTCGCGATGTCAATCCCGATCACATTTTGCAGACCAATGGCTGCACGGGCGCCAACCTCAACGCCATCATGGCCGTTGTGGAGCCCGGCGATCACGTGATTGCCGAGTGGCCTACCTATGCGCCGCTCTACGAGATTCCGCGTACGCTCGGTGCCGAGGTCGAGTATTGGGAGCTTCGCGAGGAGCTCGGCTGGAAGCCCGATATCGAACAGCTCAAGCACCTCGTTCACCCCAACACCAAGCTCATCTGCATCAATAACGCATCGAACCCCATCGGTACGGTGCTCGATGCCGATACGCTCGGCCAGATTGCCGAGATCGCCCGTTCGGTGGGCGCCTATGTGCTGTGCGACGAGGTGTATCTGCCGCTCGAGAACACCGAGTCCTTTATATCGATGGCCGACGTGTACGAGAAGGCCATTGTCACCAACTCGGTGTCCAAGACCTATTCGACGCCTGCGGCTCGCGTGGGCTGGGTCGTGGCCGACGAAGAGGTCTCCAACCGCATCCGCACCTATCGTGACTACACCATGATCTGCGGCGGCGTGTTCAACGACGCCCTGGCGACCTACGTGCTCGAGCACAAGGATAAGATCCTTGAGCGCAACCGTAAGATCGTGTTTGGCAACCGTGATATCGCTCAGGCATGGATCGATGCGCAGAGCCGCGTCTCTTGGACGGCGCCGCAGGGCGTATCCACCTCGTTTATCCAGCTGGATATTCCCGAGGACGATGAGGAGTTCTGCAAGCGCCTGTTGGCCGAGAGGGGAGTGCTGCTGGTTCCCGGCAGCCGCTTTGAGCTTCCCTGCGGCGCGCGTCTGGGCTTCTGCGCGAGCGAAGACGTTCTTCGCGAGGGCCTGAGGCTTCTGGGCGAGGCGCTGGCGGAGTTTGATCGCTAGGATTCCGACGGCTCTCAAAGCCACTCAAATCTGTCTACGATTATCGATAACAGACCCGTTTCCCATGAGGGGAGCGGGTCTGTTTTTCTATACCGAGAAGTCAAGTTGTTACAAATGAGGCCGTAAGGCGAGCCGGTGTTCGTTGGGCCTTATACTGAACTTCCGGTGAACGGTACCAAGCGTCTGGTAAACGGTAATACCCATACCAGAAATGAATAGGACAAACTTTTTTCTGAATAAAAATGAAAATGGTTGAGACGCGGTATGAATCGCTAATTCTATTCATAGCTTTATTAGAAATATGCAATTTGAGGGTGGTTTAATAAAGTTAAGTTCCATTTGCTATTTGGTTTGAAAAAGCATTTAAGCACGTAAATAAACTTTATTAAATCAAAGTGTGCCATGCGTGAAGTATATGTGTATGCCGTTCACCCCCTATAAAAAACCGTTCGGGGGCGAGGTGGAAGTATGGGCTGTTTTTGGATATAAATATGTCGTCAGCAATAACGCCTCACACGGAGGGGCGCTAACGAATCGGCCCTGACAAGGGCCCGAAAGAAAGGTAGGAGGCCATGACGAAAGGTCTGCACGTGCCTTCCGAGATCGGCAAGCTCAGGAAGGTCTGCCTGCACCGTCCCGGCGACGAGCTCCTCAACCTGCCGCCCGACGAGCTCGAGCGACTCCTGTTCGACGACGTCCCGTTCCTGGAGGTCGCGCAGCAGGAGCACGACACCTTCGCCCAGATCCTTAAGGACCAGGGCGTGGAGGTGCTCTACCTCGAGAACCTCGTCGCAGAGGTGTTCGACCAGGTCCCCGGCGCCCGCGCCGAGTTCACCGACCAGTACATCGCCGAGGCAGGCATCCGCGGCCAGCAGATGCCGCAGATCGTCCGCGAGAAGCTGGACTCCATCGAGGACAACCTCGAGTTCGTCAAGAAGACCATGGCCGGCATGACCAAGGCCGAGATCGACATGCCCCTCACGGCGTCCACGACCCTCGACTCCCTGGTCAACTCCGAGTCCGAGTCCGACCTGATCATCGACCCGATGCCCAACCTCTACTTCACCCGCGACCCGTTCGCGGTCGTCGGCGAGGGCGTCAACCTCAACCGCATGTACTCGGTCACCCGCAACCGCGAGACCCTGTACGGCAAGTACGTCTTCAAGTACCACCCCGACTACAAGGACGTCTCCCTGTACTTCCGCCGCGACTGCCAGTTCCACACCGAGGGCGGCGACGTGCTGAACATCAACGAGAAGACCCTCGCCGTCGGCATCTCCCAGCGCACCCAGGCCGCCGCGATCGACGTCATGGCCCAGAACATCTTCTGGAACTCCGACTCCAAGGTCGAGCGCATCCTGGCCTTCGACATCCCGGTCTCGCGCGCCTTCATGCACCTCGACACGGTCTTCACCCAGATCGACGTCGATAAGTTCACGATCCACCCCGCCATCATGGGCACCCTGCGCGTCTACGAGCTGACCGCCGGCAAGAACCCGGGCGACGTGAACATCCGCCTGATCGAGGACACCCTCGAGCACGTCCTGGAGGACGCCACCGGCGTCGACCAGGTCAAGCTGATCCCCTGCGGCGGCGGCGACCCGATCGCGGCCTCCCGCGAGCAGTGGAACGACGGCTCCAACACCCTGTGCGTCGAGCCCGGCAAGATCTGCGTCTACGCCCGCAACACCGTCACCAACGACGTGCTGTACAAGGAGGGCCTGGACCTTCTCGTCGTGCCCTCCGCCGAGCTCTCCCGCGGCCGTGGCGGCCCGCGCTGCATGAGCATGCCCTTCTGGCGCGAGGACCTCTAAGGTTTTCAGTTTCCGGTGCGGTTTCCCTACAGCCGCACCGGTTTTCTCCCGTCAAACGGGCAACACTAATACTTACGTAATTCATTTCTTCGAAAGGAAACGAACCATGGGTGTTAACCTCTCCGGCCGTAGCTTCCTCAAGCTTCTCGACCTCACCACCGAGGAGATCGAGTACCTGCTCAAGCTCTCCAAGAACTTCAAGGACATGAAGCGCGCTGGCGTTCCGCACCGTTATCTCGAGGGCAAGAACATCGTTCTGCTCTTCCAGAAGACCTCCACTCGTACCCGCTGCGCCTTCGAGGTTGGCGGCATGGATCTGGGCATGGGCGTCACCTACCTCGATCCGGGTTCGTCGCAGATGGGCAAGAAGGAGTCCATCGAGGACACCGCCCGCGTTCTCGGCCGCATGTATGACGGCATCGAGTTCCGTGGCTTTGCCCAGGACGACGTCGAGGAGCTTGCCGCTAAGTCCGGCGTGCCCGTGTGGAACGGTCTGACCACCGAGTGGCACCCCACCCAGATGCTCGCCGACATCCTGACCGTCCAGGAGAACTTCAACTACGACATCAAGGGCAAGACCCTCGTCTTCATGGGCGACTGCAAGAACAACGTCGCTCGCTCCCTCATGGTCGTCTGCTCCAAGCTCGGCATGAACTTTGTGGCCTGCGGCCCCGAGGAGTGCATGCCCGCTGACGACGTCATCGAGGCCTGCAAGCCCATCGCCGAGGCCAACGGCTGCACCATCAAGCTGACCACCGACGTCAAGGACGGCGTCACCGGTGCCGACGTTCTCTACACTGACGTGTGGGTCTCCATGGGCGAGCCCGACGAGGTCTGGGCCGAGCGCATCGCTCAGCTCACTCCGTATCGCGTTACCTCCGAGGTCATGGCTATGGCCAACCCGGGTGCCATCTTCCTGCACTGCCTGCCCAGCTTCCACGACACCAACACCACGATTGGCGCCGAGAAGTGCGAGCAGTTCGGCATCACCGAGCAGGAGGTCACCGACGAGGTCTTCGAGAGCCCCGCTTCCAAGGTCTTCGACGAGGCCGAGAACCGCATGCACACCATCAAGGCTGTCATGTACGCTACGCTCAAGTAAGAGCATCTAGCATCTCGCTCGGGGTGCATTGCTGCGCACCCCGAGCGCTTTTGTCTGGTAAAAATCTCGCACTGAGCGACATGCACGGCACGGAAGAGCCGCTTAGGGCGAGATCAGTAAATGATTTATGAAGGGGGGATGAGAACTATGACTGAGACCGCTAAGAAAAAGCGCGGTATGCCTTCATCGTTCACCATTCTTCTTGCTCTGCTGGCAATCGTCGCGGTTGTTACCGTTATCGTCTCCGGTACGTCCGGTGGCGCGGTTACCGCTGCCCGCTTGAGCGATTTCTGCACCGCCCCGGTCAAGGGCTTCGCTGACGCTCTGCCCGTCTGCCTCTTCGTTATGATCCTCGGCGGCTTCCTCGGCATGATGACCGAGACCGGCGCCCTGGACAACGGCATTGCTGTTCTGGTGCAGAAGCTTAAGGGCAATGAGATCATGCTCATTCCCGTGCTGATGTTCATCTTCTCCCTCGGTGGTACCACCTATGGTATGTGCGAGGAGACCGTTCCCTTCTACGCCCTGCTCGCCGCCACCATGATGGCTGCTGGCTTCGACCCCATGGTCGGCGCTGCCACCGTCCTGCTCGGCGCTGGCTGCGGCTGCCTCGGCTCCACGGTTAACCCGTTTGCCGTCGGTGCTGCCGTTGACGCTCTGACTGGCGTTGGCATTGAGGTCAACCAGTCCATCATCATCGGCCTCGGTGCCGTCCTGTGGATTGTTACCACTGTTATGTCCATCCTCTTCGTCATGAGCTATGCCAAGAAGGTCAAGGCTGACAAGGGTTCCACCATCCTTTCGATGCAGGAGCTCAAGGACGCCGAAGAGGCTCACGGCAAGGCTGCTTCCGAGGTTCACAAGGAGGTCAAGCTCACCGGTCGTCAGAAGGGTGTTCTGATCGCCTTTGCCTTCACCTTCGTCGTCATGATCGTCGGCTTCATCCCGCTGGCCGACCTTAACGAGGGCGTCGCCAACTTCTTCGATGCTGGCGCTGTCTATGACGCCGACGGTAACGCCATCGTTCAGGGCTGGTCTGCCCTGATCACCGGCCTGCCCATTGGTCAGTGGTACTTCGACGAGGCTTCCACCTGGTTCTTCCTCATGGCTGTCCTGATCGGTATTATCGGCGGCCTGTCCGAGAAGCAGATCGTCAACACCTTCATCACCGGCGCTGCCGACATGATGTCCGTTGTCCTCGTCATCGCCCTCGCCCGTGGTATCTCCGTCCTCATGGCTAGCACCGGCCTCGACGTCTACGTCCTCGACGCTGCCGCCAATGCTCTGGCTGGCCTGTCCGGCGTGATCTTCGCTCCCATGAGCTTCCTGGTCTACTTCGGCCTGTCCTTCCTGATCCCCTCGACCTCCGGTATGGCTACTGTCTCCATGCCCATCATGGGACCGCTGGCTGTTAAGCTCGGCTTCTCGCCCGAGGTCATGGTCATGATCTTCTCCGCCGCCATCGGCGTCGTGAACCTGTTCACCCCGACCTCCGGCGCCATCATGGGCGGTCTTGCTCTGGCCAAGATCGAGTGGACGACCTGGCTCAAGTTTGCTCTTAAGCTCATCGTCGCTCTCTCCGTCGTCTGCGCCATCATCCTGACCGTCGCTTGCGTGATGCTCTAAGTACCCCTTGGGTACCCCACGGAAACCATGACGATCCTGTAAAGGATCACCTGGTCATCGTCTGTCCGGTGGGGTAACCCCACCGGTAGACTCCTACCTTTAGCCTCCTCCCGTTCCGTGCGCGGGAGGGGGCGCTCTTGTGTTCCGGCGTTTTACCAAACGCCGGAACCACTCGACGCTGCAAGCCCGCCAGAGCGGCAATCTGACGTTCAATCGTCGGGCATGGCCAAAAGGCCTATGCCCTCCTCTTTCACGTCACCTTGCTCGCTCTGGTGGGCTTTCGCTGACTTATGCTCAACCTGCGGCGCTGCCATTGTTGGCGCAGGGGGCGGCTTGCTCGCTCTGGTGTCTGTTCGCTGTCCGTTCTCTGCCCGCGACGTTTCTGCTGTTGGTGCAAAGGGGTCAGGTTACTTTGCGCCAAAAGGGGAAGTTGCGGTGGAATAGTTCCCGTTTGGCCGTCTTGAGGGGTTAAACAGGAGCTATTTCACCGCAACTTATCGATGGCGTGTTTGGTTGGTGCCTGTTGATGGCCTGGGCATCGGGGAGGGCAGGCTCCGTTATAATCGCGTAGGAACTTAATTTACGAAACGGGACGGGAGCCATACATGCGCCAGGGTTTCGACAACGCGAAGTATATCGAGCTGCAGGCTGCTCACATTAAGGAGCGCATCTCGCAGTTTGGCGGCAAGCTGTATTTGGAGTTTGGCGGCAAGCTGTTCGATGACTATCATGCCAGCCGCGTGCTACCGGGTTTTGAGCCGGACAGCAAGTTCCGCATGCTCAAGAGCATCGCCGACGATGTCGAGGTTATCATCGCGATCAACGCGAACCATATCGAGAAAAACAAGGCTCGTGGTGACCTTGGTATTACCTATGACGAGGATGTGCTGCGCCTGGTTGACCTGTTCCGCGGCAACGGCTTTGCTGTCGCGGCCGTGGTCATCACCCAGTACGCTGGACAGCCCGCTGCCGATGTGTTCCGCAACCGCCTGAACGCGCTCGGCATTCCTGCCAAGCTGCACTATCCCATCGAGGGGTATCCGCACGATGTCGATCTGATTGTGTCCGACGACGGCTATGGCAAGAACGAGTTTGTCGAGACCACCCGACCGCTCGTTGTCGTGACGGCGCCCGGCCCTGGCTCGGGCAAGCTCGCCACTTGCCTGTCTCAGCTCTATCACGAGCACAAGCATGGCACGGCCGCCGGCTATGCCAAATTCGAGACCTTCCCGGTTTGGAATCTGCCCCTTACGCATCCGGTCAATATTGCCTACGAGGCCGCCACGGCAGACCTCGATGACGCCAACATCATCGACTCCTTCCACCTGGAGGCCTACAACAAGACCACGGTCAACTACAACCGCGACGTCGAGGCCTTCCCGGTAGTCCGTGCCCTGATGGAAAAGATCCTGGGCAAGAGCCCCTACCAGAGCCCTACGGACATGGGCGTCAATATGGTCGGTTTTGCCATCACCGATGACGATGCCTGCCGCGACGCTTCCAAGATGGAGATCGTCCGCCGCTACTTTACCGCGGTCGAAAATGTGCGCCGTACCGGCGTGGGCGATGAGCAAGTCGACCGTCTCAAGATTATTATGAAGAAAGCCGGCATCGATAAGAACTACTCACCGGCGCGCTCGGCGGCCCTCACCAGGGAGCAGCTGACGGGTGGTCCCGTGGGTGCCATGGTCATGCCCGATGGCTCCGTGGTGACCGGTAAGACCTCCACGCGCCTGGGCGCCGCAAGTTCGCTCATTATGAACGCCCTCAAGCATGTCTCGGGCGTCGACCTTGAGCTCGAGGTCATTAGCGATGAGGCGATCGAGCCCATCAGCAAGCTCAAGACGCATTTCCTGGGCAGCAAAAACCCGCGCCTCCACACCGACGAGACGCTTATGGCGCTGTCGATCACCTCGGCCACGAGTGAGACGGCCGCTCGCGTCCTTTCGGGCCTGGAGCAGCTGCGCGGTTGCGATGCCTTCTTTAGCGTGATTATCTCGCCGACGGACGAGACGGTACTGCGCAAGTTGGGCATCAACGTGTGCTGCGAGCCCAAGTTTGAGCGCCGCGGTTTCTTCCATCGCTAAGTTTGAAGCACCGCGGTAATTGCATTGCATTTTGGCCGTATCGGGTTAGCGCCCGGTACGGCTTTTTGATCAATAAAGCGTCTATTTCGGCGAAAAATAGCTGTTTACCTGCCTAGAAACAATTTGAGCGGTATACAATAACCGTAACTGTTTCATCCTTAGCGGGATGCCGCATGATGGATATTACCTGCCATCGTGAGGTGTGTCGGTCGCGCACGGCGCGTTAGATGCTCGTGCTCGGTTTGAGGAGGCTGCTATGGCGGGCAAGGGTCGTGCGAGTGTCAACGATATGAAGCGTGTCGAGGTGCTGGTGTTGATGGAGATCGACCAGCAAACCGAAGACAATGGCGGGCCGTATGGTTTCTCGCGCAAAACGCTTGCCGAGCGCGTGGGGGTTTCGCCGTATCGTGCCCGCGCCGCAATCGATCGCTTGGATTCCGAAGGTATGATTGATGTCGTCTCGCGTTATAGCGACGACGGCGGTCAGCTTGCAAATGGCATTTGCCTCACCGAACGTGGTGAGTGGTATCTTGAGGGCGTCCGTACCGGCATGCTCGTTCAAGAAATGCTTGAGGACGAGGTTGCTGATCGATAGCAGCATGTAACCCTTGCCATAGCGACGCCGCCTGGGAAACCGGGCGGCGTTTTGTTTCAAGATCGAGAAATGCAATCGCACGCGAGAAAAATTGCGGACGGTCCGCGGCGCGAGTATTACAATGAAGACCCGTAAGATGTGGATAAACAACTTCTACGGGAAGCGCAGGTAACTCAATATGACCAAGCATGTGTTCGTAACCGGTGGCGTGGTTTCGTCCCTGGGCAAGGGTATCACCGCGGCCTCGCTGGGCCGTCTGCTCAAGTCGCGTGGCTACAAAGTAACGATGCAGAAGGCCGACCCGTATCTGAACGTCGACCCCGGTACCATGAGCCCGTTCCAGCATGGTGAGGTCTTTGTAACCGAGGATGGTTACGAGTCCGACCTGGACCTGGGTCATTACGAGCGCTTTATTGATGAGAACCTGACCCGCGATTCCAACTTTACGACCGGTGCCATCTACAAAAGCCTCATCGCCCGCGAGCGTCGCGGCGACTTTTTGGGCGGTACCGTGCAGGTGATTCCTCACGTCACCAATGCCATTAAGGATAAGTTCCGCCGCATCGAGGAGCAGACCGGCTCCGATGTAGTCATCACCGAGCTGGGCGGCACGATCGGCGACATCGAGTCCCAACCGTTTGTCGAGGCCATTCGTCAGTACCGCAAGGAGGCCGGCCCCGAGAACGTCTGCTACATCCACGTGTCGCTCGTTCCCTATATCGCCGCCGCCCACGAGGTCAAGACCAAGCCCACGCAGCATTCCGTCAAGGAGCTCCGCAGCTTTGGCATCCAGCCCGATATTATCGTGTTGCGCTCCGACCACCATATCGATGACGCTATCCGCGGAAAGATCGCAAGCTTCTGCGACGTCGACACCGATTGCGTCTTTACCAACGAGGACTGCGCGAGTATTTACGATGTTCCGCAGCTGCTTGCCGAGCAGGACTTTGACCTGCGCATTTGCGAGCGTCTGGGTCTGGACCCGCGTGAGCGCGACATGAGCGAGTGGAACGAGTTCCTGCGCAAACAGAATCACGCCAACCATCACGCCGACAAGGTGAAGATCGCCGTCGTTGGCAAGTACACGCAGCTGCCCGATGCGTACCTGTCGGTTATCGAGGCCCTGCACCATGCGGGCGTCTTCTACGATCGCCATGTGGACGTCCAGCTGGTCGACGGCGAGAGCCTCGACGAGCAGAATGTCTCCGAAGTTCTGGGCGACGCCTCGGGCATCCTGGTCCCCGGCGGCTTTGGCAAGCGCGCCCTGGAGGGCAAGATCCTCGCGGCCGAGTTTGCCCGCGAGCACAAGATTCCGTATCTGGGCATTTGCCTGGGTATGCAGGTGGCCGTGTGCGAGTTCGCCCGCAACGTCGTCGGCCTTGCCGGCGCCAGCTCCTCCGAGTTCGACCCGGACGGTCCGTTTAGCGTCATCGATCTGATGAGCTCGCAGGAGGATGTCACCGAGAAGGGCGGCACCATGCGTCTGGGCGCCTATCCGTGCAAGCTCGCCGCCGATACCCTCGCTCGCGAGGCATATGGCGAGGATCTCGTCTACGAGCGTCACCGTCACCGCTTTGAGTTTAACAACGCCTTCCGCGACCAGCTTGAGGACGCCGGTTTGGTTATCTCGGGTCTGTCGCCCGACGAGCGCCTGGTCGAGATGGTCGAGCTGCCGCGCGACGTGCATCCTTGGTATGTGGCAACCCAGGCCCACCCCGAGTTCAAGAGCCGTCCGACCAACCCGCAGCCGCTGTTCCGAGAGTTCGTGCGTGCCTCGATCGGTCAGCACGAGGGTGTCGATCGCCTGCAGGTGACGCCCATGAACCTCGCTACGGACTAAGGGTGCCGGCGAACAAAGAACATACCGAAGCTACTCCCTCGTCGCTCGCCGTGGCGGCGGGGGAGTATCTCGATTACCTCGCGGTCGAGCGGGGTTTGGCGCGCAACACGATTGCGGCCTATCGTCGTGACCTGACGACGTACTGCGCGTATCTGGAGCGGGCGGGCATCATGTCTTTTGATGAGGTGACTCGTCAGGTCGTGGAGGGCTTTGTCGCCGACCGTCGCGATGGGGGCTATTCCGATGCCTCGGTGGAGCGTGCGCTTGCGGCCGTGAAGGGCCTGCATGCCTTTTTGGTGCGCGATGGGATTGTGGCCCAAAATCCAACGGCGGCGTTGCGCCTGCCTAAAAAGGCTGAGCGTTTGCCGGAGTATCTATCGGTGGAGGATGTCTCGGCGCTGCTCGATCAAGACTTCCCCGAGGGCGAGATGGGCTTGCGCGACCATGCCATCTTGGAAGTGCTCTACGGATGCGGCTTGCGTGTGAGCGAGTTGGTGGGGCTCGATGTGGGCGATATCCATATCGACGATGGCTTTGTGCTCGTTCGCGGTAAGGGCTCAAAGGAACGCCTGTCCCCGTTGGTGGGAAGCGCGGCGCGAGCTCTGACGCGCTATATAACTAAGGGGCGTTCTCGCTTGGCGGCCCATGCCCACGGAACCGAGACCTCGGCGGTCTTTTTAAATAAGAACGGTCGCCGTCTGTCGCGCCAGGGCATCCATGCCATCTGTGAGCGCTACGGGCGCCAGGTGGGGCTGGTGGGACTCCATCCCCATACGCTGCGTCACTCCTTTGCCACCCATATGCTTGCGGGCGGTGCAGACCTCCGTGTGCTACAGGAGATCTTGGGACATGCCGATATATCGACCACGCAGGTCTACACGCATGTCGATCGTACGCAACTGACCGAGGTCTATCTGGCGGCGCACCCGCTGGCACATCGTTAACACATCGCTGGCCTGCATATCTATAGGTATTTGGGGACGGGCCCCAGATTGCCACGGCGTGCTTTTGCGCGCGCATGGGCAATCTGGGGCCCGTCCCATTTTTTGCCACTTGTCGTCGCGGTGGTGGGCCGCATGTGCCTTGGATGGGGGAGTTTGGGGGCGATGTGAACGGCATGTAAAGGGACGCAAAAATCGCCTCAAGGTCAACTTGAAGGTTGAGGTTGAAAGGCGGGGTTCCACAGGTGGCATCCCGCCGTTGCTGTAAACACAACATATTGTGTTTTCGAACATATGATTGGGGGTGTTTTGCAATATATGGTGGGTGGAGTGGTGGGGCGGGGTGGGGGAAGGGGTGGGGAAAGGTGTTGAAAAATGGGGCGGTTCCCCATATTATTAATGACGTCGACAGGCGGGGTGGTTCCCCGCGTACGTGCCATCTGAGTAACCGAGGGGAGGGCGCACATGGGAATGACTGGTGCATACGAGCGCAATCTCGATGCAAAAGGTCGTCTGTCCCTGCCTGCACCCCTTCGCGAGGAGCTTGGAGAGCACGTTCGCGTGTTCAAAGCCCTGGATGTCGATGCTCTGTACGTGTTCTCTGCCGAGGCCTTCGATAAGTGGGTCGAAGGACTCTTCGCGGGTCGTGAGGGCCACGAGGGTTTTAACCCGCGTGACATTAATGACCAGAAGCTCATGAGGGCGATCAACAAGCGCACCACGTCGATGGACGTGGACAGCGCCGGTCGTATCGGTCTTTCCGAGTCTCTCCGCAAGCAGGCGAACCTCGACCGCGAGGTCACGGTTGTGGGCAACTACGACCACCTTGAGGTTTGGGACCGCGCTACGGCCGATGAGGACGATGACGATGAGGCCCTGCTGGACCTCTTCTTCTCGTAAGGGCAAGGCACGGGTAACGGATGGAGCGTGGGATCTTGACACAAGAATATCGGCATGAACCTGTCATGCTCGGCGAAGTGCTTGAGTCGCTGCGGCTAAAGAGCGGCTCCGTTGTCTGCGATTGCACCCTTGGCGGTGCCGGCCATTCGGTAAAGATGGCCGCGCAGGTGGGGGAGACGGGTCTTTTGCTCGGCGTCGATCAGGACGACATGGCCCTCGAGGCCGCTGGCGCCCGTCTGGACCGCGAGGTTCCCGGCGTTCCGCACCAGCTGCTGAAGGGCAACTTCGGCGACTTGGACGAGCTGCTTTGCTCGGCCGAGGTGCCCGGGGTCGATGGCTTCCTGTTCGATTTGGGCGTTTCGTCACCGCAACTCGATATCCCTGGCAGGGGCTTTTCGTATAACGAGGACGCCCCATTGGACATGCGGATGGATCCGGGTAATA
Source organism: uncultured Collinsella sp. (assembly GCA_900547235.1). Lineage (GTDB taxonomy): Bacteria > Actinomycetota > Coriobacteriia > Coriobacteriales > Coriobacteriaceae > Collinsella. Next base: position 6,451 of record URFP01000003.1, on the reverse strand, counting down.
ACACCTTAAACGCAGCTGAGGTCATCAACACCTATAACGAACACGACCTCGCCCGGATTCTACGCGTCTACGGCGAAGAGAAGTTCGCCTCGCAGATCGCGCGCGAGATCGTGCGCCGCCGCGAGCAAGAACCGATCGAAACCACCGGCCAATTTGTCGAGATCATCAAGGCGGGTATCCCGGCTGCCGCTCGTCGGCATGGTGGACACCCGGCCAAGAAAAGTTTCCAGGCCATTCGCATCGAGGTCAATCACGAGCTCGATGTGCTCGAACGAGGGCTTGATGCCGCCACCAGGTGGCTCAACCCGGGCGGACGCATCTGCGTCATCTCGTATCACTCGCTCGAGGACCGTATCGTAAAGAACCACTTTAAGGAGATGAGCCAGGGGTGCACGTGTCCGCCGGAGATTCCGGTGTGCGTGTGCGGCAACGTGCCGATACTCAAGGTCATCACCCGCAAACCCTTGGTTGCCCAGCCTGATGAGGTTGAGCGCAACCCTCGGGCGAGATCAGCCAAAATCCGCGTGGCGCAGCGTCTGTAGGCGCGACCGCGCGATATTGGACCTCCCGCTCGCACCATAAACGAAGCTTAAACACACTACCAACGTACTCGGGATGGGAGGCGGCATATCATGGGCTACAACACTTCAAGCGCAGCACTCGCCTATGATATGAACGCCATGCCCGCCTATCGTGAGACGCCGCAGGCCCCCGTTGCTCCCCGTGAGCAGCGCACGCCGCGCTTTGATGTCTACACGGGCGCGGGCCGTCAGGCAAACCAGGCGGTAAGCCCGGTTTTCATGAGCGTTCTTAAAACGTTTTGCATCATTGCGGCTATCTTCATGACGATCGGCGTCGCCCGCGTGGCGCTCGCCGGCGTTACGGCCCAGGTGCTCAACAGCAACGCCGAGCTTACCAACACGCTCGAAAAGGCGACCGATGAGAGCTCCGACCTGGAGGTCATGCATTCGGTCTATGGCGCCGACACGCGCATTCGCGACCTTGCGGGCGCTTATGGCATGGTGGAGCCCAGCGAGAGCGTTACACTTGACTTTTCGCAGGATGCAGCCGCGGGCGCCAACGCGACCGCGACCGCTCAGTAGCAAGACGGTAGCTGAGTATGACAAATGACTATCGCCGCGGTTCCGATGGGGGCCGCGGTTCTGGACGTCCCTCGTCGCGGGGACGTTCTGGTTATCAAGGAACGGGTCGGCAATCTTACAACGCCGGGCAGTCCCGTGGCAACGACCCGGCGTCGCGACTTCGCGGCTCGGGCGGCCCTCAAGTGCATAACACCAGGTCGCGCAAGAGTTCGTCGACCGAATGGCTCACAGGCACGCCTCTGCCTCGCCGCAAAGCCGTCATGGGCCTCATTGGGCTTGGCTTGGGCTTGGGCGTCTTTCGCCTTGCCGGCTATCAAATTGTCGAAGCCGATAAACTGCGCGAGCGTGCCGATGCGCGCCGCCTGCTTGCGCAGACCCTCTATGCCAAACGTGGCACCATCTACGACCGCAACGGTAACGTGCTGGCGTCGTCGGTCGAATGTCGCAACATCGCCGTGAACCCCCAGCTTGTCGAGGATGTTGACAAGACGGTGTCGGCGCTGGTCAAGGCAACTGGAATCGATAAAAAGACCTGCCGCAAGCTCGTTGAGTCCGATGGAACCTGGGTGTATATCAAGCGCCAGGTGGACGAAGACGACGCTGCGGCGCTGGAGAAGAAGAACCTGCCCGGCGTGCTTTTTGAGCAGGCCATGAAGCGCGTATATCCATACGGCAATCTGGCATCGCAGGTGCTGGGTGTAGTGAATGTAGACAACGACGGCTTGACGGGTCTCGAAAAGCAATACAACAAGCTTCTGACCGGCACGAACGGTTCTCTCGTACGCGAGCGCGCGAGGGACGGCAGCTATATCGCGGGCGGTGCCTATAAAAAGGTGGCTGCGGTCGACGGCGTTGATCTCGTGACGACGCTCGACGTCAATATCCAGCGTGCGGCCGAGGATGCCCTGGCAGAGGCTGTCGAGAAGACAAAGGCCAAGAGCGGCTCGGCGCTGGTCACCGATCCTACGACAGGCGAGATCTTGGCAGCCTGCTCGTATCCGACCTACGACCAGACCAATTTGGAAAACGCCAAGACCGAGGATATGAACCTGCGCCTGGTCACCGACGCCTACGAGCCCGGCTCGGTCTTTAAGACGCTCGTGGCGGGCGCCGGCTTCGACTTGGGTGTCGTGCGGTCGAGTACGTCGTTTGAGGTGCCGGCGAGCATCAAGGTGGGCGACGATACCGTCACCGATGCCGACAAGCGCGACTACGCCATGACCATGGATGTGCGCGAGATGATGCGCCGTTCGTCCAACGTGGGATTTGTCCTGGTGGGGCGCAAGATCGGTGCCGACGACTTTGCCGCCTATGTGGACAAGTGGGGCATCGGTCACAGCTCTGGTGTCGATTTTCCGGGCGAGAGCCTGGGCATCGTCAAGGAGCGTGACCAGTATGACGGCGCCACGCTGGGCTCGATGAGCTTTGGACAGGCGCTGTCTGTCTCGCCGATTGAGATCGCACGTGCCGTGGGCGGCATCGCCAACGGTGGCGTGATGATGACCCCGCACTTCTATAAGTCCAGCAAAGGCGACGAGAAGGACTGGGGCGAAGGCGAGCGCGCGATTTCGGAGGACGCCGCATCCCAGGTGACATCGTGCATGCAGACGGTCGTGTCGGAGGGAACGGGCGTTGGCGGCGCGGTTGACGGCTATGACGTGGCGGGTAAGACCGGTACGGCCGAACGTGCCGACGAGAACGGCGGCTACCTCAAGGAGAACTACATGTCGTCCTTTATGGGCTTTGCACCGGCACAATCGCCCAAGGTGCTGTGCTATATCACGCTCGACGGAACGCCGAGCGGCTCAGATGCCGCTGCGGTGCCGTTCCAGTCCATTATGGCCAACGCGCTCGACGTGCTGGGTATCCCACACACGAAGTAGGGGGTTACAATCTTTGGGGCGTGGTTTGTTGTCCCATATGAGGGGTGTTCACATGCCCTGCACCACGCATGCGCGGCGCTGGGATACAATACGCCGATAGCATTATTTAGGTTTACAGGGGAGCTGCAATGATAGAGATCGCCGTCAACAACCTCGCGGCCGCAACAGGGGCCCGAACCGTGACGGGAGAAGTCGATCGGGTATGCCGCGGGTGCGTTATCGACTCGCGCCAGGTCGAGGAAGGGACGATTTTCGTCGCCTTTCCCGGTGAAAACGTCGACGGCAATGATTTTGCTTCCCGTGCCGTCCAGTCGGGTGCCGGCGCCGTCGTGATGACGCGTGAGCCCGAGGCCGAGCTGGTCTCGCTGGCGCAGGACAAGGGCTGTGCCATCTTGCTGACCGATGATCCCGAGGAGTTTCTGCTGCGTTTGGCGCACGCGTATCGCCTGGAGCTTGGCTGCCTGGTCGTTGGCATTACCGGTTCCATCGGCAAGACGACGACCAAGGACGTTCTCGCCGCTGTGCTCGCCAAGCGCTATCGTGTCTGGGCCACCAAGGGCAATTTCAATAACCTGATCGGCATGCCGCTCACGGTGCTTTCCGCTCCGGCCGATACCGAGGTCCTGGTGCTCGAGATGGGCATGAACCATTTCCACGAGATCGAGCGCCTGTCCCAGTCCGCCAATCCCAACCTTGCCATCGTGAGCAAGATCGGCACCTCTCATATCGGCATTTTGGGCAGCCGCGAGAACATCGCCCGCGCTAAGGCCGAGATTGTCCAGGGCATGTGCGCCGCCGGCGACTATTTGCCGCTGCTGGTTTTGGGCGGCGAGGACGATTTTACGCCGTTCATTCGCGATACGTTCGCCCGGCCTGCTGGTATCGACGTGATGCTGGCCGGTGTCTCTGACGATGATGAGGTCCGCGCCCGCGACGTTCGCGTTGATGACGAGGGCCGTCCGGTCTTTACGCTCGATTTTGGTCAGGGCGAGACAATCGATACCATGCTTGCCATCCCCGGCGTGCAGTCCGTTCCTAATGCCGTTAAGGCCGCCGCGGTTGCCTATCGCCTGGGCGTGACGCCCGAGCAGATCGATGCTGCCTTTAGGGGTCTTACGATCACCGGGCACCGCCAGGAGATCAAGCGCGCCAAGAGCGGTGCACGCATCATCGACGATTCCTATAACGCCAGCGCCGAATCGATGGCAGCCGGCCTCGATCTGCTGTGCTCGCTTTCATGCACGGGGTCTCGCATGGCGATCCTGGGCGAGATGGGCGAGATGGGCGATGAGGCTCCTCGCATGCATGAGCTCGTGGGCGCCTATGCCGCCGCCAAGAAGCTCGACATGCTGGCGTGCGTGGGTGGTGAGCTGGCCCAGCTTATGGCCGATGCCGCGCGCATGATGGGCATGGACGAGGACCGCATCCAGGTGTTCTCCGATTATCAGCAGGTGCTCGACCGCATGGGCGGCGCGCTTGAAAAACATGATGTTGTACTGGTCAAGGGTTCCCGCTTTGTTGAGCTCGACCGCTTTGTGGAAGGTGTGTGCTAGCCCATGTTCGGCAATCCCTCGTATCCAACGTATCAGGCTTTTTTGGGGCTTGGCATCGCCGCAGCCATTGCGCTGCTGCTCATGCCGTGGTGGATTAAGCTGCTCAAGGTCGAGGGTATCGGCCAGCAGGTTCGTGCCGACGGCCCCAAGCGTCATTTGGTTAAGCAGGGAACGCCCACCATGGGTGGTGTTGTCATCCTCGTCGCGATCTCGCTGACCTGCCTGCTGATGGGAAAGCTCACCACCGAGCTCGTGCTCGTGCTGCTCGCCACGCTGGCGACCGGTGTGCTGGGCCTGATCGACGACCTGACCTCCGTTACGCATGGGCGCTCGCTCGGTCTGACGCCTCATGCCAAGATGATCGGCCTAACCATTATCTGTGTCACCTTTACGGTGCTTGCCGTCAACTGGTGCGGCGTCGCCCCCGAGATTCGTTTTCCCGGTGGGTTGACGATTGACCTTGGCGTGCTTTCGACTACCATCTGCGGCTATTCGTTCCCGTGGCTCTATATTGTCTTTTGCTGGCTGATGATTGCCGGTCTTTCTAATGCCGTGAACTTGACCGATGGCCTTGACGGTCTTGCTGGCGGCACCTCCATGATCGCCATGCTCGCCATGGCTGCCATGGCGTTTTTGCACGGAGACGTGAACCTGTCCATCTTCTGCACCGCGTGTGCCGGTGCCTGCCTGGGCTTTCTGTGGTTCAACTGCTATCCGGCGAGCATCTTTATGGGTGATACCGGCTCGCTTGCTCTGGGCGCCGCGTTTGCCTGTACGTCCATCATGACTAACACCGAGGTCGTCTCCCTCATCATCGGTGGCCTGTTTATCGTTGAGACCCTGTCGGTCATGATTCAGGTTGTCTACTTCCACTTTACGCACAAGCGCGTCTTCCTTATGGCGCCCATCCATCATCATTTCGAAAAGAAGGGTTGGGCCGAGACCAAGGTCGTCATCCGTTTTTGGATTATCGCTGCGGCATTTGGTGCCGTTGGCCTTGCTCTGTTCTTCCAGTTGGGATAGTGGTCTTTCATGCCTCTTGCTGATGTCTTTAGCCTGCTCGTTTTGGGTCAGGGCAAATCCGGTCTCGATGTCGCCCGCTGGGCGCTGGCACATCCAGAGCGCGTAAGCGCCGTTACCGTGTATGGCGGCGGCACCTCTGAGCCCAATGACGCCACGCGTGCGCTCGAGGCTGCTGGTGCGTCGTTTGTCTATGGGACCGAACAGGTCGAGGGCGCCTATGACGTATGCGTGACGTGCCCGGGCATCTCGGAGTTCTCGGGCTTCTTTAAGGCCGGGCGCGAGCATGCCGCCCAGATTATGGGTGAGCCCGAGTTTGCCTATCGCCTGTCGCCCGATAACTGGATTGCCATCACGGGCACCAACGGCAAGACGACCACCACGTCGCTGACCGATTATCTGCTCAAGGCTTCCGGTGAGGCCAGTGTAGCTGTCGGCAACATCGGTGAGCCGCCTATCAACGAGATTGACGGCCGAGCCCACAACGAGTGGTTTGTGGCTGAGCTCTCGAGCTATCAGATTGCTACGACCACCGAGCTCCACCCTCGCGTGGCGGTGCTGCTCAACATCACTCCCGACCACTTGGGCTGGCATAAGAGCCATAAGAACTATGCGCTTGCCAAGATCAAACTGTTTGACAATATGGTCGATGACGATCTGGTGGTCGTCGACGTCGAAGACGCCGGCATTCACGAGTTCGATGAGTACATCTACACGCCGGGTCGTCGCATCTGCAAGGTTGCCTTTGACGAGCCAGAGGGTGAGGATGTCGCCTTTGTGCGCGATGGCAAGATGATCGTGCGCCTGAAGGGCGTCGAGACCCCGCTCATCGCTACATCCGAGCTCAAGATCTCGGGCCATCATAATGTTATCAATGCCCTGTGCGCTGCCA
>URFP01000002.1:0-40282 GCA_900547235.1 uncultured Collinsella sp. | reverse complement strand
GCAAATCCGTGACAAATGGCATATCCCCGGCACGCGCTATCGTGCTACTTGCGCAGCGGCTTGGGCAGCGGAATGCCTGCCGCGATGACGGCGGCGATGATCATGCAGACGATACCCTTGAGCGGGAAGCACATGAGCAGCAGGCCCACAACCATGACCGGCTGACGCATAACGGCGCCCATCGTCGAGGCGGTGCAGACGGCGACGCAAAAGACCGGATCGGCGCCGGTGAGGATGGCAAGACCATAGCCCAGGCTCACACCCGAGAAGATAACCGGGAAGAAGTGGCCGCCACGCCAACCAAGGTTGATGAGGGCGGGCGTCAGCATGGCCTTAACAAGACCGGTCGCGATAAGCACGCCGGCGGGAATGGTCAGATAGGTCTCCATGAGCACGTCGGCTTGGGTCTCGCCGGCAAACATGGTGTAGGGCAGGACCGTGCCACAGATGGCGAGCGCCAGACCGGCTAGCATGGCCTTGACGACAGGGCGCTCCCCTATGGTGTGGGCCAACGCCTCGCTCGCGTGCTCCGAGACAAAGTACAGCCAGCCGCAGACCGTACCGATGAGTGCCAGGGGAATAAGCCAGACAAGCTCAAGGTTGCCCACCTGGGCAGCCTCGAACCTCGGCATACCCATACCGCCGCCCATAAGCTGTCCGAGCAGCAGATAGGTGCCCAGGCCGCCGGCAATCGCGATGCCGTAGACCACGGTCTTTTGCGCCTTGGGCAGCTTGATGGTGATCTCGTCGGAGGCGGAATCCTCGTCTTCGTTGGCGCCCTGGCCATCGGCGCTACCGGCGAGCGGCGCCACAAAACCAAAGACGGGCGCGGTAAAGAGCGCCGTCAGGGCGGCCTGGGTACCCAGCAGCGTGAGCTGCCTAAACTCGGCACCAAAGCGACGCATGCGGTCGCCGACCCAGCTGCACAGACCCGCGATAACGCCGGTCAGGCCGGCCTCCGGTCCAATGCTTCCGCCAAACAGCAGCGGCAGCAACGCCGCGAGCGAAAGCTTGCCCAGGTTGTCGTACGGATAGCGACCGTCTTGCTTAACCTTGGCCATTACCTGGTTGAGGTCATCGGTCTTGGTGCCCGTCATCTTTTCGTACAGGCCGATCAGCAGGCCGCCCAGCAGGCAGACGAAAAACGGATACGGCAAAAACCCGAACGGGCCGCTCGCGAGCTCGGGTGAAGCGACGCCCAGCATATGCGGGATCTCGGTCCATAGATAGTCGATACCGCGCTCCATCGCAAAGAAGAACAGCCAGACCGCGGTGCCCGCAAACGCACCGGTCGCAGCCACGCTCACTAAGAACAGCGCACGGTTTTTGGGTTTTGCAAGGGTATCCATCGGGACCTCCCGTGGTCAAATCGACAAAGATACGTTTTATTGTAGGACGAGCAGGCCTCGGGCGGGCTAACCATCTACGCCGCGAACGGTGCCGTTGGGTGCCGCACGAGCGATGAGCCTAAGGCTTAGGCGCCGATAATCGATGCGATTTGACGCAGGTCGTCGGCAAAGTAGATGCCGGTCTGGCGCTGCGGGCTCGATAGGCCCTTGTCGATCATGCGCCCGAGCAGCGACTTAAGATCGTTGTAGTAGCCCCCGAGGTTGTACAGGATGCACGGCGCATCGAGATGCCCCAACGACACGGCGGACATGACCTCGGCAATCTCCTCGAGCGTGCCCGTACCGCCCGGGAAGGCGATGAACGCGTCGCCGAGCTCGATCATCTTGGCCTTACGCTCGGCCATGTCACTCGTCACGATGAGATCGTCAATACCGTCGTGTTGAAACTCTGCCTCGATAAAAAAGCTCGGCTCAACGCCCGTCACATGCCCGCCAGCATTGAGCACGCTATCGGCAAGCGCGCCCATCAGGCCCGACTTGGAGCCGCCGTATACCAGCGCGTGGCCGTTGGAGCCAATCCACGTGCCGAGCTCTCGCACTGCAGGCAGAAACGCCGGGTCGTTGCCGACGCTCGCGCCCAGGTATACCGTGATATTCATATTCAGTCCCCCTCGTCGTGACGCGCGTCGCCCGTTCTAGCGTTGGCGTCGGCGATATTCGCGCACACGGCGCGACAGGTCGGCGAGCTCGTCACGATCGAGCTCTTCCAAATGCTCGAGATCGTCCATAAAGCGCGCCATGGTGTCCTTTTGACGCATCTTGATGAGCGTGTTGCAGTAGTTCACCGCCACGCCCGTGAGCATGGCGATGTAGAAGATGCTGATGACGCTCAAAACGACGGTGATAGCGCGGGCAACCGGCGTCTCGGCCGGGATATCACCGAAGCCGATCGTCGATACGGTCTCAAAGCTAAACCAGAGGCCGTCGCCAAACGTGAGGGTCGTGGGCTCGGACAGCCAGACGGCCGTCGAGCACAGCAGATAGAAGACGAGAAACAGGCCCGTGATGCGCGCAAAGCCAGCCTGGCGCAACACGTCAGCAAGCGTCCTCAACTTGTTCATCGCGACCTCTTTTCCCAGACGCCCAATCACATTCGCTCGGTATTGTCCCACGCCTCCCCCGCAAACGGAACTAGTCATTGGGGACGTTCTTAAATGACTAGTCAAACAAGAACGTCCCCAATGACTACCTGACCGTTTAGCGGTGCGGTGGCTGAGTGGGCAGGTTGAGCTGGTATCCTTATGTGATACTGTCTCGACTCGATAGGATTACATGTGAAACCTTCCGCCATCCTTCGTTTGGCTCTATATCGCACCCTAGCCGTCGCGGTTGCCGTACTCACCGTACTGAGCGCCGTCATGCCTGCCCCCGCCTTTGCCGCCGACTCCGACCACCAGGTCAAGACGGTCCGCGTTGGCTGGCTCGTCAACAACAAAGGCTTCCAGGAAGGCACGCCGGGCGAGCGCCTCTCGGGATGGGGCTACGAGTACCTCCAGACCCTCTCGTATTACACAAAGGGCTGGCAATACGAATACGTTAGCGGCACCTTCTCCGAGCTTATGGACATGCTCGAGGCAGGCGAAATCGACCTCATGCCCAACATCTCGTATTCGGCAGAACGCGAGCAGAAGCTGCTCTTTTCCTCAAATCCCGAGGGCACCGAGCGCTACTATATCTACGCCAGGCCCGACCGCGACGATCTAGCCAAGGGTGACCCTCAGGCGCTCCAAGGCCTCACCATCGGCTGCAACTCTGGCGTTATGCAAACTATCGTCGGCCAGCAGTGGCTCGCCAACGAAGACGTTACCTGCACCTATAAAGAAATCGACACCGGCAGCGCCCTCTTTGAGGCGCTTGCAGACGGCGAGGTCGACGCCGTCATCATGAACGACACCATTTCGTCGCCCGATGCGTCACCCATGTTCTACGTAGGCTCGAGCGACTACTATTTTGCCGTTCCCAAAAGCCGCCCTGACCTGATGAACGACATCAACGCCGCCATGACGACCATCGCCCGCGATAACCCGCGCTATAACGAGGAAGTCAAAACGAGTTACTCGACCCAAAACAGTGGCTCGTCATCGCTCACCGGCACCGAGACCACCTGGCTCAAAGAAAACGGCAATACCATCACGCTCGGCTATCTTAAAAACCAACTTCCCTACTGTACGCAAAATGACGACGGCGAGATGGAAGGGTCGCTCGCCTCGCTTGCAACGACGTTGCACGACAAGTTTGACATTACGGTCAAAACAATCGCACTCTCGAACAACAAGCAAATGATCAAAGCCCTTTCCAACGGAACCATCGATGTCGCCCTGCCGTTGTTTCGCGACTACTGGCTCGCCGAGCAGACAGGGGTCATCCAGTCAAACTCGATGGGAACGGTTTCGCTGACCGCCATTCACAATGGCAAAAACCTGAACAGCGACCTTAAGAACATCGCTTGTACAAAGAGCACAATCGTTAACCGTTTTGAGCTCGAAAGTCTCTTTCCGAACGCAACGGTAACCGAGTATTCGAATGACGGCGAGGTGCTCAAAGCCCTCGATGAGGGGAAGGCACATTGCATCATTGTCCCCAGCACGCGCCTGGAAACTCTCCGCGACATCTACGACATCGAGGATTTCGAAACACAGGAACTCACCAACGCGGCACAACTATCGTGTTTAATTTCGCGCGGCAAGCCCGAGCTGCTGGGAATCATCAATAAGGGCATCGTCAATGCAGGTGAATCGCTCTCTGCAAACAGCTATTTCCCCACATCGTACTCGGCGCAAGAATCGGATGCGTTCCGACTTCTCTACCGCAACCGCATCGTCATTGCGGCAGTCGTCATCTGCATTTTGCTCACCGGCATCGTCATCCTTGTCTGGTCGCTTTACCGCGCACAGGAGGAACGGCAGAAAGCCGATGCCGCCAACGCCGCCAAAACCGCTTTCCTCACGCGCATGAGCCACGACATCCGCACGCCGCTCAACGGCATCCTGGGCCTTATCGAAATTGAGGAATTGAGAGAAGGCGACATGCAGGTCGCCCGCGAAAGCCGCGCCAAGGCGCGCGTTGCCGCCAATCACCTGCTGTCACTGATTAACGACATCCTCGAGATGGGCAGGATCGAGGAGCGCAAAGTGACGCTCGAGCACGAATCATTCAACCTTAAAGAGCTGTGCGACAATGCGCTCGTACTGTGCAAGCTCCGCGCATCGGACCGCGGCATAACCATGCTCGACACCAGCGAGCCCTACGCTGTCGACCAATATATGATCGGCAGCCCCACCCATATTCGGCAGATCCTTGTCAACCTGCTCGACAACAGCATCAAGTACAACAAGCACGGAGGCACCGTCACGTTCTCATCGACCATCAAGCCGGTCGACGACGAGCACGCCGTGTTTTGCTTTAGCGTCTCGGACACCGGCATTGGTATGACGCCCGAGTTTTTGACGCACATTTACGAGCCGTTTGCCCAGGAAGGCGACGATGCGCGCAGCAAGTTCCAAGGAACCGGCATTGGCATGTCTATCGTCAAATCGCTCATCGATATGATGGGCGGCACGATTGAGATTTCGAGTGAGGTTGGCGCGGGAAGCACGTTCAACGTCCAGATACCGCTCGATATCGACAAGAACCCTCAGGCAAGAGAAGGTGCGGACGAGCAGGCGATCAGCTGCTCGCTTGCCGGCATGAACGTTCTTTTGGCCGAAGACAACGAGCTCAATGCCGAAATTGCCCAGGCCCTGCTCGAAAGCGAAGGCATCGTCGTAACTCGCGCCGCCGACGGCAAAGAAGCGGTCGAACTATACACTAGTCGTCCCGCCGGCAGCTTCGATGCGATCCTGATGGACATCATGATGCCGGGTATGGATGGCTACGAGGCAACTCGCGCGATTCGTCTGAGCGAGAAGGCCGATGCAGCCGACATCCCCATCATCGCGCTCACCGCCAATGCCTTTGCCGAGGACGCCAAGGCGGCACACGATGCCAGCATGAACGCCCATCTGCCCAAACCGCTCGACTTTAACAAGCTCAAAAACATCCTTGCCCGCATCAAGAAAAACGGAACTGTTTCGCTATAGTTTGTGCCCAACTGTCATGCACAGTTAGAAAGGAAGCCGACGATGTTTAGACTCTTACGCCGAAAGAAACGTGCCATCACCGACGAGGAGGCGCGCGAGCTGCTGGCCACCTGCAAGCGCGGCGTCTTTGCCGTTAACGGCGATGATGGCTACCCATACGCCATTCCCGTCAACTACTTCTTTGACCCCAAGCACGACAAGATTTATTTCCATGGCGCCAAGGCTGGCCACAAGGTCGATTCGCTCAAGCGTGACGATAAAGTCTGCTTTACCGTGTACGGCAACGAGTGGTACAAGGACGACGACTGGGCTCCCTACGTTATGAGCACCGTGGTCTTTGGCCGTTGCCGCCTGGTAAACGAGACGCCTTCGTTTATCGAGGACAAAGTCCGCCAGTTAGCGCTTAAGTACTACCCTTCTGCCGAAGAAGTCGAGGAGGAAATCGCCAAAGACATCAAGGGCGTCCAACTCTACGAGATTTCGATTGAGCATCTTTGCGGCAAGCAGATTCATGAAAAGTAGCGAATGCGGAAAACGCGCTCGCTACCCTCTGCGCCCCATGTGCCCACGCATTTTGACGGCGTGGGCACATGGGGCAGCACTCGAATCGAGCGCCCCCTATACCCCAAAAACGTAGCGGTCCAGGCGCTCACACGCCTCCCTTACGCGCGAAAGCGGCAGCGCCAGATTCACGCGAATGTGGCAGGGCCCGTGGAACGGGCGGCCGTCCTGATACCCCACGCCCACGCGCGCCCCCTCGTCGAGCAGCCACTGAATATCGCGGCCATGCTCGCGGCACCATTCGGTGCAGTCCAGAAACACCATGTACGTGCCTTGCGGACGCGAATAGCCCACGCCCTCAAAATGCTCGTCCACGTAATCGCAGAAGTAGTCAATGTTGCCCTGGATGACCTGATTGAGCTCATCGACCCACTCGTAGCCCTGCGGCTGGTAAGCGCCGATAAGCGCGTGCATCGAAAGGACGTTCATCTCGTTGTAGTGAGTCTTGTTGGACACGGCGCACACGCGGTCGCGCAGCGTCTCGTTATAGATGATGTGGTAGCTGCCGACCAGGCCCGCCAGGTTGAACGTCTTGCTGGGCGCGTAGAGGGCAACCGTGCGCATGCGGGCATCCTCGCTCACCGACTGCGTCGGGATATGTCTGTGACCCGGCAGGATGATATCGGACCAAATCTCGTCCGAGACCACCACGCAATCATGCTGGCGATAGATGTCCATGGCGCGCTCGATCTCGTCGCGCTCCCATACGCGGCCGCAGGGATTGTGCGGCGAGCAGAACACCGCGGCATGGATATGGTTTTGGGCGAGCTTGCGCTCCATGTCCTCAAAGTCCATACGCCACACGCCTTGGTCGTCGAGCTTAAGCGGGCTGTGGACAATGCGATAGCCCGCGGCTTCGATAGACTTGGTAAAGCCGATGTAGGTGGGGCTGTGGACCAGCACCGCATCGCCCGGCTGGACATACGCGCGCAGCGTCGACACAACACCGCCCAGCACGCCGTTTTCGTAACCGATATGTTCAGGGCGCAGACCCTCGACGCCATTACGGCGACTCTGCCATTCGATGATGCGGTCGAAGTACTCGGGGCGCGGATCGAAATAGCCAAACATGGGGTGCTGGGCGCGCTGAATGATGTACTCCTGGACCGTGGGCACCGTGGCAAAATTCATGTCCGCTACCCACATGGGGATGCGGTCGAAGCCCTCGTCGGGTGCGCTCGGAGCCATACCGGGAATCTCACCCCAGGAGTCAACGGCGATGGCGTCCATGCCGTGGCGGTCGATAAGCGAAGTAAAGTCGTATTTCATGCTGAGCTCCCATGCAAAGCGGATTGTTTTGGTAGGCGTTATTGTCCACCAGCATGGGCGGTTTTGGCATGGGGTTTGGCGTTGAATTTGGCGGGTGCGGACGAGTAGCTGGTTAGTCTCGCGCGTCGTTGATGGCGGTTATCGTCAACCTGGTTCCGTCGACCGTAAACGATATGTCAAGCCCAGCGTAAGCCAAATGGTAAACGCGGTTTGGCTCGTGTTTGCTACCCGCACGGCGCGGATCTTGGCGAAGGACCTCGACTAAGCCGGGGAGCTTTGCAGGCGGGACCGTATCTTTCAGCGCTTGTGGGAACTCAACATCGAGCTCTTGCCACGGCGCGTCCTCAATCCAGCCGCCCGTCGCATCCGGGTGACAGTCGGCAAATGGAATGTAGGGCTTGATGTCGTAGATGGGCGTGCCGTCGCGCAGGTCGGCCCCCAGTATATGGATGATCGGGCCATCATCGGTGAGCTCAACACGGCTGAGCTTGACGCAGGTGAGCCCGATGGGATTAGGGCGAAACGGACTGCGTGTGGCAAACACGCCCACACGCTCGGCTCCACCCAGACGCGGCGGGCGCACGGTTTTCGACCATTTTGCGTTGGTGCCGGACCTGTCCTGCGTTTTGGCATCGGCGGCTATGTCCTTAGCCGTGCCGCCGGGCGTTCCGTTTTCGAAGCACCACAGCAGCCATAGGTGAGAGAAGGAGTCCAGACCCTCAACTGCAGCGTTGGAGGCAAATTCCGGCTCAAAGACGATGCGTCCCTGCAGATGGGGCGCCAAAAAGCTGTTGCGTGGGATGCCGAACTTCTGCGGCAGGTCGGTATGTATGTGTGCAATAGGTTCCATGCCGGTCATTGTACGGCATGGAGGTGTGGGGCGTTGCGCGCAATTCTTCGCCGCGGTCCCCCGTCGTGCAACCAACGGTTGCTTGGAAGGGCACATGCCGCCGCGTATGCTTAAGCCATCAACCAGCAGAAAGGAGCCGTTATGGCCTTTGCAGAAAAGCTCATTGCTGTCCGTCGCGCCCATCACCTTACCCAGGAGCAGCTCGCCGCCAAGCTCTTCGTCACACGCCAGGCCATCAGCCGTTGGGAACGCGGCGAGGTCACACCGGGCATCGACATGATGAAGCTCATTGCCGCTGTGACCGGCGAGCCACTGTCTCACCTGCTCGAAATGCCCGAGCACTATTGCCAGAGCTGCGGCATGATACTCACGCCCGACGACTGCGCCACCGATGCCGCGGGCACCGCGACCGACCATTACTGCAAGTGGTGCTACGACCACGGCAAGTACACCTACGAGACCACGATGGAGGCCATGATTGAGGATTGCGCCCCGCGCCTGGCACAAAACACCGGTATGTCGCTCGACGAAGCCGTCTCGCTCATGGGCGCCGTGCTGCCGCAACTGGAGCGCTGGCGTACCGTGCAGGAAAACGAGGAGCGCTACGGTGCCGAGGCGCGAGCGCGCTATGGCGACGAGGCCGTCGATGCAGCAAACGAGGCACTGCTGGACATGGACCCCAAGACATGGAACGACATGAAGGAACTTGAACGCGCTATTCTGGGCCAGCTCTCGATCGCCATGGGCGACGGCGAACCGGATGGAAGCGAGGCGCGCAAGCTTGTCGCAATGCACCGTCGATGGATTGGCCTTAACTGGGGACACGAACCCCAAGACGAAGCATACCTGGGCCTCGCCCACGGCTATCTTGCCGATCAGCGCTTTATCGACTACTACGACAAGCCCTGCGGCGCCGGCGCCACGGCGTTTCTGGTTCAGGCGATCGAGTCGCCGTCGGCTCACGCATAGACCGCAGCGGCTTTGGGTATTTCAATCGAAACCTCAACCGATTGGAGACACCATGGCTACTGATCATGAACTCGCGCTCTACGTTATGACTGGCTGCCCGTATTGCATAAAGGTCAAGCGCTTTTTGGCCGATAACGACGTGACCATTCCCGAGCGCAATATCTCGACCGATTCCGATGCCGAGCAGACGCTCATCGCCGTCGGCGGAAAACGCCAGGTTCCTTGCCTGTTCATCGACGGTAAACCGCTCTACGAGTCGAGCGACATCATCGCGTGGGTGCAGAAGAACCTGCTCTAGCACGCGCACTGCGGCCAGTTCGCGCCAACCGAGCCGAACCCATACGAACCAAACATGTACGCCAGCATCCAAAGTCGACATTTTCCGACATCTTTGGATGCTGACGTACAGCTTTTCAATCTAGTCATTGGGGACGTTCTTGAATGACTAGTCGTTAAAGAACGTCCATTACGACTAGTAGCCACAAAAGCGGGCAACAGGCGCAAGCGGCTGCTCGCGAAAGACGCGCTCGACAGCAGCGCGGTATTCATCGACCTTTTTGGTCTTGCGAACGAGCTTGTGAACGGTCGCGGGATCGGCGAAGGCGCATTTGGCGTAGAACCACCACTCCTTCATGCGAAAGACCGCGTTGTCCCCAATCTCGTCCGCATAGGCCGCAAACAGCATGTCGTGGAAGCGCTGCAGCTCAGCGGCCGTGGCAGCAGGGCCGCCCTTAACCATGCGAGCCAGCGCGGGGTTCGCGAGCAAGCCGCGCCCCAACATTACGTGGCGTGTTCCGGGATAGGCCCCCACCAGCGCATCCATGTCCTCAAGATCAAAGATGTCGCCGTTATAGGCCACGGGAAACGGCGCCCGCTCCAACGTCTCGCCGTAAAACTCTTTACGCGGCGAGCCCGTATAACGGTCCTTTTGCACGCGCGGATGCACGATCAGCTCTGCCAGCGGCATGCGGCAATAGAGGTCGAGCACGCGTTCGTACTCGTCATCGCTTTCCAACCCCAGCCTGGTCTTGACCGACACCGGCAAGGGTGAGCGTTCGCACACGTCGCTCAAGAACACCTCGAGCTCATCCAGGTTGCGCAGAAAGCCCGAACCCTTGCCTTTGGCAACAACCGTACCCGAGGGGCAGCCAAGGTTGAGATTGACCTCGCGGTACCCCATCTCGGCGAGCACCTGCGCCGCCCACACAAACTCGTCCGCATTCTTGGACATCAGCTGAGGTACTACGTTAAGCCCCTGGTTATTGGCAGGATCGACCTCTTTAAACGCCTTGCCACCAAAGCGGTTGCCCACCCGCGGCGGCGGCAAAAACGGCGTGTAATAACAATCGAGTGCGCCAAAGCACTCCGCATGCACGCGACGGAACACATGCCCGGTAATCCCCTCCATAGGGGCCAGCGATAAATTCATCAACATCCACTCTCAAATCAATGTGACAAAGGGACAGTCCCTTTGTCACATCCCATTCAAGCGGTTCAGGAACTCTTCGCAGGCGCGAGAACGCAGGCGATATTTTTTCCACACCAGATACGATGCAATGGTGAAGGGGCAAAAGGGCAGTCCCTTTGCCCCAAGTGCCGGCTACCGGACGCAAGCTAGTTGCCGTTCGCGAACGCCGCCCATATTTCGAGGTCTAATACTTTTCCCGAGAAGTGAACGGCTGTATTTGGACCCCCGAAGCATTGACATTTTTAGGCGTCAAAACCGCAGGATTTGACTGGCAAAACCGCAGGAAATTGCACGCCAAAAGTGTCGATGCTTCGGGAGTCCGTTTTCACTCGTTCACTTCTCGGGAAAAGTATTAGACCTCGATTCCGCAGTCCCCGATGTGACAAAGGAACAGTCCATTTGTCACATTCAGAATTGACCCCTCCCCGCAATAGCTCATCGATGGCGGGATTCTCTATACTGGGTCACATATGACGGTATCGCGCCAAAGGAGAACGCCGTGACCACGTCGCAGATATCCCTGCTCGCGCTCATCTTGGTTGGGGGCATCGGCATCCTGCTTATCGGAGTGAGCGCGCTCATGAAGGCCGCCGCCCGCAAGAAAGCCAAGGCCTGTACCGCCGTGACCATGGGGACGGTCATCGACCATCGCTTTATGGGTGAAGGCAGAATGAATCCCGTTTTGGAATACACCGTCGACGGCACGCAATACCGCGCGAAAAAACAATTCCGTGGCATAAAGACCAAAAGCTTGTCGGGACTCCCCATCCGCACGCAAGCCACCGCCTACGAAGACGCCAAGGGCTGGCTGCACGTGCAGACAGGCCCCATCGCCCGCCTAGGCACCCTCGCGGAGCAGCTTTGGCCCCTCGGTAGCCAAATGACCGTGTACTACAACCCCAGCAACCCAGACAAAAGCTATGTCGAACGCCCCATCGTGGGCAACTTTGCCACACTGATGTTTAACATCGCAGGCTTCTTGCTCATCGCGATGAGCATCTTGCTCTATGTTCTTATCCAGCGCTAGCTCAAACTGATGCGCCCCGCGCCCCATGCGCCGCAACGACCGTTACGACACCAAGGATTAGCCATGGCAACACTTTCCGAACAAGAACGTAAGCGCATCCAGCGATACTGCATCTGTCCCAAGGTTGCCGGCGCGGCGCTTGCCATGGCATTCGTGCTGCCATTTTTGATCATTCCCTTCGAAATGATTGACGACATCGTCTTCCATCACGAAGGCTTCCAAGAAACGGGCATGATAGCCGCCCTGGTGCTCACCGCCGTCGAGCTCGTCATCTTCTGCTATTGCGCGCTCGCGCCGCGCTTTGGCATGCGCGGCAAGCAGTGGAAAGAAATGCAGCGCCGACTCGCCGTCGAGCAGTCCGAGAAAGACCGCTCGGCACAAATCGCGGGCGTTATTGGCACGCAGGCCGCCGCGCACCTGCTCAAGAACAGCGACAACGAGACCGCGCGCAACCTGGGTGGCGCGGCAGAAGTCGCCGCTGCCGTAGGCGCCGTCGCCACCGCAGCGGATGTGCTTACCGAGAGCTTCGCTAACGCAAAGGCCATGGCGGAGGCCTGTGGTGTGCCCATCCCCCGTACAAAAAAGTGGATCGTCGCACTTGTGGCGCTGCCCATCGCAATCGTGTGCGGTGCCTATATCCCGCAGCTGGCGCAGGGAAACATCGAGATGCAGGAGAACGCCGCGGCCGCGGCCGAGCAAATTGCCATCGCCCGCAAGACGCTAGGACCCGCATGCGAGTACGTGTCCGCCGATGACCCTTACGAGCGATATCAAGATTACGGCTATCACGTCCGCGGCTACCTTCACGACGGCGACTCCGATACCCAGAAGACCTATACGTACCTGGATTTCGACAACAAGGGAACGCTCAAGGAAGTGAGTTACATAGCAGAGATCGACCCCGACGCGAGCCTTGAGGACAACCTCGCCCGCATCGAGCTCGACTTGGACGAACTTTCCTCTGTCGTCCAAACCGTAGACGTCAAGACCGTGAGTCCCGAGCTCCTAGCACCGCAAAAGCTCCCCGAAGAGTTTAGGCAGGCTTTTTTGAACGGTTCGCTCTACGAGAGAATCTCCATCAGGACGAGTGACAACCCCATCAAAACGTACTATTCGTTTGACACGGATCCCGAGGATGAATTTGACGAGTACACCCATCCAAGCATCCGTATCACATTGATGGGCAAAACGAGCTAGCCACCCAATGTGACAAAGGGACTGTCCCTTTGTCACATTATTCGGAGCGTAGGGCTTCCACAGGGTCTTTCTTGGATGCGCTGCGAGCCGGCAGCAGGCCGGCAACGACCGTCAGCAGCACCGAAATTACAATGAGCATCAGCGCGTCTTGAACGGGCAGGCTCATCAGGTTGGGCACCTGCTTGGCCGCAAGCGCCCAGGCATTAACCGGAAAGCTCACGGCCACCACGACGACAATGGCAAAGACGCCGGCAATGAGGCCTTCGATAAAGGTCTCGGCATTAAATACGTTGGCCACGTTGCGCTTTGACGCGCCGATCGCGCGCAGGATGCCAATCTCCTTTTTACGCTCCAGCACGCTGATGTAGGTGATGATGCCGATCATGATGGAGCTGACGACCAAGCTGATGCTCACAAATGCGATGAGCACCAAGCTGATGGTGTTCACGATGTCGGTTACCGAACCCATGATGATGCCCATGTAGTCGGTGTACGAGATTGCCTGCTCATCGTGGCCAGCGGCTTTGACCTGCTTGTTGTACGCGTCGATGTGATCGAGCACGCGCTCCTTGGCCTCAAAGTCGCGCGGGAAAATCTTGACCGAGATGGGGTCTGCCTCGTCCGCATAGCCCAACGTGGTCAGATTGTTGTCGTAGGTGAGCTTTGACGCCTTGGCATAGCTCATCATGAGCGAGCTCAGGTCCTCGGCATCCATGTTGAAGTGGATGGCACGAGCAAAGGCGTTCGCATCCACGCGCATGGCGCTCGCCAGGTTGGCAAAACTCGAAGACATCTGCGTCGCCATCTGGTCCATAAGCCCTGCCGCGCCCGCCTTGAGCTGAGCTGATACCGTCGTGGCAATCTGCTCGCTGACCGCCTTCATCACCTGATCCATAGACTGCTGCAAATACGGAGCCAGCTGCTTTTGCACATAGTCGCCCATCACCTGCTGCAGACGCTCGGCCAGGGCATCGCCGCCAAGCGCTTTGAGCTGTGCCAAAATTTGCTGGGCTGCGGCATCATTCTCAAGATATGCCGAGAATGCGGCAGCGAGCTTTGACGCGTCTTTAAGATCTTCGGGTGACAGCGCCTTAAACTGATCGGACTGCAAAAAGCCCTCAAACAGTTGGTTGGCAAGCGTTCCCACCTGCTGCATTTGCTCGGGCGTGAGCTCCAGACCGTCAAAGATGCCCGAAAAATCTGGGGTTGGCGCTTTGGCCATGATGTCACTGAAGTCGATGTCCTTCCCAACACCCGAAAGGTCAATGTCCAGCCCGGACAAGTCGATACCAGAAAGGTCCATACCGCCGGCAGCGCCCGAGAGCGCAGACGCATCGAACGAGAACGCGCTCCTGAGCGCCGCCTCGTCCACACTGAACATGCTGCCCAGATCCACTCCTTGTTTGGCCTCGCCTTGCAGTTCGTCGAAGGTTTTGCCCGTAAAGACATCCGTCTCGGGGTGGGCAAGCTGCTCCTGCACGATTTGCGAATCGGCAGCACGCTCCATAAGCTGGCGAGTCAGCGCACGCGTATAGGCAATGCCCGGGGACAATGCGCTCGCGTTTGCCGTCTCGCTGGGTCGCACCACGCCCACAATGCGCACGTCAATACCGTCGGCAACCTTGGCCGTCATAAAGTCGGCGTCGCCAGACATGTCAGTCCACATGCCGGTCTCTTCGTTTTTGCGATACGCATCGGCCGGCGACAGCACCTTAAACGTCGTGGACAGCGCATCGTCGTAGGTAAAGTCGGTACCGGTCTCGGGCGCTTCGACGCCACCGTCAGCCGTCATAGCGCTGTTAACCAGGTCGTTGAGCTCATTGATATCCAGCGCACCGATGCTGTAGAGCGTATAGTCGCCCACCGTGCCACGGCTCGAAAGCACCATCACGGCTTCGTTGGCAGACGTGGGCCAATGACCGGCGACGACATCGTACTGGCTGTCGAGCAGGCTCTGGTCGTCAATCATCTCGTTAAAGACCGAGGTTCCCATGGATTCCATGCTCACCGTTGCTGCCGAGCTCGCGCCTCCGCTCATGGCCTCGGTCATGGCGTTGGGCACCAGCCGGACAGGCTTCTCATCGCCCTTGCCGGCACGATAGACAACCGGCGATACACCGTAGCCGTACTGAATGGCGTTGACCTCTTTATCGATGCCGTCGCCACCGGCATCGAGCCATGCCTTAAAGCTCGTCATGTCGTTGGACTTAACGCTCGCAAACATATCCTTTACGGCCGTGACCAAGGGGATCTTATCGGTTCCCTTATCTTTGCCACCGGTGGCGTCGGATGAATCCTCGCCCTCGGACACCTCATCATCCGTAGCCCCATGCCCGCCCATCATGGACGACAGGTCATAATCTTGTTTGGAAATCGTCAGCGGGTAGCTCGAGAGCGTGTCCTCCTCGACCTTTTTGATGTAGTCGTTTACGCCGTTGGAGAGCGCCAGGATCGCCGCAATGCCGATAATGCCAATCGAACCTGCAAAGGCCGTCATGGCCGTGCGGCCCTTCTTGGTCATGAGATTTCGGGCAGAAAGCCCAAGCGCCGTCACAAAGCTCATCGAGGTTTTGCGCGTGGGCTTGGCCTCGCGACGCGCGGCCTCGGCAGCATCAAAGGGATCTGAATCGTCGGTGACCTTGCCGTCCGCCAGGGTGACGATGCGCGTGGCGTACCTGTATGCCAACTCGGGATTGTGCGTGACCATGATGACCAAACGATCGCGCGCAACATCCTTGAGCAAATCCATGACCTGTACGGATGTCGTTGAGTCCAAGGCGCCGGTCGGCTCGTCAGCCAGCACAATCTCGGGATCGTTGATTAAGGCGCGGGCGATGGCGACGCGCTGCATCTGCCCGCCCGAAAGCTGGCTCGGGCGCTTGTCAACGTGCTCGCCCAGGCCAACTGCCTCGAGCGCCTTGCGCGCACGCTGGCGGCGCTCGGCACGCCCCACGCCCGTGAGCGTAAGCGCCAGCTCCACGTTTTCCAAAATGGTCTGATGCGGAATGAGGTTATAGCTCTGGAACACAAAGCCGATGCGATTATTGCGATAGGCATCCCAATCGCGGTCGTTGAAGTCCTTGGTCGAGATGCCGTCGATCAGCAGATCGCCCGAATCGAAATGATCGAGTCCACCGATGACGTTGAGCATCGTAGTTTTACCCGAACCCGAGGGACCCAGAATGGCTACGAACTCGTTATCGCGAAAAGACAGGCTTACGCTGTCGAGCGCTACCTGCGTAAACGACTGCGTAACGTACCTTTTGCAAATATCTCTGAGATCCAGCATGGACGGCAACCTCTCTCGCGCGGGCGCGCTCGCCCGCTCCCCCGCCGTTCACGTTCGGCGCGTTTGTCCTACTCTATCCTCATTTTTGGCCGATACCAGTGAGGAATGTAACGAACCGCGCCAAAAAACGAACGGGACAGCACGCCGCACGGCGCACCATCCCGCATATAACATCCCCGATGCGACAAAGAGGCTGTCACTTTGTCACATTCCAATGCGCGCTACTTTTCGAGCCCGCACGGCATAACGTTAGCGCTGCCGCGGCGAGCCTCAGTCACGGCTGCAAAGAAGCGATAGCCGCCCGAGAAGTTAAAACACTCAAAGCCATGCTGCGCCAAAATGCGGCAAGCAATGTAGCTGCGAATGCCGCTCTGGCAAATCACGTAAACCGGCTTGGCCCGGTCGAGCTCGCCCAGGCGATTGCGCAGATCATCGACGGGAATGTTTACGAAACCATCGATATGCCCGCGCTCATACTCCCCTTCCGTACGAACATCGAGCAGCTGCACGCTGCCATCGCGTGGCAAGTTGGGCTCATCCTCCCAATGCCACTGCGCCAGTATGCCGCGATTGAGGTTCTCGATCATAAAGCCCGCCATATTGACGGGATCCTTCGCCGATGAATACGGCGGCGCGTATGCTAGGTCCAAATCCTTAAGCTTATCGCCGCGCATGCCTGCCTGGATGGCAGTCGCCAGAACGTCGATACGCTTGTCCACACCATCGATGCCCACGATTTGCGCACCCAGCAGGCGCAATCCCTGCTTCTCGAAGACAACCTTCATGGTCATGGGCGTTGCACCCGGATAATAACCCGCATGCGAACCGGGCGACAGGACCACGCTGTCGCAGTCAACTCCCGCCGCGTGTGCCGCCTTTTCGGATAGTCCCGTGCTTGCCGCCGTCAAGTCGAATACCTTGATAACCGATGAGCCCAACGATCCGAGGTAGCAGCTGTCCATGCCGGCTATGACATCGGCGACGACACGCCCCTGCTTGTTGGCGGGGCCGGCGAGCGAAATGACCGCGTCCTCGCCGGTCACCTGATGCGTGACCTGCACGGCATCGCCCACGGCATACACGTCGGCAGCAGAGGTCTCCATGCGGTCGTTGACCACAATAGCCCCCTTGATGCCCAGTTCGAGCCCCGCCTCTTGCGCCAGATGGCTCTCAGGTGCCACGCCAATGGCAAGCAGCACCATATCGGCTCCGATAGGGTCATCGCCCGCAACATGGGTGACAACGCGGCCATCAACTTCCTCAAAACCTGTCACATCGGCCTTGAGGCGCAGATCGATACCGTGCTCACGCACCTCGGTATGCAAAAGGGTCGCCATGTCGTAATCCAGGTTGTTCATAAGCTGGACGGGACGCTGCAGAAGGGTCACCTGGAGCCCCAGCTCACACAGATTCTCCGCCGTCTCGACGCCAATGAAGCCGCCGCCGATCACGACGGCACTGCTCGATCGCCGCTCTCGAACATAGCTGTGAATACGCAGCGTGTCCTCAACGGTGCGTAGGCTAAAGATTTTATCCGAGTCGATGCCCGGCAACGCAGGGCGAATCGGCTTTGCACCCGGCGACAGGATGAGCTTGTCATACGTCTCGACAAATTCCTCGCCCGTCAGCATATTGCGAACCTCGACCGTATGCGAATCGGGATGGATGGCAAACACCTCGTGACTCGTCTTGACCGCAATGCGAAAGCGATCCCAAAAGCCCTTGGGAGACTGCAGCGTCAATGCGCTCTCTTCTTCTATCACGCCGCCAATGTAGTACGGAAGCCCACAGTTGGCATACGATACAAAACCCGTGCGCTCAAAGATGACAATTTGGGCCTGCTCGTCGAGTCTGCGCAAACGTGCCGCCGCCGATGCGCCGCCCGCGACGCCTCCAACGATAACCACCTTCATAGCCAACGCACCACCTTTCCCGTGTAGCCGCTTATGCCGCCGATATTCTTGACACTGCCATACCCAGAACGCTTAAGAAAACTCACAGCTTGGTTGCTTCGCGCACCGCTCAGGCAATGCACGAAAAGCTGCGTGCCCTTTCGACGTATACCCATGATGCTACCCCGAAGCAGAAAAAAGAGTCGCTGTTTCCAGCGACTCCCCTTCAGTTGTCTGTCCCACGGACTTACTGTTCGCTCTTCGCGAGTGCCTGATCGATCAGTTTGTTGAGCGCCTCGCGCTGCTCAGCGGAGTTGATGCCGCCCATGATCGGCTCTCCCACAATGTTACCGTTCTGGTCGATCACGTAGGTGGTCGGGAACGAGTACAGGTTGGAGGTGAACTTTCCGGCCTCGCTGTCCGACTTAAACCAGATGTTCTTATACGTTACGCCCTTCTTGGAAAGCACGTCCTTGGCATCGGCCACCTCGTCTTTGTTGCCATCGAGCGTAAAGGAATTAACGCCCACGACCTGGCCGCCCTTCTCGGCAAGCTCCTTGTTGAGCTTCTCCAGATCGCCCAGCTCTCCCACGCACGGCTTGCAGGTGGTAAACCAGAAGTTCATGACGGTGACCTTGTTCTTGGAGAACAGCTCGTCGCTGTTTACATCGTTGCCGTCCAAGTCCTTGCCCTTAAAGCTGGGGAACTTCGTCTCCCCGCTCTCGCCGTTGGTCATGCCCGCGGTCGAGGCATCGACACTCTCCCCCTCGCCGGGCGTGCTGCCACATCCGGGGAACTCCTTCTCCAGCGCCATGAGCTTGTCCTCGATCTCCTTGACCTGCTGCGCGCCGGCCTTAAGCGTCTTAAGCTCGTCAGCCGCAAACTGATCCTTGGCGCCCTCGATGGTATCGAGCAAGAAGTCACCGTAGTTCTTGCCGTCCTCAATCATGGGAGTGTCTTTGTTGGCCGCAAGGAACACCTTTTCCCATAGGGCGTTATCGCTCGCAAAGATCTCGTTTTCCTTTTGCAGCAGCTGCTGGTACAGCTTGGCCGCCTCCTCGGCGCTCGACGGCTTTTGTGCCACAAGCTCGGCAATCTGCGCATCGCCGCTCGTGGCATCCTTCGCGTCGCCCTTGGGGGCAGAGCACGCCGCGAGAGTCAGCGCCAGCACGGGCAGCATCAACAGAGCCGCAATTTTTGACAGTTTCATGGTTCCTCCGTTTATATCGAAACTTATATAGGTACCTATTTGTTTTCGCGGGCTTGCGTGGACTGCGCGGGTTTGTCGCCCGTCACACCCAGCCCGTAGCGAAAGCTAATAGCATCGACGGGGCACGCGCCCACGCATTTGCCGCAACGAATGCACTCGGCATGGTCGGGCGTACGCGTAACGTCCACGTCCATCTGGCACACCTTGGCGCACTTGCCGCACGAGACGCATTTACAATGATCGACCTGAATCCCCAGCAACGACACCTTGTTCATGAGTGCATAAAATGCGCCGAGGGGGCAAATCCATTTACAGAAGGGGCGGTAGAACAGCACGCTCAGCACCGCAACCACAATGAGGATCGCGAGCTTCCAGGAAAAGAGCTTTCCCAGCGCGGAGCGGATTCCCGTATTCATGATGGACAGCGGAATCGCGCCCTCGAGCACACCCTGCGGGCAGATGTACTTGCAAAAGAACGGGTCGCCCATACCCACATCGTTAACCACCAAGACGGGCAGCAGCACCACGGCAAACAGTAGCACGGCATACTTGATGTACGTGAGCGGCTTGAGCTTTTTCGTGGAGAGCTTTTTGCTGGGAATCTTATGCAGAAGCTCTTGCAGCCATCCAAACGGACACAAAAAGCCGCATACAAAACGTCCCAGTAGCACGCCGATCAGAATGAGCGTTCCGGTGACGTAATACGAAAAGCTGAACTTAGACGATCCCACCACCGACTGAAACGACCCGATGGGGCACGCACCCGAGGCCGCTGGACACGAGTAGCAGTTAAGCCCCGGCACGCAGACGGCTTTGCCGGCTCCCTGGTAGATACCGCCCTTGGCAAAGTTAGGCAGGTGAATATTGGTCGCAAGCGTCGCCGCCGCCTGAATCAATCCGCGGAATCTCGCCAAAAGATGCGATGCAGTGTTTTTTCTTTTATCCAATTCCGATACACTCCAAGCACAGCCTGATTGCCTTGGCCAGCACGGCATCTGCCTCGCCGCGCATAATTCCAAAGCCAACCATGGCTACCCCAACGATCAGCAAAGCCACCTGCGCCACAGGCTTAATTGCTTTGAACAATCTGACCACTCCTTTCGTTTCGCGACCCATTGGACCATACCGACTATAAAATCCGTGTTAAGCGTGAATGACTATGCAAGGAGAACGTTATGCGCATCTTGGTCGTCGAGGACGAGCGGGCGCTGTGCGATGCGATCGCACGCAGCCTGCGCAACTTGGCCTATAGCGTCGACTGCTGCTACGACGGGCAGCAGGCCCTCGATCTGCTCGATGTCGAGACCTTTGATCTTGTCGTGCTCGACCTCAATCTCCCCCATGTCGACGGCATGACCGTGCTCAGGCAACTCAGGACAACTGATTGTGAGACCAAGGTGCTTGTACTCTCGGCACGTGGCGAGGTCTCCGACAAGGTAGCGGGGCTCGATGCGGGCGCCAACGACTACCTCACCAAGCCGTTCCATCTTGACGAGCTGGCGGCACGCATACGCAGTCTCACGCTCAGGCGCTTTACGCAAAACGACGTTGTTCTAGTCTGTGGATTGTTGAGCTTTGACACCAAGGCGCGCCTCGCCTCCGTGGGCGGCGAGACCCTATCCCTCACGCGCAAGGAGACCGGCATCTTGGAATACCTGATGCTTAACCAGGGGCGGCCGGTGAGCCAGGAAGAGCTTATCGAGCATGTATGGGACAGCAGCGTCAACAGCTTTAGCAACGCGACCCGCGTGCATATCTCGTCGCTGCGCAAAAAGCTGCGCGGTGCGTTGGGGCACGACCCCATCCGCAACCGAATCGGCGAAGGCTACGTTATGGAGGACGGCAAATGAAGCGGCTGTCGCTGCAGTGGCGCATCACGTTGATGACGGCACTGCTGATATGTTCAACCTGCGTACTTATGAATTGCCTGGTTGGCTACTCCGGCATGCGCTACATGGACTCGATCGGCAATGAACTATCGGCGCACAGCAAGGTGGAGGCGGCCTCGCCCAGCTCATTTGACCCGACAAACAAAGAGCTCGACGATGCGCTGACCATCGTCGTGAACGACGCCCAAGAATCGTTTGGCGCGACGAGCTGGTATATAACTGCAGCGGTGACGCTGCTCGGCGGCGTGCTGGCCTACTTTGTGAGCGGGCATGCG
Organism: uncultured Collinsella sp.; assembly: GCA_900547235.1. Classification (GTDB taxonomy): domain Bacteria; phylum Actinomycetota; class Coriobacteriia; order Coriobacteriales; family Coriobacteriaceae; genus Collinsella. Next base: position 18,898 of record URFP01000002.1, on the reverse strand, counting down.
CTGCAGCCGTTGCGCTCCTTTGCGACGCAAGTCGAGAGCGTGCGGCCCGACAACCTCGCCGACACAAAAATCAGCGAGGACGTGCCCTCTGAACTCAGGCGCTGCAGCGCATCGTTTAACGACATGATTTCCCGCCTTGACGAGGGATTTTCCGTACAAAGACAGTTTACGGGCAATGCGGCGCACGAGCTGCGCACGCCGCTTGCGCTCATGCAAGCCCAGGTTGAGCTGTTTTGCGCCGAGCACCCCAACGCCGATGCCGATACAGCGAGCCTGCTCGGTCTGCTGCAGGAGCAGACCGAGCGAATGACGCACATGACAAAGACCCTGCTCGAGATGAGCGAGCTGCGCAGTGTCCCTTGCAACGATGTGATTGACCTGGCACCGATGATCGAAGAAGTGCTCACGGACCTGGCACCCCTTGCCGAGCAAAAAGGCATCACGCTTGCAAGCGAGGGCGACGCGCAAACGATCGGCAGCGATACGCTGATCTATCGGCTGCTGTTCAACTTGGCCGAAAACGCCATACGTTACAGCGCGCCCAACTCGACCGTGCAAATCAACGCCTGCGCCGAAGGCGACCGCGTGTTGCTACGCGTGCGTGACCAGGGGCCGGGCATTCCCGAGCAATACCAGACGAGCATCTTTCAGCCCTTCTTTCGCGTCGACAAATCGCGCAGCAGGGCATATGGCGGCGTGGGGCTGGGGCTTGCACTGGTCTGGGAGATTGCCGCACTCCACGGCGGCTCCATCGAGGTCGAAAAGAGCTCGGAGCGCGGAACGACCATGCTCGTAACTCTTCCCACTCGCGCACTCGGCTCATTAAAATAACGAACGGGATGGCACGCCACGTGGCGTACCATCCCGCACATAATATCGAGGATGTGACAAAGGGACTGTCCCTTTGTCACATCTGCTAGTTCTCGTCGCCTACCAGCTGAGTTAGCTTACTCCCACTCGACCGTGCCAACGGGCTTCGGCGTGAGGTCGTAGCAAACGCGGCAAATACCGGGGACCTCGGCGGTCACGCGAGCGGCAATGCGCTTGAGCAGCGCCCAGTCGAGCTCAGGCACCTCGGCGGTCATGACGTCGACGGTGTTGATGCAGCGAATGATGCAGGGCCAGTCGTAGGCACGCTTGCCCTCGCGCACGCCGGTAGCGCGGAAGTCGGGTACCACGGCAAAGTACTGCCAGATGATCAGACCTGCCTTGTCGATCTCCTCGCGCACGATGGCGTCGGCCTCGCGCAGCGCCTCGAGACGGTCGCGGGTGATGGCGCCAAGGCAGCGGACGCCCAGGCCAGGACCGGGGAACGGCTGACGTTCAACCATGTTCTCGGGCAGGCCGAGCTCGCGGCCCACGACGCGCACCTCGTCCTTGTACAGCAGCTTAACGGGCTCGCAGAGCTCAAACTGCAGGTCCTCGGGCAGGCCGCCAACGTTATGGTGAGCCTTCACGCCGTCCTGCGACTCCAGAATGTCGGGGTAGATGGTGCCCTGGGCGAGGAAGCTGACCTCGTCGCCAACCTTGCGGGCCTCTTCCTCGAACACGCGGATAAACTCGGCGCCGATAATCTTGCGCTTGGTCTCGGGCTCGTCGACGTCGACGAGCTTATCGAGGAAGCGGTCAGTGGCGTCCACGTAAACCAGGTTGGCGTCCATCTGGTTCTGGAACACGTCGACGACCTGCTCGCTCTCGCCCTTGCGCATCAGGCCGTGGTTCACATGCACGCAGATGAGCTGCTTGCCGATGGCCTTGATCAGCAGCGCCGCGACGACCGAGCTGTCAACGCCGCCGGAAAGGGCCAGCAGGACCTTCTTGTTGCCGATCTGCTCACGGATTGCAGCAACCTGCTCTTCGATGAACGCCTGAGCGAGTTCGGGAGTGGTGATACGCACCATGTCGTCGGGACGCTTGTTGGGATCCATGCAAAGCTCCTTTTCGGTTCGATGGGAATGCGCTACACGTATGCAAACGCACCGTCATATGACCTCATTATATGCAGAGCGAGGTTCGTTTCCCATCGCTGCGACGGAGCTTTTTGCAGGGGTGGCAATTTTTCCTAATGTCGAGGTCAGCTAGGCTTCGGTAGCCACCTTGGGAGCATCGCCAATAGACTCTTCCTTTATACGTTCGGCATAATCGTAGGCGATAACCACAAATTCCAGTCCCGAGCAACAGGAGTACAATTGCTGCTAGTGTTGCCAGCTGTTGGGAGATGGAAGATGGACTGCGATGGCTACCCGCGCATTCCCATGCCGTTGATGTGCACCGCCTTTGTGCCGGGGCAGATTGACGCTGCGGTTGCAGGCATTTCCGACCCCGATTCACGCACCATCGCCACGGCGGAAGCGCTGTACTTTCGCGGACAGGCCACACTCGCCGCCGAGACAGCACGCCCCTATCTTGACGCCACCGACCCCGCACTGCGCTATTCCGCATGCCTTATCTGCGGATATGCCAGTCTGTCGCTCAACCGTATCGCCGATGCCCGTCGTTGCCTTGCGGGCATCCTCGATACGCCAACTGACGAGGAATCGTCTGCCGTCCACGCCACGCATATCCTGTTCGCCTCCGCCGCGAGCGTCCTGTTGCACTTGCCTTCCCCGTATTCTGCCGAAGAGTTTTATCCGCTTGCGGCACATCTGCCCGAAGGCCTGCGCCTGTTCGCCAGCTACGTGATGGCGCATGCCCTGTACCTGCGCGGCGAATATGGCCGCAGTCTAGGCATGGCGGAAAACGCCCTGATCATGAAACAGGGAAGCTATCCGATCTCGGAACTGTTCCTGCACCTGTCGGCTTCCATGGCCTGCATGAGCCTCAAAGACGTCGACGCCGCAAAGGCACACTTCGGAGCCGCTTGGGACATTGCGCGTCCCGACGGCCTTATCGAGCTCATTGGCGAGCACCACGGCCTTTTGCAGGGGCTCATCGAGGCGTGCCTAAAAACGCAATACCCTGACGACTTCGCGCGCATCATCGAGATCACGTACCGCTTCAGCTACGGCTGGCGGCGCATCCACAACCCCGATTCGGGCGAGGACGTGGCCGACGATCTAACGACCACGGAATTCACCATGGCCATGCTCGCCTGTCGTGGGTGGACCAACGCCGAAATCGCACGCCATATGGGAGTATCGCCGGGCACCGTCAAAAACCGCCTATCCGGCGTATACGCAAAGCTTGGCATCGGCACACGCGCCGAGCTGGTCGCGCACATGTTGCGTTAGCGACCGGGCTGCCAAGCGCATCGAACGCGTTCCGGAACCCGGCGCTTCGCTCGAACAATTTGGACATTTTGACCCTTGAACGGCACTACCGCCACGGGGCACCTTCTCGCAAAATTGGATTATTTCCTCCGATATTTGCGGGATGGGAGCCCAAAATGCTTGATCGCCGTTCGTTACTTATCGCCGGAGCATCCTCGCTGGCAGGCATCATGCTGCCTCGCGTGCCGGGAAGCGAAAATGCCTTCCTGCTGCCGTTCGCGCCCACCGCGGCCTATGCCGACGAAGAAGACCCCTTCAAGGTCTTGGTGCTCTCGCGCACCATGTTCGGCGTGGTGGTGGTCGACGTCGCCAACAAGAATACGCCCATCGCGGATGCCCAGGTTACACTCACATCGCGCTATGCCGCAGGCAAGCAGCTCACCGCCACTACCGATGGCGAAGGCACAGCCATCTTTGAGGTCGCGCCGCTTTCGGAAGGCTGCGTGGACGAGGCAACGCTCCTTGACGCGTACGACTTTAACGGCGGCATCTCCATTAGCATGGCAGGCTACCGCGATGTCGAGATTCCCCTCGCGCGTATCCAAGGCGGCACCGCCATAACCGCGCCCACGCGGCCGCTTTCCGACGGCGAGCCGTACTTCCGCCAGCTCACATTCGACGAATGGGACATCCAGTACGCCGACGCTACGTTCATGGCATTGCCGAAGGACGACACGGCAAACGACCAACCCGACACGCACGCCTTTACCGTGCAGGCACATCTGCCACAGGGTGGACAGGCAACGCTGCACATCAACAAGGTAATGCCCGCCACGGGTAGCTCATCCGAAACCGTCACACAAATTGGCCGTGTCAAGGCCAGTGCATCGGGCGCGGATAATCTGGCGACGTTCACGCTCGAAGACAAGTTCCTCGATGCAGCGTCAAGCCTTCTGGAAGAAGGGTGCAAGCTGCGCTTTGTCCTCGACTATCAGGGCAAAACCTACACGCTCTCATCCCCCATGGCCGTTGTCACCGCGCCGGCCGCAAAGGCGGAATCGGGCTCGACCACTATCGTCCCCACTACCATGGACCAAGAGGTCACTCCGTTTGATTTCCCCGCGGCGTTTCCCGGCATCGGCGGCAATAAGTTCACGTGCTGGATACCCACATTTCCGATCCTCTTCGATTTCTCGTTTGCTGGATACGTGCTGTTTGGCGGAGGATACAAACCAGCCAGCTATATGAACGATTCGGGCAATCCGGATCCGGAGTACTGGAAGAAGTCACCGCGCGAGTCGGGCGCCAAGCAGGCAAACCGCTACCTCGACGAAATGGAGGGGAAGTGGAATCAGTACAAAAGTATGAGTGCCGGTTCGGGCACCGATCCAAGAAACACCAAGCTCCTTCGCCACCATTGCACGCCGCTGTTCACGATGGATATCGCCACACAGCTGTACGGCTCGCTCGCCTACGATTGGGTGGGCAAAACCTGGGGTGACAACAACGACCCCGCATACGGCAATATTAAGGCCCTCTTCCAGGTAAGAACCGACCTCAATTGGACCGAGCAGTTTACCCTAGGACCGGTGCCGTTTTTCCTAAACGTCAACCCCTGGGTGCTGGCAAAACTGGCGCTCGCCGTGGGCGCCCACACGCACGGCAGCGGCGCGGCGTTTTTCAAGAACATTTCGCTCGACTATTCCAACACGTCGGGCTCGTTCACCATCCAGATCGGACTTGCCGTCACCTTTGGAGCCGGCATTGCAGGCGTCGCTTCGTCCGCTGTGCGTGGCGCCGCATCCCTCACACTGTTCATTGGGTACGAGAAGGCAGATGGACACCAGCTTCCGCGGCTGCGCGTAGGTGCAGACGTCGATGTCGATGTGATACTCCAGTTCGTAATGTTCAAGTGGACCACCAAGGCTTGGTCGGGGTCGTGGCCCACACTCATCGATTCGTGGAATATGTCGGTGAACAATGGCGACCAGTATGTACTCCAGCGCTCTGAGCTGGCATTGGGTGGAAATACGCCTTATACGTTGGATGCCTGCTTCGGCTCGGCCGGCAACGCCGAAGCAGGTGGTGTGCCGCAGTTTATCGCATCGGCCACCATCGTCACCAACGCCGAGCTGCTCGCACGCGCCGAGGTTAAGGCCACTGCCGTAAATGCCGCGCCTGTCGTGCGCGATTGGGATCAAGCGGCCACGCGCATTGAGCTCGAGGCGGATTCAGAAAGCGAAGACACGGGACAGATCGAGCATTTCGTCCATGCACTGGTAGAGAACGACGAAAACGCCGCGCCGATGTATGAGTACACCTACATCGGTCAGTCAACGAACGCCGTTGCGGACCCGAACGCCAATTCTGCCGGCGTGTCGGAGGACGAGCGTGGCGGCATAAAACCCTCGAGCGACAACGTGCTGTTTTCCGGCGTGCTCAGCGAAGCCCACATGAAGCTAACGATGATTGCCGGCGTAGAATGCCTGTTCCGTATCGCCTCGGTGCGCTACGGCGACAATGGCCGCTCGCGCCTGGTGGTGCACACAAAGGCAAACGGCACGTGGTCCGCTCCCACGCCCGTGGACTTTCCCCTTGGGTTTGGCGAGGGCGACGTGGAGCGCGACGGCATATTCGATTACGACTTCGACGTGGTGGAATATACGGACGGAAGAGGAAACCAGGACGCCTACGTGCTGCTGGTCTCGGGCGAGCGCCCCGCCGGCGACAACACCCTTTTCGATACGGCAAGCACAGCCGGCATACTGTCCGTTGTGCGCCTGCGCATAAGTAATGACGAGATCCGCGTTGTGTCGCATACGTCATGGCGCAGCATCTCGCGCGGCCGCCTGCAAGAGGATGGCTACCATTGCCTGCAGTGCCCGCGCATCACGGTAGGCAAGACGCTGATCGACGGACGCCTGTCGGGTGCCTACCTCCACCGCCGCGGAACCACCGCAGAAAAGGCGCTCGGCAGCGAGGCCGAGGTTGCGCTGGAATGCTTTACCCTGTGGTCGGATGATTTGGGCGACAGCCTGACGTTCCGCCAAGTTCTTCGCTTTCCGCAAGCACCGTCGAGTATCGAGCTGAGCGAGCCCGAGAATATCAACGGCAAAATGGTGGTGCCCGTTGCGTACGAGACCGCAGACGGTTGCGGCTGCGCATCGTACGCCGTGATCGGCCAGTCCATTGCGGGCTGGGGCGTTATGCCACCAGACGCCACGGTGCCCCATGCGGTGCCGTGGCCACAACATTCGGGCTTTTTGGCCACCGTCAACGAGCAGCTGCAGCATATTACTTGGACGCGAGGCGCATCGGCATTTGCAACGCAGCCCGTGGGTGCCGCAGGCTGTGGCCCGGCATCGTTTAGCGTAAGCAACAACGGCAGGTGCGCGCTCTATGTAGAGAACACCGATGGCAAGGTGGGGCAAACCTACGACGAAGAAGGCAACCCGGTAGCAGTAATGGGCAAGCACTTCCGCATCTTCGCCAGCACCTTGGCAGGCGATCTGTTCACGGAGCCGTTCGTGATGTGCGAGCTGGACCATCCCGTCGATCAGATAACGACATTTTTGACGTCGGGAGGCATGCTCTCCGCGCTCGCCACGCACATTGTGAGCGCGGAGAAGAGCGAGGCAGAGCTGCACGGCATCGAAGTGCCTCTGGTGGCGTGTGCCACTCCGACGGGCGCGGTCGCTACCTCGGGCGCGGTGGTGCCCGGAGCAGCAGGCGAATCCTTCATGGTCACGGTGCGAAACGACGGCAACACTTTGCTGACTGCCGGCACAATCGATCTGTACCGAGAGGGCTCCAGCCAGCCGTTCTCCAGCGCATCCATCGGATTCGGAGCGAACGCACGCATGGCTTCGATCTACGATCCAGAGCTTGCCGAAGACGCTTCGGCCAACGACATGGCACACGTAAAGTACGCGCTCGAGACGCTGGGCGCACGTTTTGCAACGCACCCGCTGGTAGCCGACAACGGCAACGCCGTGCTGGCACCGGGTTGCACGGCACAGTTCCGCATGAGCTTCGCCATCCCCGAGATTTGGAGCGACGAAGTGGGCAAACGCGTCACGCTGTATGCGAAGGCGCGTAATCTGGTGGCGCTCGATCCCGTAACGCTCGAGGAGATCCGACCGGGCGCAAACTCGGCGCTGAGTGCCGTTCTGCACGAGCTTCATGTGCCCGACGCGGCATGCGAACGCTCAGAAGTTCAGGTCGGCGTATGCGACAGCGCGGATACGACAGGACTTCACGACGCCCCGATGACAGCAGACGGCGATGGTAGCTCGAGTGGCGGCGGTACTGACGAGGGCGGCGGCTCCGGCGGAAGCAGCTCCGGCAGTGGCAAGGACCACGGCAATAACAAGCGCTCCGGAAAAGCGGGCGCGCTTGCGGGCACGGGCGACAGCAACGTCCCCCTAACCGCAGCCGCAGCAGCGCTCGCCGCAGTTGGTGCCGGCCTTGTCGCCTACAGCGCCCGCCGCACGGCGCTCGAAAAAGACACCGCCAATGAGGACAATTCGGATAGGCCTCGCTAGCTCCTAGTTACTTTTGTGAGAGGCGCCGACTCGGCTCATCGAACATCAAAATGGGCTGGTTCTGAATACCCAGAGCCAGCCCATTGCGCATTAAATGTCGTCTGAGGAGTCGAGTTCTGCCTCGAGCTTGGCACGGCGTCTTTTCGCCGTGAAAAACGTTGCGCACAGGACAGCAAACGTGGCCGCGAAAATCGTCGCACCGCAGAACACGCCCGTGACCAGGTTCGCCAACCAAAAGACGCTTTCGAGCGGTACGATCTGCGCCTCAGCGATACAGCGCATTGCGGCAATAACAAGCGCGAACGCGGCGCCGCTAAGACCGCTGACAAGCAGGAAATATCCAACAGGAAGATGCTCGGTTTGCCCAAAACGATTGGTATCGACATAGCCCTTCCGCGTTTGCAGTCCTGCGCAAATCAACATCACGAGAACGAGCCACAAATACATGGCTGCCTCGAACGGCGTTGCAAAGCCATGCGGCATTTCACTAGCGTCGCTGTGAACCCACGTAACCTGTCGAGCTATAAACTGGTAGAAAAAGATCATCAACATGCCAAACGAAAGCAGCACGAAGCCAATCTTGTAGATCTTCGCGTTCTCAGCCTCCAGGCGTTCATCCTTTGGGCCGGCATATTCACGCCACTTTTGCACGATTTTCAGATCTTCATATTTCATAGTGAACTCCTAAAGAGCATTAGGGTCGGCGTCGGTTTCGTCTTCCCAAAACAAGTCGTTCAACGTAACGCGCAGCGCCTTACAGATTGCCACGCAAAAATTGAGCGTGGGGTTGTAGCCGCCCGCCTCGATAAGGCTGATGGTTTGGCGCGTAACGCCCACGGCTTGGGCTAAGTCAGCTTGCGAAAGGCCAGCCGCCGCGCGTGCCGCCTTCATGCGTAGGTTCTTTTTGCCCGGCATGGAGTTCCTTTCGTAGTAATGGACAGATATCCGTTGCAACATGACAGAAATATATTGCATCCTTCACAAGATGTCAACTATATCTGTCATTATGGAAACCATGTCCGCCATCGCCATGTGGACATAACAATTTCGATTCGCTATTCAATCTTACTCGGACAAAACCGAGTCGGAAGGACCCGAGTAAGTGGAACTTATCAGCATGGCCAACGCGCACGCCAATAACCGGATTTGCCGGAACCATGCGTGCCCCATCGTTTAATAGCTCCGTTATTGTTCGATGATCTTCTTGACGACCGCGGGAACGCCTGCCGCCACCACGTTGTCCGGAAGGTCTTCCGTCACGACGCTGCCCGCGGCAATTACGCAACCGCTGCCGATGGTAACCCCCTGCAACACGGATACGTTCGCGCCAAACCAGCAGTTATCGCCTACAACAATAGGCAGAGCCTTCTCGAGACCCAAGTTGCGGTCCTTTGCCTTTAGGGGGTGCGAAGCGGTGTAGAAGCCGCAAAACGGCCCGATAAACACGTTGCCACCAAAGGTGATAGAGCCGCCGTCCATAAAGTAGCAGCCATGGTTTACAAAGCAGCCCTCACCAAAGCTCGTCTTGCTCCCGTAGTCAAAGTAGGCAGGCGAAAGGACCGTCAGCCCTTGCGGAAGATCGGTATCGAGCAAGGATTTCAAAGCGTCAAGCTGCGCGTCGCTTCCGGGTTTTGCCATATTAAAGTCATAGCAGAGCGCCTCCGCCTTTGCGCGTTGCGCCAGGAGCTCCTCGTCAAAGTTGGCATCATGCCACTCCCCGCGCTCCATCTTCTCTTTCTCAGTCATTGCGCCCCCTCAAACAACATGCAGTCTTGATGCGGCAATTCTACCAGCCGATAAGCCACGGTTTTAACACGAGCACCACGCCGCGCAGGGAATGACCGCAGAAGCTAAAGGTCACCGACTCCGAACGCGCGTTCGATGGAATTCGTGTTAGTTGGAATCGTCCGAGGCCTGGGCTATGCTACCTTGACTATCTATATGACTACAACGCAGCAAAGGAGCATCGAGAGAGCGAGCATGGCAAAAAACACCGCAAACTATGGTAACGACAGTATTCGTCAGCTCAAGGACGAGGAGCGCGTACGCCTGCGCCCCGCCGTTATCTTTGGCTCGGACGGACTCGACGGCTGCGCGCATGCCGCCTTCGAGATCCTGTCCAACGCCGTTGACGAGGCGCGCCAGGGCTACGGCAAGCTCATCACCCTTACCGCCTTTCGCGATGGTTCCATTCAGGTAGAGGACAACGGCCGCGGCTGCCCGCTCGACTGGAACCCCTCCGAGAAGCGCTTTAACTGGGAGCTCGTCTTTTGCGAGCTCTACGCAGGTGGCAAATACAACAACAACCAGGGCGGCGACTACGACTTCTCGCTCGGTACCAACGGCCTGGGCTCGTGCGCGACCCAGTACGCATCCGAGTACATGGACGTCACGGTTTGGCGCGACGGCAACAAGTACTCCCTGCACTTTAAGAAAGGCAAGGTCGTTGGCGCCAAAAAGAAAGCGCTTGAGATCGAGCCCAGCGACGAGGACCGCACCGGCACCACCATCAAGTGGCGCCCCGATCTTGAGGTCTTTACCTCGATCAGCATTTCCCACGACTGGTATCGCGAGACCATGCGCCGCCAGGCCGTGGTCAACGCCAACGTGACCTTCCGCCTGCGCATTGAGGGCGACGATGGCGAGTTTTCCGAAGAGGATTTTTGCTATCCCAAGGGCATCGAGGACTACGTGCTCGAGAAGGTCGGTACCGACTACCTTACCGAGCCCTTCTTTATCGAGGCTGACCGTCGCGGTCGCGACCGCGAGGACCTGCCCGATTACAACGTCAAGATCACCGCGTGCATGTGCTTCTCGCGCACCTTCATGATGCAGGAGTACTACCACAACTCGTCATGGCTCGAGAACGGCGGTTCGCCCGAAAAGGCCGCCCGTAGTGCTCTGACCAGCGCCATCGATGCCTACATCAAGCAACAGGGCAAGTACAACAAAAACGAGAGCGGCATTAAGTGGCAGGACGTCCAGGACTGTCTGGTGCTGGTGACCAACTGCTTCTCCACCCAGACGTCCTACGAAAACCAGACTAAGAAGGCCATCAATAACCGCTTTATCCAGCAGGCGATGACGGCATTCTTTAAGGAGCGCCTCTCGACCTATCTGATCGAGAACAAAGACGCCGCCAACAAGATCATGGAGCAGGTGCTCATCAACAAGCGCTCGCGCGAGAACGCCGAGAAGACGCGCCAGAGCATCAAGACCAATCTGCAGCAGAAGACCGACATGGCCAACCGCGTGCAGAAGTTCATCGACTGCCGCTCCAAGGACAAGAGCCGTCGCGAGATCTACATCGTAGAGGGCGACTCGGCAGCAGGCGCCATCCGCACCTCGCGCGATGCCGAGTTCCAGGGTGTTATGCCCGTCCGAGGCAAGATCCTCAACTGTCTGAAAGAGGACTACCCGCGCATCTTTAAGTCCGACATCATCATGGACCTCATGCGCGTGCTGGGCTGCGGTGTGGAGATCAAGGACAAGCGCATCAAGAACCTTGGCGCCTTTGACCTGGACAACCTCAACTGGAACAAGGTCATCATCTGTACGGACGCCGACGTCGACGGTTATCACATCCGCACGCTTGTGCTCACCATGCTCTATCGCCTGGTGCCCACGCTTATCGACGAGGGCTACGTGTATATCGCCGAGTCGCCGCTCTACGAGATCAACTGCAAAGAGAAGACCTACTTTGCCTACACCGAGCTCGAGAAGAACGGCATCCTCAAGGAGATTGGCGACCAGAAGTGCTCGATCAACCGCTCCAAGGGTCTTGGTGAGAACGATCCGGACATGATGTGGCTCACCACCATGAACCCCGAGACGCGCCGCCTGATCAAGGTAGAACCCGAGGACGTCACCAAGATGGAGACCATGTTCAACCTGTTGCTGGGCAACGACGAGACGGGCCGCAAGCGTCACATCTCCGAGCACGGCAAGGAATACCTGGACCAGCTGGACCTGCAGTAGCAGCAAATCGATAACGACGGCCCATAAGAAGTTCAAGAGGAAATCGTGGCAAAGAAGAAGACGAAGAACCAGCCCAAGAAAAAGCAGGTCAACGCCGAGAACGTCATCGGCCTGCACTCCGAGGTCACCGACCAGCCGATTACGCAGACGCTCGAGGTCAACTACATGCCCTACGCTATGAGCGTCAACGTCTCGCGTGCATTCCCCGAGATCGACGGCTTTAAGCCCTCGCACCGCAAGCTGCTCTACACTATGTACAAGATGGGCCTGCTCAAGGGCGAGCGCCAAAAGAGCGCCAACATCGTGGGCCAGACCATGAAGCTCAACCCACACGGCGACGCCGCCATCTACGAGACGATGGTGCGCCTGGCCACGGGCAACGAGGCGCTGCTTGCTCCTTTCGTGGAGTCGAAGGGCAACTTTGGCAAGTACTATTCGGGCGACCTGAGCTACGCCGCCTCGCGTTATACCGAGGCCAAGCTCTCCCCCATCAGCGCCGAGATCTTCAAAGACATCGACAAGGACCCGGTCGACTTCGTTGACAGCTACGACGGTGCCATGAAGGAGCCGCGTCTGCTGCCCACCACGTTCCCCAACATCCTCGTCTCGGCCAACAAGGGCATCGGCGTCGCTATGGCGTCCGATATCTGCGGCTTCAACCTCAACGAGGTCTGCACCGCCACGATGCACTACCTGAAGGACCCCGACTGCGACCTGCTCGAGTACATGCCCATGCCCGATTTCTCGACCGGCGGCGAGATTATCTACCGCCGCGAGGAGATGGAGAAGATCATCGAGACCGGTCTTGGCAGCTTCCAGATTCGCTCCCGCTGGCGCTGGATTCCCGAAGAGCGCATCATCGAGGTGTACGAGATCCCCTACACCACCAAGACCGATGTCATCATCGAACGCATCGTCAAGCTCTCCAAGGAGGGCAAGGTCAAGGAGATCGCCGACATCCGCGACGAGACCGACCTTTCGGGTCTGCGCATCGCCATCGACCTTAAGCGCGGCGTCGACCCCGACAAGCTCATGGCCAAGCTCTATCGCTCGACCACGCTGCAGGATTCGTTCTCGTGCAACTTCAACGTGCTCGTCGACGGCTATCCCCGTGTTATGGGCGTGCGCCAGATTCTGCACGAGTGGGTCAAGTGGCGTATTGCGTCCACGCGTCGCCGCATTAACTTTGACCTGGGCAAAAAGTCCGAGCGCCTGCACCTGCTGCACGGCCTTGAGGCAATTCTGCTCGACATCGACAAGGCCATCGCCATCATCCGCGGCACTAAGCTCGAGGCAGAGGTTGTACCCAACCTTATGAAGGGTTTCGACATCGACGAGACCCAGGCCGAGTTTGTCGCCGAGCTTAAGCTCCGCAACATCAACGAGGAGTACATCCTCAACCGCACCAAGGACATCGCCAAGCTCGAGGGCGAGATTGCCGAGCTTGAGGAGATCCTCTCCAGCGAGGAGAACATCAAGAAGGTCATCAGCGACGAGCTAGCAGCGGTCAACAAGAAGTACGTGATGCCGCGCCGCACGGGCAGGATCGAGCCCCATGAGGTTATCGAGGTAAGCTTGGAGCCCGAGGTCGAGGAGTACCCGGTCACCATCATGCTCTCGCGCGATGGCTACCTAAAGAAGATGACGGACCGCGTGCTCAAGAAGGCGACCACGCTCAAGTACAAGGACGGCGACAAACCCTTTATCGAGTTCCCGTCCTCCAACACCCACGAGCTGCTGGTCTTTACCAACAAGAGCCAGGTGTACAAGTGCAAGGTCACGGCGTTTGAGGACACCAAGTCGGCCCAGCTGGGCTCGTACCTTCCGACCGATCTTGAGATGGAACCCGACGAGAGCGTCATCTGGGTCATCGACCCCGAGGACTACAAGGCCGACGTGCTGTTCGTCTTTGAGAACGGCCGCGTGGTGCGTGTCGCGCTTTCTGGATACGCTACCAAGACCAACCGCAAGCGCCTTAAGAACGCCATCTACGGCGGCAGCAAGCTGCTGTATGCGCAGGTGCTCAAGGAGGACCGCGACCTCGCGCTGGTCTCGAGCGACTACCGCCTGATGAACTTCAACACGTCGCTGCTCAAGACCAAGACGACCACCAACACGCAGGGCGTCCAGGCCTTTACGGCCAAGAAGGGCCGCTCGGTCACCACCGTCGGCACGACCGAGGAAATCCTTGGCGCCGGCGTCTCGGCCGAGAAGTTCACCGCGCAGAGCCTGCCCTCCGCCGGCGCCCTCATGAAGGAAAATGACATGCCGAGTTTGTTTGACTAAAACAACGGCGACTAAACCGTCATGGTTTTACAAAGCAGCGGGGCCCGGAGCGCAGTAAACGCTGCGCCCCGGGCCCCATGCATTACACCAGCATCATCCCTATAGACAAAATGCCGCATAAAGCGGAACAGACATAAGCCCATCATTCATTCCAAAGGGCTTAGTCGATAGCCTGATAAGGCGCACGCCCGGATGGGTCTTTTTAAGTGAGGACAGACTTCGAGATCTTGTGTTCTCCCCCGCCTTGACTTCAATCGCAGACAAGCATCCCTGCTTCTCTACTACAAAGTCGATTTCCGCACGATTATCTCGCGCCCAATAATGCAGTGGATAACCCATGGCTGAAAGCTGTTGGGCAACGTAGTTTTCGGTAAGTGCACCCATGAATGTGCCGCCGATACCGGCAAGAATATCGGCGCGTTGAGCACCGGCCTTGGAGACCAGCAGCCCTGTATCCGCCTGATAGATTTTAAAAGCAGAAGGGTTAACGAAGGCCTCTAAGGGGCTTTCGATCTGCCCGACTAGGCTGCAGCGCGCCACCGTACCCGACAATACAAGCCAATCGAGAGCATCTCCAAAGAGAGACGCATTGCCCCCCGCTCGCACTACCTTGTATTGAAATTTACGATTCTCTTTGGCAAGCTGCTGTGGAATGGAATCGAAGCACGCACGCGTCTTTGCACTCAAGCGTTCATCAGCATATTTATTGGTGTCGGCGAAATATCCGTCGAGAATAATCCGATGCTTTTCGGCCACATCAATGATTGACTGATCATCGATGTACGTTTGGACCGCCTCGGGCATTCCGCCAACAACAAGATACTGTCGATAGAGCCCAAGCGCCTTTTCATGAAGGCTTGGCGCAAGAGGACCCATTATCTCGAATGATGAGCGTATCTCGTCGACCAGCTGATCGTGCCCCATCGCCCAGAGAAACTCCTCGAAATCGAGTGGAGCCATCTCAATCAAGTCGGTCTTTCCGACGGGGAACGAATACGACTGATGGTTAATGGCAACCCCAAGAAGCGACCCGGCAGCCGCAACGTAATACTCGGGAGCATCTTCGCAAAAGTATTTAAGGGAAGTGAGCGCTTCCTCGCATGCCTGGATCTCGTCAATGAACAGTAAGGTTTTGCCAGGCACGATACGCTGTCCCGTACGAGCCTCGATCGCACGTACGATCGAATGAGGGTCAAGACCGCCCGAAAAATCCGCTCGCGCCGACCGGTCGTTCTCAAGATTAACGTAGACAACCGATTCGAAAAGATCCTGGGCGTACGTTCTGAGCAAATAGGTCTTGCCACACTGGCGCACGCCTTTGACCAGCAAAGGTTTTCTATCAGCTCTGTCTCGCCATTCCCTAAGGAGCTCGTCTGCCTTGCGACGCATACGTAACCTTCCCTCATGAACTTCTATTTGACAATATTTTAACGCGGATTAATTTGTTTTCAGTTATTTTTCTGCGTTTAAAAATTGTTCTATACGGCACTTGAGGGAATTCGCCCCTATCTCTCGGTAAGGACAGCAAGCATTTCCACCAACGCTGATTGCCATGCGTTCTTCTTGTCCTTAGGCAAGCTTGCGAGCGAGCTCTCGCACCTCTTTCAACTTGGGCGAGGATGCCATGCTGTCGCGCTCGGTCATACCGCTGATGGTGACAATGCCCTGGTCCTCCCACTTGCAGTACGCGCAGGTTGACTTGTACATAGCGATCGCCGCATCATAGACACCCTCGCTGTGGCTATCGAGTAAAAGGGCCGTCTTGGTGAACGGGAATCCCGTGGCACCGAAGGCGTACAGGCGGTCGATGGCGGTCTTTTCCTGCGCAGTGATATCAAACCAGTAGATAGGCGAAGCGAAGACAACCATGTCGGTGTCTTTCAGCGACTCAATCACGTTGGCCATGTCATCCTTCTGCACGCAGACGCCCTCATGGGCGAAGCAGTACTGGCATCCCAAGCAGCCGGCGATCTTCTTGCTGGCAACGCGGATGACCTCGACCGTATGGCCGCCCTCACGCGCGGTCTCGGCAAACGCCTCGACCATGGTATCGGTATTAGCGCCCTTACGCGGGCTGCCGCTCAATACAACGATATTCATAGGATTCCCTCTCCCTCATGCTGCAGGCGCGCAGCATGCTTTCTTGTAACCAAAACGAATGGTGTTAATCAATCGCCAGCAGGCCATATCTCTTGTTCAAGTTCCCTAAAGAAGCTCAAGACGATTGCGATTGCCTTATACAACGTCGAAAATCAAAGAGGGCCCATAGCAACGCCACCTACCTGAAATGACATGCGGTCAAGACGAGCTACGAGGATCGTGACGAGCCGATACCGCCCGCATGCCCCCTTCGGAATAGGCGCTGAGCAGCTCCTGAGCGTGAGCAAACTCGGGCCCTCGCCTCCAACCGAGCAGGCGGTTGACCGCGAGATTTCCCTGGACGTTGTGGACGAAGAGCAGATAGGCGTCCTCGCGCGAAAGCCCAGTCTCCTCCATGATCGAGGGAACCATCTGCTCGGCGCCGCGCTCGACGACGCGCTGTGCCACCCGGGCGTACGCGTCGTCATCCGAGTAGAGCAGATAATAGTCATCGTTTGCCGGCGGACGCTGGCAGAGGGCACCCGCCTCCGTTCCCTCGAGCGGCGGCACCGCCGCCAAGGCCTCGTCGATAAGCGCGTCGAGCAGGGCGAACTTGTCCTCGTAGTGCAGATAGAACGTGCCACGGTTGATATCGGCGCGGCGGCAAATATCCGCTACCGTCATCTTCGCGAAGCCGACCTCGGCCAGCAGCGCGAAGAACGCCTCCCGTATGACCGAGAGTGTATAGCGTCGGCGACGATCGATCTTCCCCGCTTCCATTACCCCTCCAATTGCAACGCTCGACAATGCCCGGCAAACGCTCGTTTATCGACAGCAGGCCGAAGCTGTTCATTGCTCTTAAGCAAATCGACATGGATACTTTTTATAGACACCTGTTTATAATAGCTGAAAGAAGGTATCCAGTGACCCTGTACGAGCAGCTCGTTATCGAGCTCACCAACCGATCGTTTTCCCTTCATGCCGCCTACCGCAGCGGCAGCACGCCCTATGAGCTGAGTGACCGCGAGCCCGAGCCCTACGACCAGCAAATCGAGGACTTCGCCCGTATGATCGAAGAAGCCGATTGCGTGCTGGTGGGCGGGGCCTCCGGGCTCTCCGCGGCGGGCGGCGGCGACTTCTACTACGAGGACAACGCGACCTATCGCAAGCATTTCGGCAAATTCGCCGAGCGCTACGGTTTCAAGGGCGCTTTCGAGGGGTCGTTCTACCGCTGGCCCACCGCCGAGGCGCGCTGGGGATACCTCGCCACCTTCCTCGACACCACGCTCAACGCCCCGCTGCGCAAGCCCTACAGGGACCTCGACGCCATTCTCGCCGAGAAGGATTTCTTCGTGCTCACCACCAACCAGGACACGCAGTTTGTGAAGCTCTATCCCTGGGAGAAAGTGGCAGAGATCCAAGGCGACCACCGCTTCTTTCAGTGCTCCCGCTGTTGCACCGACGCGGTGTGGGATGCGGTCGAGCCGGTCTCCAACATGGTAGAGGCCATGGGAGACGGCCTTGAGGTTCCGACTGAGCTCGTGCCGCGCTGCCCGCACTGCGGGGCAGAGGCGTTCCCCTGGGTTCGCGGCTACGGCAACTTCCTGCAGGGCGAACTCTACGAGGAGCAGTACCGCAAGGTGTCCGAATGGCTCGACGCGCACGCACGGCAGAGGATCCTCTTCCTCGAGCTGGGTGTGGGCCGCATGACGCCCGCGTTTATCCAGGAGCCGTTCTGGGCCCTCACGGCGCAGTTACCGCAGGCCAGCTACATCGCCGTAAACAACAAGACGCAGTTTCTCCCCCGCGCGATCGAGGATCGGGGGCTCGCCGTTCGCGCCGACATCGCCGACGTGCTTGCCGACGTGCGCAAGACGCTGGGGAGGTAGCGCATGGAGACGGCGAAAGCAGTTCGCATAGGCAGGGCGCTAGCCGAAGCGGATCTTGTCATCATCGGCGCTAGCAACGGACTCGACATGGCGGAGGGGCTCAACCTTTTCTGCGCCGATGCTCATTTCCAAGAGGCGTACGGGGACCTCGCCCAGGCAGACGGCATCGGCTGCATACTGCAGGGGCTCGCTTCCCCGGATGCCAGCGTGCGACGCCGATGGGCCGAGCGGTTCCATCAAAAGGAGTATCTCGAATATGAGCCCGGCTCGCTCATGAACGGGCTGCGGCGTCTTACGGAGCACGCCGACACCTTCGTGGTCACATGCAACATCGACGGGCACTTCGCGCGCGCCGGGTTCGACGAGAACCGCGTGCTCGAGACGGAGGGGGGCATACGCACGTCGATCGACGAGCGGCGTCTCGCCCATCCAGACGCCCTCGCCACGGCCCAGCTCGAGGAGCTCGAGCGCCTTGTGCAAGCCCATCGCAACGGCAGGGTCGCCATCCTCGAACTTGGCGTGGGACTGCGCAACGGCATCATAAAGCACATGCTCGCCCAGATCGCGAACGTCTGCGAGCACGCCACCTACATCGTGTTCAACTACAGCCAGGCTATGGCGCCCGATGCATCGTGCGAGACGATTCTCGTTGACGGCGATATGGCCCCGGCTTTCGAGGAGATTGCCCAATGCCGTCTCTAGAGAGGGAAGCGTATAGGCTTCGAAGCCTTATCGACGATGCCGACGCCATCATCGTCGGCATCGGCTCGGGCATGTCGAGCGCCGCCGGGTTCAACCATTACAACCGCGCGGGCATGGCGCGCGCAGGAATGGCGGGCTGGCAGCAAGCCTTTGGCTTCAAGAGCCTTTTCGACGGCTTCTACCACCTCTACCCCAGCCTCGAGCAGCAGTG
>URFP01000001.1:0-121176 GCA_900547235.1 uncultured Collinsella sp. | reverse complement strand
CTACCGTATCGAAGTACAGAAGAACTAAAAACTTGAATAGCAAGCACCGGCGGCCGCCGACCTCGGCGAGTTCGGCGAGTACCGCGCGACCGTGTGGGCGACCTACGGCTCCAAGAGCCGCGGCTGGGCCTCGCGCTCCTGTTTAATAAAATCTGGCTTCCACAAAATAATGAGCTCAGGAACGTCTAATCAAGAGAAGATGGTATCTGCTTTTGTTCGGAGTGAGTTTAGTTTTCCTTCGAATGTTTACACGAAATTCGGCGCGGCATCTATAGAAGATTTTGTTTCTATAATTGCTGAAGAGGCTGCTTATGAAGGGGTTGACCCCTACGTCGTCTTTGCTCAGGCTATGGTGGAAACTGGGTGGTTAAAATTTGGAGGACAGGTCCAGCCTGACCAGTGTAATTTTGCTGGAATTGGAGCGCTTGACGGAGGAGCTTCTGGTGCATCCTTCAATTCGTTTGGGAATGACTCTGTTCGAATGGGGATAAGAGCGCAAGTTCAGCATCTAAAAGCGTATGCCTCATTTGGCCCTTTGAATAGAGAGTGCGTCGATCCTCGTTTTTATTTGGTAAAAAGGGGGTCTGCAACTACAGTAGGTGAGTTGAGCGGTAAATGGGCCTCCGACTTGGATTATGGCAACAAGATAAGTAAAGTCATTTTGTCTATTAAATAATCGTGGGTAATCATGCGATCTAGTACTTCTAACAATGTTATCTGGAATACGATTGGATCAATCGTTTATTTGGCTTGTCAATGGCTAACGACCGTTGCCGTTGTCCGAATTTCTTCAAATTATGAGTATGCGGGTTACCTGTCTCTTGCTATGTCATATAGCAATATTTTCATTCCGATTGCTCTTTATAAAATTAGGTCTTATCAGGTTTCTGATATCAATAATCAGTTTTCTTCTGGGCAGTATATCGGTTTTCGAATTGTAACCATTGCTGCGGGTTTTGGATTTGTATTTTTATATACAATCTTTACCTGCAGAAAAGAGGCAATAATAAGCGTGGTTTGTTACTGCCTTTATAAGGTAATTGAAGTCTTAGTTGATGTTTTCCATGGTATAGACCAAAAAGGTGGAAACATGATTTTTTGTGGCGTTTCGATGCTGCTGAGAGGACTTCTGTCATTGCTGGCGTTTTGTTTTATCTTAAAGCTGACAGATTCGATACCACTCTCCATTCTATCCATGTGTGCTGTTTGCGTTCCGGTTTTATTGTTGGATATATGTTGGGCGTCCAAATTCGATTCAGTCCTACCGGAATTCAACTTTGATGCAATAGGAGCATTGTTTTCAAGCTGTCTTCCTGCCGTGGTGGGTGTTGCGTGCTGTGCTTTGGTCACCTCTTCGTCGAGGCAGATATTGGCTTCAATTTTGGGTAATAGCATTTTAGGTATCTATTCCTCCGTGTGTTCTCCTGCTGCAATCGTGCAGGCGGGGGCGCTCAACGCTTATGCGCCCTTGCTTGTTGTCTTCGCGATGGCCGATTTGGAGAAGACGAGAAGGCACTTCAATCAATTATTAATTAAGGTGGCTGGCGTGACGGTTGTCATAGCTTTTGGTTGCATGCTTGGGTGTTTACTATTTGGACAATGGGCACTTGAACTTTTGTTTGGCTCAACAATCATTCGTTATTCATATTTGTTGTATGGCGCTGTTATCAGTTCGCTTGCGACTGCTTTGATTGGCGTGTTTTCTGATTTGACGATTGTTCGCCGTTCAATGAGTTCGAATCTGGCTGGTAATTTTATTGCATTGCTCCTCGTGGTTCCTTTTTCGTATCTCTTCATTAATAATCTCGGTGCAAATGGCGTTAGTGTTGCTATTTCTTTGGCGTATTTAATCGGGTGCCTAGTGATGCTTCCGTCACTTATCAGAAAGTAAGGACGTTGGTATGTTGTTTCATGTAACTGAGTCGGAGAGAAGTACTTCTGATCGAAAGAACGCCTCTATTAAGCCCCGTAGAGATGTTGTCCGCACTGTCGAACGGGTATTTTCATCTCGAGAACTGAAGTGCGAATTCGATCATCTGCGTCAAAATGCTAACCTAATTGATAAGATTATCTATCAGTTCTCAACTTATTCGATTTGGAACAGGGGCATTTCTAAGTTAGATCCTGAAGACTGTCTTCTTGTTAACTACCCTCCCGTCTATGGCTGTTTTTCATTTGGTCATGCAATTAAGAAAAGTAAGTGTCAAACAGTTCTGTTTTTACACGATCTGGAAGCATTGAGAGGTGGCGATTCATTCGTTTCCAGATTTCTAGAATCAATTATTAAGCATGAGGAAAAACTTGCTTTGGATAATTGCGATTATGTCATTTCGCATAATTCCGAAATGACAAAGGCAATTTCTCGTGTTTACGGGATTTCAACTAAAAAAATTATCGATCTTCAAATATTCGACTATTTAATTTCTAGCGATAAAGTGCCGAATAAGGCTTCTCTTGATAGGCCTGTCATTGTTGCGGGTAACTTAAGCCCAAGCAAAGCTGGCTATTTATCTTGTTTGCCTAAAGATGTTAATTTTAATTTGTATGGATCCAATTATCCCCTTGAGCAAAAATCCGTTTTTCCGAACTTGCACTATTTGGGATCCTATGATGTAGATGAACTGCCTTTTGTATTGGACGGTAGCTTTGGGCTTGTTTGGGATGGGCCTGACAGTGATTGCTGTTCTGGTTCGTTTGGCAATTATTTGAGAATCAACAATCCACATAAGACGTCTTTGTATCTTGCTTCGGGGTTCCCGGTTATTGTTTGGAAAGAGGCCGCTATTGCTCGGTTTGTTCTTGAAGAGGGCGTTGGCATCGCTGTTTCATCCTTAGACGAACTCAATTCCGTGCTTTCGGGTCTTACAGATGATGAATATTCAGACTTACTTAGGAATGTTGAACGCGTGTCGGCAAGACTTCGTCGTGGTTATTATACTGAAAAAGCGTTAAGTAACTGTTTTTAGATTATTTGAGGTTCCCAATGAGCATTTCTTCATTCAAAGACAAGACCCTTATGATCACTGGCGGCACCGGCTCGTTCGGCAACACCGTGCTCAAGCACTTCATGAACACTGACCTGGCCGAGATCCGCATCTTCTCCCGCGACGAGAAGAAGCAGGACGACATGCGCCACCGTCTGCAGGAGAAGTCCCCGGAGCTCGCCTCCAAGGTGCGCTTCTTCATCGGCGACGTCCGCAACGCCCAGAGCGTGCGCGACGCCATGCACGGCGTGGACTACATCTTCCACGCCGCCGCCTTGAAGCAGGTGCCCTCCTGCGAGTTCTTCCCCATGGAGGCCGTGCGCACCAACGTCATCGGCACGGACAACGTGCTGCACGCCGCCATCGACGAGGGCGTGGACCGCGTCGTGTGCCTGTCCACAGACAAGGCCGCCTACCCCATCAACGCGATGGGCAAGTCCAAGGCCATGATGGAGTCCATCATCTACGCCAACGCCCGCAACGGCGCCGGCCGCACCACCATCTGCTGCACCCGCTACGGCAACGTCATGTGTTCGCGCGGATCGGTCATCCCGCTGTTCATCGACCGCATCCGCAAGGGCGAGCCGCTCACGGTCACCGACCCCAACATGACCCGCTTCCTCATGAATCTGGACGAGGCGGTCGATTTGGTGCAGTTCGCCTTCGAGCACGCAAACCCCGGCGACCTGTTCATCCAGAAGGCCCCTGCTTCCACGATCGGCGACCTCGCCGAGGCCGTGCAGGAGGTCTTCGGCCGCGTGGGCACCCAGGTGATCGGCACCCGCCACGGCGAGAAGCTCTTCGAGACTCTCATGACCCGCGAGGAGCGACTGCGCGCCGAGGACATGGGCGGCTACTACCGCGTGGCCTGCGACTCGCGCGACCTGAACTACGACAAGTTCGTCGTGGACGGCGAGGTGGAGACCCAGGCCGACGAGTCCTACACCTCCCACAACACCGAGAGGCTCGACGTGGCCGGCACCATCGCCAAGATCAAGACCGCCGAGTACGTACAGCTGGCCCTGGAAGGCCGCGAGCACGAGGCGGTGCAGTAGGGTGCGCGTCCTCGTTACCGGCGCCAGGGGCTTCGTCGGGAAGAACCTCTGCTGCGCGCTGAAGAACATAAGGGACGGTAAGGACCGCCGTGCCAAATACCAGCAACTCCTTCCCCTCGAGGTCATGGAGTACGACGTGGACTCGGCGCCCGGTGAGCTGGAGGACTTCTGCTCCCGTGCCGACTTCGTCTTCAACCTGGCCGGCGTCAACCGCCCCGAGGACCAGGCGGAGTTCATGGAGGGCAACTTCGGGTTCGCCTCCACGCTGCTGGACACGTTGGAGCGCCACGGCAACAGATGCCCCGTCATGCTCTCCAGCTCCGCGCAGGCGAGCCTGTCGGGCCGCTTCGAGGGTTCGGTCTACGGCGAGTCCAAGCTCGCGGGGGAGGGCCTCTTCCGCGAGTACTCGGAGCGCACGGGGGCGCCCGTGCTCATCTACCGCTTCCCGAACCTCTACGGCAAGTGGTGCCGCCCGCGCTACAACTCCGCCGTGGCCACCTTCTGCGACGCCATCGCCAACGGCCGCCCCTACACCGTGAACGACCCCTCGGTGGAGCTGGAGCTCCTCTACATCGACGACCTGGTCGACGAGATGCTGGGGGCGCTGCTGGGCGAGGAGCACCGCTGCGGCTACGAGGGCCTCGAGAGGGTGGAGGGAGACGGGTTCTGCTACGTCCCTAACACCGACGTGAAGACACTGGGCGAGATCGTCTACCTGCTCGACAGCTTCCGAGACAGCCGCGAGACGCTCTCGGTGCCCGACCTTTCGGAGGGCTCCTTCTCCAAGAAGCTCTGGAGCACGTTTCTTTCCTACTACGAGCCGGGGCACTTTTCCTATGGCCTCAGGCCTAACACGGACGCGCGTGGCTCGTTCACCGAGTTCCTGCGCACGCCAGAGCGCGGTCAGGTCTCCATCAACGTGTCCAAGCCAGGCATCACCAAGGGAAACCACTGGCACATGAGCAAGTGGGAGAGGTTCCTGGTGGTCTCCGGCACCGCGTCGATCAAGTTGAGGAAAGTAGGGGAGGATGCCGAGGGGAACCCGTTCCCCGTCGACGAGTATATAGTTTCTGGGTCTGACATGCGCGCCGTGGAGATGATTCCCGGCTACACGCACTCCATAACCAACCTGTCCGACACCGAGGACCTCGTGACGGTCATGTGGGCAAACGAGCCCTTCGACCCCGAGGACCCCGATACTTTTTTCGAGGAAGTTTAGCTTGACGGTTTACGCTCATATAAACAGCGTTCCAGACGGATCTACGGGTAGGATTATGCTTGCTGAGCATAATTCTCTTCTGGAGAACGGCGAAGAGTCATATGCTTTTTGGGGTCGCAGAGCCAATAAGGATGTATTGAATGGTCGCCAATTTGGAACTACGATTAATTTTATTATGGATGTAATTGAGACTTTTATTGATGGAAAGTCTGGCTTTCATTCTCGCTTTCAAACTTATCGTTTAATTAAGGCTCTCGATAGCATTCGTCCGGATGTAGTTCATCTCCATAACCTTCATGGTTATTATTTAAATCTGCCTATTTTATTTCGGTGGTTGGCGAAAAATGAGTGCAAAGTGGAATGGACGCTTCACGATTGTTGGGCGTTTACGGGACATTGCGCTTATTTTTCATATGTTAATTGTAATCAATGGAAAGAGTCTTGCTGTTCCGTAGAGGCATGCCCCCAGTTAAAAACCTATCCGCCAACTTTCGCCCCTGACTCATCATGCAATTGGTGCTGGCGTGAAAAAAGACGGCTGTTTACTTCCTTGCCGGTTGACCGACTTAAGTTGATTGTTCCATCAAATTGGTTGGCAAATTTGGTTTCGGAATCTTTTCTATCGGGCTATCCCGTGGAAGTAAGGTACAACTCAATTGATAAAACTGTATTTAAGCCGACTCCAAGTGACTTCCGCAGTCATTTCGGAATCGGAAACCGTTTTATGATTCTTGGCGTTGCTAGTCCTTGGAGTGCTCGCAAGGGTCTTGATATTTTTGTCCGTCTTTCTCGTGAGCTTGACCCCAATCGCTATGTAGTTGTTCTTGTTGGTCTTAATGAGAGACAAAAGGTTCATGCGGGGGATAGAATACTGAGTCTTTCCAAGACTAGTAATGCAAGGGAACTTGCTGAAATATATTCCACTGCTGATGTATTTCTACACCCTGGTGTTGAAGAGACATTTGGCCTTACTGTTGCTGAGGCCCAGTCTTGCGGAACGAGGGCTCTTGTGATGGAGAATACCGCTTGTGCAGAAATCGCTGACGCTTCTTTGGGGACTGTTGTTCCTGCTGATTATGAGGCAATAAAGTCCTCTATTTTGGATATTTCAAGGCAGCAACCAATTAGCTAGTCCTTATGAATCTATTTGACTGTATAAATCATGGAAATCCATGGGAGAAAATAATGATTGAGTTCAAAGATGACGGCCGTCTGAAGCTCCTGATCATCGTGGGCACCCGGCCCGAGGTCATCCGCCTGTCCGAGGTCATCAAGAAGTGCCGCCGCCATTTCGACTGCCTGCTGGCTCACACCGGGCAGAACTACGACTACACGCTCAACGGCATCTTCTTCCGCGACCTGGAGCTCGCCGATCCGGATGTCTACCTGGACGCCGTGGGCGCCGACCTGGGCGAGACCGTGGGCAACATCATCGCCGCGAGTTACAAGCTGATGGTCCAGGTCCAGCCCGACGCGCTGCTGATCCTGGGCGACACCAACAGCTGCCTGTCCGCCATCGCGGCCAAGCGCCTGCACATCCCCATCTTCCACATGGAGGCGGGCAACCGCTGCAAGGACGAGTGCCTGCCCGAGGAGACCAACCGCCGCATCGTCGACGTGATCTCCGACGTAAACCTGGCCTACTCCGAGCACGCCCGTCGCTACCTCAAGGACACCGGCTGCGCCCCGGAGCGCACCTACGTCACGGGCTCGCCCATGGCCGAGGTCCTGCGAGCCAACCTGGACAAGATCGAGGCCTCGGACGTCCTGACCGAGCTCGGCCTTGAGCCCAGGCGCTACATGCTGCTCTCGGCCCACCGCGAGGAGAACATCGACACCGAGGCCAACTTCACGAGCCTGTTCACCGCCATCAACGCGCTGGCCGAGAAGTACGACATGCCGATCCTGTACTCCTGCCACCCGCGCTCCCGCAAGCGCCTGGAGGCCACCGGCTTCAAGCTCGACCCCCGCGTCCGCATGCACGAGCCCATGGGCTTCCACGACTACAACTGCCTGCAGATGAACGCCTTCGCCGTGGTGTCCGACTCCGGCACCCTGCCAGAGGAGTCCAGCTTCTTCGCGAGCGTCGGCCGCCCGTTCCCGGCTGTGTGCATCCGCACCTCCACCGAGCGCCCCGAGGCGCTTGACAAGGCCTGCTTCACGCTGGCCGGCATCAGCGAGCGCGGCCTGCTGCAGGCCGTCCGCACCGCCGTCGAGCTCGACGCCGAGGGGTCGCTGCCCGAGGCGCCCGTCCCCGACTACGCCGACGAGGCCGTCTCCACCAAGGTGGTCAAGATCATCCAGAGCTACACCGGCGTCGTGGACAAGATGGTGTGGAGGAAGATTGTTTAATGGCTTGCTCATGTGCTGGGAAAAAAATACTTGTCGTAACGCAGCATTTTTATCCAGAGACCTTTCGAGTCAATGACATCGTCAAAGGTTTTATTGAAGACGGTGCAAGTGTTGACGTCCTTTGCGGTATTCCAAATTATCCTTCAGGCGAATGGGCCGAAGGATATGGTTATTGCGGCCATCGTCACGATGATTACCATGGTGCGTCTGTCTTTCGGTCTGGTGAAATACGCCGAAAGGGAAACACTTCGGTCCGCATTTTCCTGAACTATATTAGCTGGCCGATTACTGCATCTCTCAAGGCATTGAGCCTCAAAAATAATTACGACGTTGTATTTTGCTATAACACAAGTCCTATTTTGATGATAATTCCGGCTAGGTTTGCTGCATGGCGAAATAAATGTCCTCTTGTCACGTATGTGTTGGATATTTGGCCTGAAAATTTGTATACCGTTATAAATGTCCAAAATAGCTTTCTGAGAGCTTTTGCCAAATCTTTTTGCGACAAGCAGTATGCCGTCTGTAATAAGCTGATTGCCTTGAGTGACTCTTTGGCTGACAACTTATTTCATAGGATTAAACCTTTGAATCCGGATGTTTTGATAAGTGTAATACCTCAGCACTGTGAGGAGGTTTACGAACAAAAGAGTGTTTCACAGGGGCTGAGGTCGCAATTTGGAAGTCAGTGTGTTTTCCTTTTTGCCGGATCAATAACTCCTGCACAGGGTCTTGACACAGTTATTGAGGCGTTCTCGTATGCAATCAAAAATAGTTCTGTTGAGATGAGACTGCTAATTCTTGGCGATGGCATGTCCAGAGCGGAATTGCAGAAGACCGTTGCAAATAAAGGACTGAGCGAGTTCATTTTGTTTATTGGGCGCGTAGATCCTGAAGTTGTGCCCATGTATTCAGATATTGCAACGGCAATGATTGCACCATTCGCCGACAATCCCGAGCTAGAGCTTACTATTCCGGCGAAGATTTCAAGTTGTATGGCGTCTTCGAAACCAATACTTGCTGTAATGCGCGGCGAAGGGGCCAATGCGGTCCGTTCTGCTAAATGCGGGTTTGTCTCCAATCCCTCAGATGTTAATGCGCTTGCTGCAAATATGGTAAAAATTGCCTCAATGAATAAAGATGCTACTGATGCTTTGGGATCCAATGGCTTCAATTATTATCGTGAGCATTTTTCGAGGCGTGTTTGTTTAGATAGAATAGAGCAAGTTCTATTTGATTAACCGCTCTTTGTATGGAGTTCATTGATGCTAACGGATCCACGAGTTTTGGTGATTATTCCCGCATATAACGAAGAGGCTAATATCGAGGCTGCTGTCGGTGCGGTAGTCGAAGCGGGATTTGATTACGTCGTTGTTAATGACGGCTCAAAAGACTCTACACTTGAAATATGTAAATCAAACGGTATTAATGTTCTAGATTTACCTCAGAATCTTGGTATTGGCGGTGCTGTTCAGGCTGGGCATAAATACGCTCGACGATACGGCTATGATGTTGACGTTCAGGTTGATGGCGACGGACAGCATGATCCCAAATATATATCTATGCTCGTTGAAGAGATTTCAAATGGCGCTGATTTGGTTATTGGGTCTCGGTTTTTATCTTTGCAAGATGGATTCAAGTCAACTCGACTCCGTAGAATGGGAATTAAATGGCTTTCTTTCTGGCTGCATCTATTTACTGGGCATATAATTACTGACCCAACTTCTGGTTTTCGCGCATCGGGTCCTAAAGCAATCAGCTTGTTCTGTGGGGACTATCCGGACGATTATCCAGAACCGGAATCTATTGCCACATCACTTAAAGCTGGTCTGACGGTAAGCGAGGTTCCAGTCAAAATGCGCGAGCGGCAAGGCGGTGTTTCTTCAATAGGCGGTATTTCTTCGATTTATTACATGGTAAAAGTGTCGCTTGCAATATCGATTGCTTGCTTGACTAAGCGAAATTAGGTTAATCATGAGCCTTGCACTTCGAATTGGGTCTTCTCTAATATTTTTTTCTTTGTTGCTTTACGTGTTCAATCTTGTTTCGAAGGGGAAGCTTCTTCTCAAGTACTCCTTGTTATGGATTTTTCTATGCTGTATCGCTCTTCTCTGCCTTTTGGCACCTAATTTGGTTTATCTAATTTCAGACTGGATTGGGTTTATTACGGCTTCTAACTTTGTTTTGGTAGTAGCTGTTGTTTTGCTTTTATTGATATGTCTTTCTTTGAGTATTGCGATTAGTCGTTTGGTTGTAGCTACGAAAAACCTTACTCAGCGTATCGCGCTTCTTGAAAAAGTTTTAGAGGATGCCTCAAGTCGATCAAATTGACAGTTTGTCAGGGGCAATAATCTAATGGTTTTAATCGAACTGGATTCTAATGATCAACTGGCTTTATTTTATTGTGGTGTCATTTGCGCTTACTGTTTCGTTGTATTTACCTGGTCTTATTTCTTTTTCAAAATTTGACATTCCAAATCATCTTCTTGTGGCGTTATCGCCTATTTTCTCTTTAATGGCGTTGTTTTTGGCGATGTTGCTATCCTATGTCGCACAAATATCCGTGCCCTGGTATTGGTATGTCCTTTTATTGGTGATGTTATCTTTTGTCTTTGCTATAAATAATCGTCGGTGTTTATTGCAGCGCATTAATAACGTTTCGGCAACTTCATTCTGTGTATTTGTCGTATATATGTTGGTCTCACTTATCTTGGTTGCTTGGATCTACCTTAAAAATCTTGATGGCCCGAGCTCTGTGATACCTTATTTTGATAACGCGTTTGCACTTTCCACAGTGCGATCCTTTAGCAATACCAAGTTATATGGCGTTTTGTTTAGCTCTTGTTATAGGGACAGTTCAGTTCTGTTTAATGGTACCAGCTACTATCCGACTGGTATGCACTCTATTGCGGCATTGCTCGTCGAGATATTTTCAATTTCTCCTAGTGAGGCTCTGAACATTATAATTTTCGTATCCCTATGTCCGATTTTATGTCTGTCTGTACGAAGCCTGATTTCGTCATGCTATCCAGAAGATAATGTTGCTCAGCTATCTGGCTGTGTTGTCTCATATTTTTTTGTTGCTTTTCCCTGGGGTCTAATTACATTTGGTTCGCTGTTGGCTAATCTTTTCAGCCTTGTTTTTGTGCCTGCGGCGATATCGTCTGCTATTATTCTTTCAGATCGGCTGGTAAACAGAAAAGGCAGCATTTCTCATGCCGCGATTGCCTTCATTCTCGCACTTATTCTTTTGGCTTTTACTCATCCTGGTTCCTTATTTACCGCTGGCGTAGTGATTGCTCCACTAATTGTCAAATCAGTCTATACGTGCTCTAAGTGCTCGGGTAAACAGAAATCGTGGCCCAGCCATTTATTTGTAGCGTGCATTGCGATATTAGCGGTGGTCACTGTTTGGGTTATTTGCTATTATTTGCCTCCGCTCCATGCGACCGTTTCATTTAATTGGCCAGCTTTCCAGTCTTTTGGTACTGCTGTTTCATCTTTTTTTACTCTGTCATTTTTTGATTTTCCTGCCCAGCTTCCAGTTTGCTTGCTAGTCCAGTTTGGTTTAATTTCATGTTTTCGTAGAAAAGACCAAAGCAATTGGCTCATCGCGTCTGCTATATTCGCGGGTGTTCTTTATATTGTTGATGTTTCAACGGATGGCTACTTAAAGCAATTGCTTACGGGTTTTTGGTATACAGATTCAAGAAGAATTGCTGCAATTGTTGTCATTTCGCTTATTCCCTTTGCTGCAAGAGGAATGTCTTTGCTATTTAGGCATCTATATCATTATGCTGCATCAAAACCTGATACCGGTATATCACCGCGCGTATATTCAGGTCTATGTATTTTATTACTTCTCGGATTTGCTTTTGGGCCGTCTCTCGTGGTGAACGGCTCGTTTACCCTGTCTTCTGCCTTTAGTTATTTAAGGTGCACGTTGAGTTCTATTAATGAGTTAAACGGCAAACCGTTTGTAAATGGTGCGGTTGAGACCTTGATGCTCGATAAAGATGAACTGTCGGCTGGTTCGAAAATTGCCGATATGCTTGATCGACAATATGTAGTATTGAATAACCCACTAGATGGCAGCTCTTTCTTCTACGGTCTTTTTAACGTTAATCTACTGTACAGGCAGTCCTCCGCACAGGACCCCTCGGATTCTTATACTCTTCTTCGCAAGCGTATTCATGAATACACGTCGAATCGAGCTGTAAAGCAAGAGGTTTTGGACAAGCATATTAGGTATGTTTTGCAATTAGATTCTGGTGTGAGTCCGTCAGACTCAAGTTCCTTTTACTGTGTTTATGATCCTGATTTTTGGTCAGGAATACAGTCAATAGATGCAGATACTCCTGGGTTCAAATTGATTTACAGCAAAGATGATATACGTTTATATGAATTAACTGATGTTTATTAGACGCGGGGTTTGTTTCTGTATTTTCCGATAGCACGCTGCTTTGGTCTTAGGCAAGCATATCGGGCATAACGAAATTGCGACGCATTCTTTTCTTTGGGGGTAGGTATGGGCATCCAGTTCGGCCCCATCCAGCACCGTCTCGGCCCTCGGTCGGCACTTCTCGAGTATGATGGGTAGTGTCGAGAAAGTTGGTGTAAGGGCCCTTGCGGCCCCTGTGTCCGATATCCGGAATCAGTTGATATCCTAGGCCGCCTCCACGCTGTCGGCAAGTTCCAGGCTGGATTCGATCATCTTTCTGGCCGTCTTCTCCAGTTCCGCCCAGTCGTGCTCGCCCACGGCACCCATTCTGAACGCGGCGTCATGCATCTCGGCCATCTTCCTCTCCAAGAAGTAGCGCGAGCCGGACCATGTTTCGGCCTGGTCGCACATGACGGCGCCCACGAGCCTGAGCAGCAACTCTCCGACGGGAAGACCTGCACCACGCGCGAGCGGCGCTTTATCTCCCTGTTGGCGCGCTCCTGCACGTTGTTGGTGCGCAGGCGCTTCCAGTGCGACGGCGGGAAGTCAAGGTACGCGAGCGCGTCGGGCTCCGCCTCCTTGAGCACCCTCGGCGCGCTTACACCAACATTTCCGACGCGATCGGACGCTACCAATAAAAAGGGCGCCGTGGCCCCTGCCGGATACGGCGCACAGCATAGTATCAGCGATGAAGTTTCGCGATATTCTGTAATGCACAGGCGTGCAACTACTCAGTTGGCTTAGCCAACAAGTTAGATTCCAAGATACCTTTTCCAAAACTCGTCCGATGTAACGGTTGGCCTACTCTGAGAATAGGCTTCAGCAAGCTTTTTCTCACATTCCTTGAATTGTTTAACATCGGCTTTGTAGCGCTTAAGGAGCTTGGCGTACTCCTCGGTATCTTTTGTCCTAATACAGCCCATTCGGTTGTACCAGTCAATAACAATAATGTACCTTTTCCCTCGGATTGCTCCGGCGGGATATTCCCAACCGTGTACGGGGATGACTGCAAATCCAGAACCATCTCCTGTTAGAATTCTTTGCCTATTGTCGGTGATAAAATCGACAAATCTTTGCGAAATCGATCGTGGCTTGTCTCCAGCAATTAATTGTCTATCAATATTATCAATGGAAAAGCCTTCAATTCCTATCTTGCGAGCTTGTCTCTCTAGCTCGCTGAATGGAACCATTGCTTCCTTCTTCTTATTTGCCTCCATGAACGTTTTCTCGGCAATTCCGATTTCGCTATAGAAATCGGGTCCTTTCATGAAGTCCTCGAATGCATCAAGAACTAAGCTGGCATTTTTATAACCATACTTTTTGAGCTCGAGTCGAACGTTATTTTTTAATTCGTACATGAAATCAGAGTTTGTTCCGAATCCAGTGGTGAATTTGGCAATAAGCGTGTTCCTCGTTGTTTGGTAGCGCTCGACCGCCGCGTTGTATCTAACATGAAAACTTTCATGCCAGATGCAGATGCTGTTCATCGTCATAAAAGGTTTTTTGCATCGAACGCCGTATTCCGCATCGTCGCACCTAACAAAATAGGGAAGAGGCAATCCGTTTCCTTCTATAGCGCTCATCGGTATACAGCAATACCACCATGCCGCGTAGCGGGCGTTGGTGTCACGAATGTTTTTAGGGATTCTAAACGTCTCGTTGTAAACAATGTCTTCAAAACGGGATAGGTATAAGGGCGGTTTAGCGGGGGAGAAAGAGCCGAGAGGGGTCATATAGCCAGTGTCTTCCCACTGTTGATCAGCAATGCCGTAATTCAGCATTGCGCCGCTAATCATCGCTTCGTTATAGTCTTTGTTTACTATCCTTAGCAGGTTATAAGTTCTTTTGATGCTCTCTGGAGATACAGCTACGTCGTCGTCCATAAGCAGAACGTGCGTTGCTTTCGGTTTCTGCTCTTTGGCAAGAATCATCCCGTAAGTGAAGCCGCCTGCGCCGCCAACGTTCTGGTTAGGATGAATATGGACATGACCGTTTTCCAGGGCTGATGAATCGAGCGTTCTGCCATTATCTATTACGTGCATATTAAAGTGGTCGGCGATTGGGTCGGCGCTATCAAGGATTGCCGTTTTGACAAGCTCGATATTGGACTTAATGTACTGTTCTTTTTTGAAGGTTGTAGTAGCCAAAACAAGCTCAACGTCTTTTAGGGGCTGATCCGTCAAGACTGAGTAGTAGCTATTTCGAATTTGTACGGGTCCTGTAGTGCGAATGATAAAACCGACCAGAATTGTGTCATCGCTCGTTACCAGTTCGGTATCTAGAACAACAAAGGAGTCGGATTTCTCTATGCATCTTTTCGTGGCATCAAGAACAATTGGACATGATGAAAATCTATCAGAGGTTGTTTGCACCACCTCGCACGAAGCGCCCTTTAGTTCGAGGTGAAGATAATACTTTTGTGCGTTTGTATAAGTATTAAGTTTATTAATCGAAAGCGCGTTGAAATAAGTGCTGAAGTCAAATTCGCCTTCGCCGTTGAGTTCCCAGGCATCACTATCGGGAAGAAAGACAACGGGTTCAGTTGAACGACAATACAAAGAGGGATAATTGACTGCGCGTGCGCTGTGCTCCAAGAGTACATTTGCGAACTTCATCAGGGGCATTTAAATCTCCATTTCTTGTAAATAATCTTGATTCATTATATAGATATACGCGATGTTTCACATTATTCATAAGGTGTTGTAGATGCCTGCAGGGGTGCGCGACTTACAGTCAATTTAGGCGATAATGTTATTGCTTGTATCTTCTCGAAGGTAAGTATGGGAGTTAATTTTGAAACTTAATTATAAGTTAGCCAACATAGTGTGCTGCGTTGATGACCACGCGATTTCCCACTCGGAGCTCTATTATCGGATTGAGCGTGGCGGTATCGTGTGCACCCTTCCGGGGGGTTGTTTGCAGATAGACGGAACTGTTGACTTTATGACGTATGTCAATGGATTTTCCGCATTGAAATGGAGACAATACACGCAGCTCGATGAGGTCTGTCTGAATTTGGTTCTTGATGGATCGGGGCTTGTGCGCATTTATGGCGTAGAACATGGGTCACTCGATCCAGTGCAAATTAAACAGGTTCCTTTTTCTCCTGAGACTGGATTGGGCTCGTTGGCCATTAGTGTCTGTCTGGAGAATTTTGACCTTATTGGGTTCTCTATATCCTCCGAGGAATCGACTACCGCGACTTTGGTTAAGGGCTGTTATACCGCAGCTGTGGATGGGGACGAGGTAAATCGTGTTGACCTCGCTTTGTCTACGACAACGTTTAAAAATGAGAGATATATCATTCCCAACATCGATCTTGTTAAAGAGGGCATCTCTAAAGAGGACGGTCCGATTCGCGACCACTTCCACATGTTTGTCGTCGACAATGGGCAGACGCTCGATTTTGCATCGCTTTCCGATGATCTGGTCACCGTGCTCCCGAACCCCAACACGGGCGGTTCGGGAGGATTCGCACGAGGAATGATGGCGGCTACTGAAACTCCTGATCAGTTCACACATATCATTTTGATGGATGACGATGTCTCCATCATGCCCGAGAGTTTGATTCGTACGTTCAATCTCCTCTCTCTTGCGAAGGGCAAATATAAGGATGCCTTTATTAACGGCGCCATGCTCTCAATGGAGGACCCTACTCGTCAGTTTGAGGATGTCTCGTATGTGGCGACTACCGGTGCTTATCGTCGCGTAAAAGATGATCTGAATGTCGGCAAGCTGGCTGACATCCTCGAAAATGAACGCACAAGCGTCGAGGTTGACCAAGCTTACGGAGCCTGGTGGTATAGCTGTATTCCGGTGAAGGCTATCGAAAAGAACGGTCTTCCCATGCCTTTCTTTATCCGCTGTGACGACGTTGAGTTTGGCATGCGCAATAAGCCTGTCTACATGACCATGAATTGCATTTGTGTGTGGCATGCAAGCTTTGAGGGGCGTTTCAGGGCTTCGGTGGATTGTTATCAATATTTCCGCAACTTCTTTGCCATGATTGCTCTCGATGATTGTGCTGATGAGAAGATGTTTGTCCTTCGTATTCAGCGAGGGGTACGTCAGAATTTGCGCGATATGGATTATCAGGCTGCCGAGTTTATTCTTGATGGCTTTGAGGACTATCTGCGCGGCCCTGAGTATCTCCAGAAGCTTGATGGCGCTGCAACTATGATCGGTAAGGGTAAGCTAAACGAAAAGCTGATTCCTGTTTCCGAGATGGACCCAGAGCTTCTACGCAAGGCCGGGGTTACGAAGCAAGTGCTCGCTAATGCTAATCTGGAATTCCATCCTTCGAAGTTTATGAAGTATTGGA
Organism: uncultured Collinsella sp.; assembly: GCA_900547235.1. Lineage (GTDB taxonomy): Bacteria > Actinomycetota > Coriobacteriia > Coriobacteriales > Coriobacteriaceae > Collinsella. The sequence continues at coordinate 104,807 of URFP01000001.1, read as the reverse complement.
GATCTATTCCTTACGACAAGCATTATCTTCCCGATGCGCTGCTGTGCGGGAAACCTGGCTATGTAGTAAAGAACGGCAGCTGTACGCTTGAGGGCAACTCGACGCGCTGCAAGACGCTGGTCTTTCTTGATCCGACCCGCGAGAAGGGATCGGTTCGCACGATGGACCGAGCGCGGTTCAAGAGCGTTCGCTGCCGAGAGCGCGAGCTGATGGCGCGCTATCGCAAAGAAGGCAAGAGCGTCAGGGGGGCATGGAAAGATGCCATGCCGTACATGACTTCGCGAGAGTTTTGGGAAAAGTACTTGGGGCTTTAATAAGAAGAGGTCCGGATTAAGTCCGGACCTCTTCTTATTTTGAATAGGTTTTATAGGCTTGTAACTCCCATTGTTTTCTTTCGACTTTTGCAACTGAGTCGAGGATTAGTCCCGTTGCTAGGCTCAACCCACACAGGAACATGAATGAGGCCGCAAGTATGGCCGTGGGGAAGCGGGGGACTAAGCCGGTTTGGAAGTACTCCACAACAATTGGAATTCCGAGGGCAAGGCCTATGATGGCGAAGATGAGCGCTATAAGGGTAAAGAACTTGAGCGGACGATAGTCTTTAAAGAGTGTTCCAATCATTGCGATGACCTTGATGCCGTCGCTAACGGTGTTGAGCTTGGACTCGGAGCCTGCGGGCCGATCGCGATACTCCACCGGCACGTCTTTAATTCGCCAGCGGTGATCGACAGCGTGGATGGAGAACTCGGTCTCAATCTGGAAGCCCTCGCTCAAAACGGGGAAGGTCTTGACGAAGGGTCTGCTCATGGCTCGGTAGCCGGTCATCACGTCGTCAAAGCTGTAGCCGTAAATCCACTTGATCATGACGCGAACAAGATTGTTGCCAAAGCCGTGGAAGGCCCTCTTGTTCTCTTCGGCATAGGTGCCGTTTGACAGGCGATCGCCAACGGTCATATCGGCTTCGCCGTTAAGGATGGGCTCGCAAAGCGCCTTTGCCGCCTCGGCGGGGTAAGTGTCGTCTCCATCAACCATTAGATAGCATTCGGCGTCGACATCACGGAACATTTGGCGGCACACGTTGCCTTTGCCCTGCCTAGGCTCGTGGCGCACCGTAGCCCCGTGCTGCTTGGCGACCTGTGAAGTGTCATCGGACGAGTTGTTGTCGTAAACATAGACAGTTGCGCCGGGCAGCTCTCGATGAAAATCGTCGACAACTTTGCCAATCGTCAACGCTTCGTTGTAACAGGGGATTATGACGGCGGTACTCGAATAGTCCATGTAGGACCTCCTTTAATGACTCATCTGGTCGAAAGTATACCTATCGCCTGCCCCTTTGATTAGATATGGGTTAGTTCTCCAGATTTGTTGCGGTGAGTTATCGTCTACGTGGGAGGGCTATACTTTCCACTGTTATGTTTTACGAGACAAGGAGATGGTCCGTGGCTGACAACGTAGAGAGTCAGAAAGCGGTGGCTAAACCGGCCTCTCACGCTAAAAATGATTTTGAAAAGGACAAGTTCATTCTTAAGCAGCTTGTCACCAAAGATTTTAAGATTAAATATCGTCGCAGTGTTCTGGGTGTGGCATGGTCCGTGCTTAACCCGCTGCTGATGATGATTGTTATGTCGATCGTGTTTTCGACAATCTTCGCGCAAGGCCGTAATGGCTCTGTTACCCCCGAGTTGTATCCGCTTTACCTGATTGTCGGTAACGTAACGTTCTCCGTCATGTCCGAATCGACGAACCAGGCGTTGATGTCTATCATTTGGGCGTCCTCGTTGCTGAAGAAGGTCAAAGTGCATCGTTGGGTGTTCCCGGTGCAGAAGGTGTTGTTCTCGCTCGTCAACTTTTCCTTCTCTTTGGTTGCCGTCGCCCTTGTTATGCTCTTTTTCCGCGTGGCTCCTACTTGGCATTTAATTCTTCTGCCGGTTTGCCTGCTGTTGCTCATGTGCTTCTGTATGGGTTTGGGCATGATGCTGTCAGCATTGGCAGTCTTCTTCCGTGACGTTATGCATCTGTGGAGCGTTGTTATTACTGCTTGGATGTATTTGACGCCGATTTTCTGGACGACAGACTTTATCAGCCAAATGGCACATTGGATCCAGGTCCTTGTGGTTGTGAACCCCATGTACAACTACCTCCAGTTTATGCGTGATATCTTCCTGTTTAATACCGTGCCTTCTGCGTTTACCTTTGGGCTGTGTGTTGTTTGGGCTGTTCTTGCTCTTGCTATTGGCTACACCGTGTTTCATAAGACTGAGCACAAGTTTATTCTCTACATCTAAGGAGTGCTGTTTATGACTGAATCTGCTATTGATTACAGCAAGCAGCCCCTTGCTGTTGAGGTTAAAGACGTCACCATGATTTTTAATATGGCGTCTGAGTCGCTTACAAACCTCAAGGAGTACTTTATTAAGCTCGCAAAGCACGAGCTGTTCTTTGAGGAGTTTCGTGCGCTTAAGCACATTTCGTTTGATGTGCATCGCGGCGAGGTCGTTGGCCTTGTTGGTACCAACGGTTCCGGCAAGTCTACGATGCTCAAGATTATCGCTGGCGTTTTGGAGCCCAGTGAGGGCGAGGTTAAGGTCCACGGTAATATCGCGCCGCTGATTGAGCTTGGTGCTGGCTTTGATCCTGAGCTTACTGCTCGTGAGAACATATATCTGAACGGTGCGCTGCTTGGGTACACCAAGGAGTTTATCGATGCACACTTTGATGGAATTATTGATTTTGCTGAACTCGATAATTTCGTCGACATGCCTCTGAAGAATTTCTCGTCGGGCATGATTGCACGCATCGCGTTTGCGATTGCCACTATAACTGAACCTGACATTTTGATAGTCGATGAAACACTCTCGGTCGGAGATGTCTTTTTTCAAGAGAAGTGCGAGCGTCGCATCCATCATTTCATTGAGAGTGGTGACGTGACGGTTCTATTCGTGTCTCACTCTATGGAGCAAGTTGAACGCATTTGTCAGCGTGCGATATGGATTGAAAAAGGCGAGTTACGTATGGATGGCCCTGTTCGTACTGTATGTTCCGCTTATCATGATCAATTCAGCTTTGATTTTATTGATGTTGATCGGAATTCGAAATACGCCCAGGATATTAATTGGATGGTAGAAAAGAGAATTACAAGGGGATGGGCTATAGATAATACTCATCGAGAATTTAGGGGAAAGGAAAAGATTAAACGGCAGGATTTTGCTACTTTTGTCTTTAGACTTGTCAAAGAACTGGATCCCAATGTAAGAGACGGGGATAAAAATCAGTTTGTAAATCCCTTCTTGGACGTTGACATTTCTTCGCCTGGATCATTTGCGATTTATTGGCTTAAGAATGAAGGCTATTTGCCTGAGTTTGATGCTAAGCGGGATTCCTTTTATGGTGATGAGCTCATGTCGAGCTCTGATGCCATAGAATGGCTGAGTTTATTGCAACGACATTTTAGTTTCGGCGAGCTTCTTGATTATGGAGTGCATTCTGCTCGTTTGTCGCGCGAAGAAGCCGCTCATTTGCTGAGGATTTTTTATGATTCAATTTCGTTCGGTGGTGTAACGGGATAATAAGTCTTTTTGGTTCGTACTATTTTTCATGGTTGATTCGCTTTTTATATCTATCGCCATATAGTACTTTTGTTAGTATACATTCAGGCTCCATTAGCTCAGTTGGATAGAGCAGGGGACTTCTAATCCCAAGGTCGACGGTTCGAATCCGCCATGGAGCACCAGAGAAGAGTAGGCCGGGTCGCTTGCCCGGCCTTTTTGTATTGGGATCATTGACGTTTCTGGTCTGTCATCTGGTTTAAAATACTGTACACCAATTTATTTGAAGCGGAGGTTTGATGGGCTTATTAGGTTCTATTGGCCAAAAACTTATTTCTTTTGACCAGAGTCGTCAACCTCGACCCCAACGCAAGGCCTTATATTTGATTTGCGAGCCCGGATGGCCGAATTACGGTGATGAACTTATTGCCCGAGAATGGCTTCGGTATATTTCGAGTATTGATCCCGATCTTCCGGTCATTCTTGACTGTAATAGGCCGGGTTCCGCTGCAGCTATTTTGTACGGTATTCATAAGAATTTAGTCTGCGTCGACACTATTGCGCGCCTTACTTTCGAAAATGAATTTGTTAAAGGCAACCATAATCTCGAATCAGTTTCTGAGATAGCATTCGCTGTTAGGCGAGCGTTGGACTGGCAAGGAGGAAATCCCCACTACGCTAGTGGGGTCAAATTGCTTGAGGACGCTATCGCCGGCGTTCATTACTTGGGCGGCGGGTATTTAAATGGGACCTGGAAGCCTAATTTGGCGCGTTTGGAACTTGGGCGCTGGGCCACAGACCATGGAATTCCAGCTATTGCTACGGGTTTGGGGTTGATGCCGCTTTCGAAAGATGACCTATCGTATGTCAATGCTGCTTTTGAGAGCTTCGATTATGTTGGGGTTCGTGATGCTGATACTTATGATGCTCTTAATGGCGTTCGCAATCTACGCTTAGATGTTGATGACTGCTTTATCAATGGCTTGGAAGATTGCATCCAAACCGACGCAAGTGAATTGTTGCCAGAATATATGGTTTGTGTTCAGCATGAATTTTGTTGTGATTCGAGTTTGGTATTTGATGCGGTTGATCGTACGCTTAAAGCATGGGGGGTTAAACCTGGCATCGACCTTGTCGGGGTAGTCGAATGTAATCCCATTATAGACAGATACATATATGACTATTTGATTGGTCGAGGATACAGCCTTCGTTTTTACTCTACCCTTGAGTTGCTTTCGGAAGGTCTGCCGGTGCGGTGTGATCAGAAGTGGATTTCATCTCGGTATCATCCACATCTCATTGCTTCTTCTTTTGGCTGTTCGGGTGCGTTTATTAATGTTGACGAAGAATACTACCCAATTAAGCAAAACGCTGTTTTAAGGATGGGCTCCCGATGGAATGAAATTTCACTCGAGAGCATCCCCGAGACTCCCGGTTTTGGTTTTGAAGATCTTGACAGTCGTAATAGATATAGAGATCGAATTCGAAGTAGTGTTTCTGATTTCTATAAACGAATTTTAGATTGTTAAATTAGTTGTTTAAGGAGGGTCCCTATGAATGAAATTGATTTCAATGCAGAACGAGGGTATTTTCGCGTTCTTTTATTACCGTCAATTATAGTGCTAATAATTACTATTGCTATAGCAACGTCCTTAGCATTGGCGCCGAAAACTGCGTTTGCTGTTGATTTAAACCGAACGGTATATTGTTCAAGAACTGGTACGAAATATCATTATGTAATCGACTGTTCTGGTATGAAAAACCCCATATCAATGTCTCTTGGCGAAGCACGGAGCGAAGGTAGAACGCCTTGCTCGAATTGTGTGCACGATACTTCTGAAAATCCTGATGTCCCGCCAACCCCGTCTTATCATTTTTCAGATGTAAATCCTTCTACTCCACATGCGGAAGATATTTTATGGCTCTATCAAACAGGTATTTCGACTGGTTGGGACGAAGGGAATGGGGTTTATTCGTTTCGAGGCATGGATAGCGTGAAACGTCAAGATATGGCTGCTTTTTTGTATCGTCTTGCCGGTAGCCCTGATTTTTCGATAACTTCGAATAATGCAAGTTGCTTTTTCTCGGACGTAGACGAGTCAACCCCGCATTATAAGGAAATCATTTGGTTGGCAAGTTCGGGCATTTCTAGCGGGTGGACGGAGGCGGATGGCTCAAGAACTTTTCGCGGAATGGATTCAGTAAAAAGACAGGATATGGCTGCGTTTTTGAACCGCTTGTCCGTCTATCTCGGTCATCCTTATTACGGAGAGGGCGTAAACCCATTCATTGATGTTGTGGCTGATACCCCGCATCGTCATGAAGTGCTGTGGTTATCTCAATATGAAATTACCCAGGGATGGATTGAGGCTGACGGAACTCGCACATTTCGTGGCATGGATTCTGTGAAGAGGCAAGATATGGCTGCGTTTATGCATCGAATGAGCCTTCGCGAGCTTCTATAATTTGCGCGGTTTGCTGTAACTTATTTCGGTTGCTTAACACGCTTACCGAAAATTGCCTAATCGGAAGTTCATATTCCTAATATATTTGATACTCTAGATTTGTTTTATTGGTGGGGGAAAGTGAAAAAGGAGTTCCTATGAAAATTCGTTTGAGAATGGGCGTATATGGCCTTCTCGTTGGCCTCATCGCACTTTTCTTAGCACCCGTAGCATCTGAAGCATATACCGCCAAGGGCATTACCAATTCAAAGGGTCTTGTGTATGACGATGTCTATGGCGTGTCGAATGGCGCTGCTATCATGCGTAAGGGCGATCATATTGCCCTGGTCGATTCTCTTGGAAATGTTCTGTTGAATACCGTATCAGGTGTGGAGTCATACATTTCCGATAGTGTGTATTTCCCAAGGCGTGGTTTCGATAAAGGTCTTGTTGCGCTTTCCTATGGCGAGAATGAGGACATATCGAACTCCGGTTACTATGATATTAAGAAGCGGCGTACTATTGTAAATGCCGATGCGAGCGACTTGGTGGGTCAGTTTTCTGAGGACTCTACTTTGTTCGCAAAGGCTTCTATCCGTGACGGCAAGACGGTTGTATCTCTTTACAGTCTTGATACGGGTACGGAGCTCAGCTCCTCGGTGATTCCATTTGCATGCGCTGGATGCCGCATGCAATTTGCTGATGATAATTCTGCTTTAAGTATCTATTATTCACTGGATAACGATGACTCTAATGTGTCAAATCAAAATCATGGACAGGGGCAGTTTGCAATACATGATGGTGTTCTAGGCGAATTTATGCCTTACGACTCAAGCCAGCCTGATTACTATTATTCTTCTAGTTTTGATCGCGCCGGGAATGCATATACGGTGTGTAATTACATTAACGGCTGTGGTTCCTGTGGCAGTGATCACTGCGTCACTATTATATCCTCTGGAGCTACCAAGCATCTGCCTGACTGCAGTCTTGAAAATGTGGTTGGTGAATTCGTCATCGTTAATAAGTATGGGAAATATGGTGATAGTTCCGAAGAGTTGGTATATTCGAGTAGGGGAGATAGGGTTGAGTGGATTGAGTCTTTACTAAAGGGCAACACTCTATATTCACGGACTAAAGGCCTCTTTGCTTTTGATGGATCAAAACGCTATATTTTATCGGATACAACTTCGTCTTCATGTGCGCTCTATGATGTCGATGGCAATAAAATTAAAAATATAGCTATGCCGTCACATACAAGCAGTTCTGAGTTTAAGCTATGGAGTGTGTCCGTGCCTTGGAGTATGGATTCCTTAAGTCTTTATGACGCCGCTCCAGTCGCACTTCTGACTTATAAGGATGCAAGCACTGACGATACCATAGGTCAATTGATTGATGAAAACGGAGAGCAACTGTATAGTGCGCAAATAGGCGTGGGCGGCTATCTGTCGTCGCAATATTGCAAGAACTTCGTATCTGTTTCTGGGCCGGCAAATGATAATGCTGGTTCTACTGCGTTTATTGATTTGAATAATAAAAAAGTTGTTGGTGAGCTTGATTGTTCTGCCGATATCAGATCGGTTGGCGGCCTGATTCTTGCTGGCGAGTTTTATTATGACTCAACTCCTCTTTACACCTTGTCAGATAGTGGGTTAACTCGGTTTTCTGTCGGTTCCTATAACATTTCGACATGTCAGCAGGCTTCTGATGTATCGAAGATGCGGCTTGGGCCATCATCGCCGTATCACTCCTCCTGTGATGCTTGGTGGGCTAAGGATAATAATGGTAAATGGGGTCTAATCAAGACCGATGGTACCGTCATTGTTCCGTTTGAATATGATGCTTACGAAGACCTTGATTTTGAAAATGAAAATCTCGTGCTTGTAAAGAAAGATGGGCTTTGGTGGTTCTTCGATACCTCAGAAAAGACCGAACAGGGTTCTGAGGGAAATATCAAGTTTGCTGATGTTGATAGTTCAACTCCTCATTCAGAGGATATTCATTGGCTTGCTAACAGTGGAATATCTGAAGGTTGGCTTGAACAGAACGGTTCGCGTACTTTCCGCGGAATGGATAGCGTTAAGCGTCAGGACATGGCGGCATTTCTCTATCGTCTAGCCGGATCTCCCGAATTAGTTGCACCTGCAACTTCACCATTTATCGATGTGACTTCTTCCACGCCCCACTATAAGGAGATTTGCTGGTTGGCGCAGACCGGAATCTCTACTGGATGGAAGGTATCCTCTGGTTATGAATTTAGGGGCATGGATAGCGTTAAGCGTCAGGATATGGCGGCTTTCCTTAAGCGTCTTTCGGATTACTTGCACAAGGGCGGTGTCGCTTCGAGGTCGAACCCGTTTTCTGACGTTAACGAATCCACTCCTCACTATGAGGAAGTCCTTTGGCTTTCGGAAAATGGCGTATCAGAGGGTTGGGCTGAGGCCAACGGTTCTCGAACCTTCCGCGGAATGTCGGATGTAGTTAGACAAGATATGGCCGCCTTCTTGCATCGTATGGATGCAAATGGTCTCGTGTAAACCTTGCTGATTGGGTTAAACGGAGACTCCATCAGGGGTCTCCGTTTTTTATTTATATACGACGAGGTAGTTGAATTGAATAAAAGAACTCTTTGGACACTGTTGTGTTTACTCGGGGCTATTCTTTTACTCCAAGGGGGCTATAATTCTAGCATTTCTTTTATTGCTTCCATTTTTCTGTTGTCAATTATAGTTATTGATCGCTCGAAATTCGAAATTCTAAATTTCCAAAGAAATATAAGCATGGCTGCCATGGTATTTCTTGGGCTTATATCTTCTTTTGCATGCGGTTACGGCTCCTACTCGCTTGCTCATCTTGCCCCTTATTGCATGTTCCTGTCTTCGTCATTTGTTTTTACTTCGGTTGATGATTTTGATTTCAATTACCTGATTGGGGGATTACGCTACATCTGTTTCATTTCTTCTGCAGCTGCTATTTTACTTTTTTTTGTTTTCCCTTCTTTTTTTGGTTATGTTAGCGCTGGTCGTCTTCAGGCGTTTTTTCAATACGCTAATACAGCTGCCGTTTGGTTTGCGCTTTCATTTTTATTACTGCTCGATAGTCCTTTGTTTACAAAAATTGATTGTCTAGTGCCATTTATTGCGCTTGTCCTGACGCGTTCGGTCGCCGTTGCCATATTGGTCGTTATTGGCCTTATGATTTATTTGATATTGGAAAAGCGGTCTATGGCCTCATTTTTGCTCGCCGTGTTCGGGCTTGTCCTCATATTGTGTATTTATGACATGATGTCGGGACGTATTGTGGAGTCGGTGCAGACATTTATTGAGCGAATTATTCAAATATACGATGGACTTAGATTGGCTGGGTCTAGCCCTTTTATCGGAATCGGCCCTGGTGCTTGGCGACAATCGTATCGATTCGTTCAAAGTGCGCAATACTCTGCCAATGTCATCCATTGTGGTTATCTTCAAATTCTGCTTGACGGTGGCATTTTCGCGCTTACTGCATTTTTATGGTTCTGTATCACGCGTATAATCTGCATATTTAAGGAGCGTAGCAATATTCCCCATAGCTCATTCGTGGTTGCTGGCACTGTTTTAATGCTGCTTCATTTTATGGTTGATATTGACATCCAATTCGGTTTCATTGATTTACTGTTAGTTCTGTTTTTGTCTCGCGGAAATGAAAAATATTCTATAAAAGAATTATCCTTCGGATTTACTAACTGGGCTAATAAAGGCTGCCTCCTCTTATGTCTTTCGATAATCTTCGGCCTTACGATCATTACATGTTATAGAAGCTATTTGATTGAAGTGGGAGATAGAGGTCCTTCGTGTTTTGAAAAAGACCCCGAAGTGACTGAGAATTATTTGCTCAGATTATGTGACGAGGGCGAATATGCCAGTGTTGTGGATACTGCTGATTCTTTACGCTTGCGAAGTGTAACTTCTGAGTTACAGCTATTAAAGATTGGTTCCTTATATTGCATGGATATGAGAGATGATGCGGAAGAATGTCTTCTTGAATTAATCGATATGCAGAAAAAGAACGTAGATCTATATAAAACAGCTACGGCATATTTTGACTATTATGGTATTTCAAATGAAGGTCGCATTCGGTTGACCAGAATAGAAAATCAAGCTAATGAAATGATTGAAAGGCCGCCTGCGTCTTACCTACGGAACCAGGTTCTGTATGAATGGACTCAGTTGAACTGATATCAAAATCAGCATTACTCCTATTTTTTAATTCAAAACTATAACTTTGTGATTTCATGCAAGGGTATTAATCGGTGCTCTCCGCATTTATCCTCAGTTCCCACTGCTTGCTGTCCACTTTGGCTACGGAGTCCAGGATAAAGCCCGTAGTGAGCGAGAGTCCGCACAGGAACAGAAACGCTGCTGAAAGCATGGCGGTGTGGAAGAGCGGAACGAGTCCGGTGGCTAAGAGTTCCATAATGATGGGGATGCCCAAAGCCAGCCCGGTGCAGCATTCGCGCTGCACCGGGCATTCTGTTTGCTTATGGTGGCTAGCTAATGCGCCTTTGTCTCTACGCCTCAGTCGGCTCCACGCCCAGTTCGTTGCGGACAAGCTCGAAGGCTGCGGCGATGGCCTTGTCCATGTCGTAGTACTTGTAGCCGCCCAGACGACCGGCAAAGACCACGTTGCCCTCCTGCGCAGCCAGCTCCTCGTACTGCTTGTAGAGGGCCTCGTTCTTGGCGTCGTTGATGGGGTAGTAGGGCTCGTCGCCGGGCTTCCAGTCGGCCGGGTACTCGCGAGTGATGACGGTCTTGTCCTGCGTGCCGAACTCGAAGTGCTTGTGCTCGATGATGCGGGTGTAGGGGACCTCGCGCTCGGTGTAGTTGACCACGGCCACGCCCTGGTGGTCCTGCTCGTTGAGCGTCTCGGTCTCGAAGCGCAGGCTGCGGTACTCGAGCGTGCCCAGCTTAAAGTCGTAGAACGCGTCGATGGGGCCGCAGTAGATCGTCTTGACGGCGATATCGGGCTCGGCGGCGGCCAGCTCCTTGTACTCCACGCCGCAGCTCACCTCGACGCCCTCGAGCATGTTGGCGACCATCTTGGTGTAGCCGCCCATGGGGATGCCCTGATAGCGGTCGTTGAAGTAGTTGTTGTCGTAGGTGAAGCGGCAGGGGAGGCGCTTTATGATGCTCGCGGGCAGGTCCTTGCAGTCGCGGCCCCACTGCTTCTCGGTGTAGCCCTTCACGAGCGTCTCGAAGATGTCGCGGCCGACGAGCGACAGCGCCTGCTCCTCGAGGTTCTGAGGCTCGCCGATGTTCTCGGCGGCCACCTGCTCGGCGATCTTGGCCTTGGCGTCGGCCGGCGTGACGACGCCCGGCCACATCTTGGCGAAGGTGTTCATGTTGAAGGGCATATTGTACATGTTGCCGTGGAAGTTGGCTACCGGCGAGTTGACGTAGTTGTTGAACTCGGCGAAGCGGTTGACGTAGTCCCAAACATCCTTCATGGAAGTGTGGAAGATATGCGCGCCGTAGCGGTGGACCTGGATGCCCTCGACGTCCTCGGTGTAGATATTGCCGGCAATGTGATCGCGGCGATCGATGACCAGGACCGACTTGCCGGCGCGCTTGGCGGCATTGGCAAAGACGGCGCCCGAAAGGCCGGCACCGACGACAAGGTAATCGTACTGGGACATGGATATGCTCCTTTGTATGTCAATTGGACAGTTACTTTAGTTTAGGGACAAACGTTTCTGACTTATTTCCCCCAATGATTAGTGTAGCAGATACCCTTTCAGCAGCTCCAGCGCGTGGGCGTAGCCCTGCAAGCCCTCGCCGGTGATGGTGGCGAAGCAGGCCAGGCGGGCGTAGCTCACCTGGCGGAAGTCCTCGCGGGTCTCGACAGCGCTGATGTGGACCTCCACAGCCGGGATGGCGACGGCCTTGAGCGCGTCCAGGATGGCCACGCTCGTGTGCGTGTAGGCAGCCGGATTGATGACGATACCATCGACCTTGCCGTAGGCCTCTTGGATCTTGTCGACGATGCAGCCCTCATGGTTGGACTGGAAGACCTCGACCTCGTCAAAGCCCTGCGTGGCGCCTGCCTCCTGGCAAATCTGGACCAGGTGGTCGTAGTTATCACTGCCGTAGATGCCCGGCTCGCGAATGCCGAGCATGTTGAGGTTGGGACCGTTGATGACGAGTGCTTTCATGGTTGCTTCCTTTGCGGTTGGAAAACCACCACAAAGGTGCCTGTCCCCTTTGCGGTGGTTTTGATTAGAGAGCGGATGGGAGGGTGTCGAGGAGGGCTTGGGCGGTGTTGGCGGCGCAGTCGCGTGAGTCGATGATGTAGTCGGCCCAGGCGCGGTAGCGCGGCATGCGCTGCTCGGCCAGCTTGTCGATACCGTCGCGGGCGGTGATGGGGCGTCCCTTGTGGGCGAGTTCGTCGAGCTTACGGTTGAGCATCACGATCTGGCTGTTCTGGTGCAGTAGCGGGTAGTTCTCGTCGCGCGTGACCACGCCGCCGCCCGTGGAAAGCACCAGGCCGCTGCACTTGGAGATGCCGGCCAGCGCCCCCGTCTCCTGCTCGCGGAAGGCCGCCTCGCCGCGCTCGACGATATAGTCGGCACAGGGCATCCCCAGGCGCTCCTCGAGGGCGCGGTCCAGGTCGATGTGCTCGCGACCCGTGAGCAGGGCGATCTGCTCACCCACACGGGTCTTGCCCGAGCCTGGCATGCCGATCAGCGCGATGTTCTGTTCACGGCGTGACAAGCGCTCCGTTACGTCCAGGATGCGCTCGCGCGGGGTGACCTGGCCGGTATAGCGCTCGACGGCCTGTGCCGCTTGGGCCACGAGCATGAGCAGGCCGCCGATGCAGGGAATGCCGCGGCGCTCGGCCTCGAGCATGAGTCCCGTGCGAGCGGGGTTGTAGACAATGTCGATGACGCCCTCGAGCGCATCGAGCCCCTCGAGCGTGCAGGGGGCATCGGGACAGTGGGGGAACATGCCGGCGGGCGTGCAGTTGACGAGCAGTGCGGCGTCGGACTGCTGCGCGATGTTGTCGTAGTTGACTTCGCTCGTGCGGCCGACCGGCACGACGATGGCGCCCAGGTCGCCGAGCACCATGCTGGCAGTGGTGCCGGCGCCACCGGTGGCACCGAGCACGAGGGCCTTCTTGCCGGCAACCTCTACGCCCAACTCCTCGACCAGACACTGAAAACCAAAGTAGTCGGTGTTGTCGCCGCGCAAACAACCGTCAGGCAGGCGTGTGATGGTGTTGACGTTGCCCATGCGCTCGGCGAGCGGACTCAGCTCGTCCAAGTATTCCATGACGGCGCGCTTGTAGGGGATGGTCACGTTGGTGCCCTCCCATTCGTCGCCCATCATAAAGGCCTGAAGGTCTTCGGGCTCGCGCTCAAATCGCACGTACTCGAGCCCTGCGAGCTCCTTGTAGATGGTCGGGGTGTAGCTGTGGCCCAGCACGCGGCCCAGCACGCCGTAGGGGCGGGTTGCGGCGGCATCGGCCATCTAGAGCACCTCCGTGTAGCTGCCAAAGTAGGTAAAGCTCTCGCACACGTCGTCGATGGAATCGAGCAGGTCGTCGAGGGCCCTGCTGCCAAAGGGGCAGTCCAGGTCAAAGTAGAACATAAATTCAAAGTCGCGGCCGGGGATGGGGCGACTCTCGAGCTTGATGAGGTTGATGTTGAGGGCGTAGAAGCGCTCGAGCACGCGGTAGAGTGCGCCCGGCTCGTTGGCCGTGGTGATCATGAGCGAGGTGCGGTTGGCACCGGGATAGACGCGCGGCTCGCGGCTGATGACGACAAAGCGCGTGTAGTTGTTGTCCGAGTCCTGGATGTTGGGCTCCAGTATCTCCAGGCCATACAGCGCGGCGCAGCTGCGCGAGGCGATGGCGGCGACGTCGGCGCGCTCGGAGTTGGCAACCATCTCGGCCGACATGGCCGTGTTGGGGTACTTGGTGGCGTGCAGGTTTCGGTTCTCGATATAGCCGGCGCACTGGGCAATGGCTTGGCCGTGGCTGTAAACCTCGCGCACGTCTGAGAGCTTGGTGCCGGGCTTGACGAGCAGATTGTGGTCGATCTTGAGGCGCAGCGAGCGCACGATATGGAAGTCGAACTGCGCGAGCAGGTCGTAGACGGCGTTGACGGAACCTGCGGTGGAGTTTTCGATGGGCAGTACGCCAAACTCGCAGAAGCCGTCGCGCACGGCGCGCATAACGCCCTCGAAGGTCTCGAAGAACGCGATATCGGGCACGTCGAAGAGCTTGCACGCGGCGATCTGGCTGTAGGCGCCTTCGACGCCCTGGCAGGCGACGGTGGCCGTCTGGGGGAAAGGCGTGTCAAAGGCCACGGCCGTAGCGTGGGCCTGTTGCGAGACGGTGATGCCCTTGAGTTCGTTGATGTAGCGCTGCTGCTCGGCCTTGCTCATGCTCATGAGGAGGCGGAATAGCGTGATGGTCTGCGCCTCGTAGCGCTCGGGTGCGCGGCTGGCGAGGTTGTTGAGCTTGGAGCGCTCACGGGCGGGGTCGAAGACGGCCTTGCCCATCTCGATTTTTGACTTGGCGACCTCGGTGGCAATGTCCATGCGCTCGACAAAGCTGTTGAGGAGAGTGGTGTCGATGCCATCGATGGCCTGGCGGATGTCAGCAAGGTCCATGGAGACCCCTTTCACGTGTCGGGGGATGTTGAGGGGTGGGTAGTTAGCGCTGGGCGGCGTCTTCGAGGAGGGCGTCCCAGATGGCGAGGGCGGCGGCTGCTTCGGCTACGGGGACGGCTCGGGGGACGATGCAGGGATCGTGGCGGCCGTGGACCGAGAGCTCGGCATTTTCCATAGCGTCCATGTCCACCGTCTGCTGCTCGCGGCCAATTGAGGGCGTCGGCTTTACGGCCATGCGCCACATGACGGGCGCGCCGGTCGAAATACCGCCCAGGATGCCGCCGGCGTTGTTGGACTCGACCTCGATCTCGCCGGTCTCGGCATCGATGCGATACGGATCGTTGTTCTCGCTGCCACGCATGGCGGCCACGGCAAAGCCCATGCCAAACTCCACGCCCTTTACGGCGGGAATGCCAAACGCGATTTGCGCGATGCGGTTCTCGATGCCATCGAACATGGGGTCGCCGATGCCCGCAGGAAGCCCGTAAATGCCGCACTCCACGATGCCGCCGATGCTGTCGAGTTCGTCGCGCGCGGCTAGGATTTCCTCGTGCATGCGGCCGGCGGCGGCGGCGTCAATGCACGGCAGATCGTTCGTAAGGATCGCCTTGCGGTCGGCCTCGCGATAGACCATGTCGTCCATCGGCAGGTCGGAGATGCCGCCGATCTGCGCTACATGCGCCATCACTTTAATGCCGCGGGCCTCGAGTGCCTGCAGCGCAATGCCGCCGGCGATGCACAGGGGTGCCGTTAGGCGGCCGGAGAAGTGTCCGCCGCCGGCGACATCGTGCATGTTGTGATACTTCACGCGCGCAGGGAAGTCCGCATGTCCGGGGCGGGGCTTGCGGCGCAGTTCGGAGTAATCCTTGGAGCGCGTGTTGGTGTTCTCGATAATCGCGGCGATGGGCGCGCCGGTGGTATGTCCATCGACCACACCGGCGATGATGTGGGCGGCGTCGGCCTCGCGGCGTTTGGTCGCGGTCTCGTCGCGACCGGGGGCACGACGGTCAAGGAAGGCCTGCAGCTGCTCTTGGTCAACAGCGATGCCCGCCGGAATGCCATCGAGGGAGCAGCCGATGGCGGGGGAGTGCGACTGGCCGAAGATGCTTACGTGCAAGACGTTGCCAAAGGTCGAGGACATGCTATTCCTCCTCGAGTGTGACCTTGCCGCCCAGCAGGCGGTAGTGGTCGAAGAAATCGGGATAGGACTTGTTGACGGCCTCGGCGCCGTGGATCACGACCTCGCCGGTGGCGCGGCTCGCGGCGATAGCGGCCATCATGGCGATGCGATGGTCGTTGTGCGAATCGACCTCGCCGCCGGTGAAGGCATCGACACCCTTGATGATGAGGTCATCGCCGGCAATGCGCACCTGCGCGCCCAGCGCGGTGAGCTCGCGGGTGGTGGTGACCAGACGGTCGGATTCCTTGATGCGCAGACGGGCGCAATCGCGAATAAAGGTGCGGCCCTGTGCCAACGAGGCCACGGCCGAGATGACGGGCACCAGGTCCGGAATGTCGTGGGCACTCATCTCAAAGCCGGCGAGCTTGTCGGACTGCACGGTGGCGGCGTTGGTGGAGCGCACGATGCGGGCGCCAAAGCGCGAAAGCGCGGCAAGCACGTTACGGTCGCCCTGTGCGGAGCTTAGCGACACGCCCTCGACGGTGATGGGGTCGGTGCCGATGGCACCGGCGCACAGCCAAAAGGCGGCGTTGGACCAGTCGCCCTCGACAGCAACGCTGCCGGGCGTGCGGTACGAGCCGCTGGTCACGCGGAAGTTCGTGACCTCGGGCTGGCCGTCCTTGGCCGGAATACGCTCGACGTTGACCTCGACGCCAAAGGCCTTCATGGCCTGGATCGTCAGGTTGATGTAGGGACGGCTCTCAATGAGGCCGGTTACCTGCACGCAGGAGGGCTGGGCCAGCAGTGGGGCTGCCAGCAGCAGGCCCGAGATGTACTGCGAGCTCACGTTGCCCGGAAGCACAAAGGTGCCCGGGCGCATGCGGCCGCTCGTCTTGAGCGGAAAACCGCCCAGACCCTGTAGGTCGCAGCCGGCGGCGATGATCTCGTCCGAGAGCGGGGAGAGCGGGCGGGCGCCCAGGCGGCCCTGGCCTACGAAGGTGGCATCCGCACCCAGCGCGCAGGCGACAGGCAGCATAAAGCGCAGCGTGGAGCCACTTTCACCGCAGTCAAGCGTGCCGCCGGCAAGGGCCTTGAGCAGGCCAAACTCAACACTCTTCATGGTGGGGTGGACCTGGAAGCCGTCCTCGACGGTCTCGATGCGAGCACCCAGTGCCGTAAGGCAGCGCACCGTGGCCTCGATGTCGGCGCAGGTGGTGTTGCAGGTGACGTGTGTCTCGCCGTTGGCAAGCGCAGCGCAGATGATGAGGCGATGCGCCATCGACTTGGACGCGATGGCGGGAACGGTGCCCTTGAGCGGGGACGGGGTGATGCGGGCTAGCATGCGGATGCGTCTCCCTTCTGGCCGAGGCCCTCGGCAATGAGTTCGTGGAAAGTGGAAAGTGGCGTGCGGTCGATGCTGCAGCGGCCAATGCCGTGCGGAATCACCAGGTCGATGGTGTCGCCCGCGCGCTTCTTGTCGTGGAGCGCTTCGGCAAAGACGGCATCGGCATCTAGGCCGCAGCGGGTCTTGAGGCCATGGCGGGCGCAGAGCTCCTCAATACGACCGGGCAGCGCAGCATCGCAGACGCCGTGCAGGGCCGCGGCGCGCGTGATGATACCCATGCCGATCGACACGCAGTTGCCGTGTCCGAGCTCAAAGTGCTCGCAGGCTTCGACGGCGTGTCCGGCGCTGTGTCCAAAGTTGAGGAGCTTACGCTGGTTAGTCTCGCGCTCGTCGGCGACGACCACGGCGCGCTTGATGTCGATGTTGCGGGCGATGATGAGTGCTACGCGGGCCACATCGTGGTTGAGCAGCTCCAGCGTGAGCGGGGTCTTCTCCAGCTCGGCGAAAAGCTCCGGATCGGCAATCACGGCGTGCTTGACGACCTCGCCGCAGCCGTCAGCGAACTGCTCGGGCGTGAGGGTGGCCAGGCACCCCACGTCGGCAATGACCACGCTCGGCTGCCAAAAGGCGCCGGCCAAGTTCTTGCCGGCAGCCAGGTCGATGGCGGTCTTGCCGCCCACAGACGAATCTACCATGGCGAGCAGGCTCGTCGGGATCTGCACAAACTTGCAGCCGCGCATGTAGGTGGCGGCCACAAAGCCCGCCACGTCGCCCACGACACCACCGCCGAGTGCCACGATCACGTCGGAGCGCGAAAGCTCGTGCTCGGCCACAAACTCCAAAATGGCAACATAGGTTTCGGCGCGCTTATGGGGCTCGCCGGCCTCGAAGGTGCAGATGCTCACCTCGTAGCCTGACGCCTCCAGGCTCTGCTTAACGGGCATCTGGTAGAGCGGGCCCACGTTGGTGTCCGTCACGATGACGGCCTTGGTGCCGCCGGCAGTGGCGCGCACGAGCGGTCCCGCCTGCTCCAGCAAAAACGTGCCAACATGCACCTGGTAGGGGCGTGCGGTGTCGATATCGATGGTAATCGCCATAAGCTTCGGTCCTTTCGACCTGGCGTGATAGGTGGTCTAGTGGGAGGCCTCGTCGTCGAGTGCGCGCTTAATTCGGTCGCCCTCGGCAAGGAGATTCTCCAGATAGCGCTGGTCGCGGTCTTTAAGGGCGCGGCTGTAGGCGCCGAGCGATTCGATCAGATGGTCGATCTCGAAGGCGAGCGCATTGGCGTCGTCGATCATGAGCTCGGACCACATCTGCGGATTGAGGTGCGCCACGCGGGTGAGGTCGCGGTAGCTGCCGGCCGAAAAGCCGTGGTGGACCTGAGCGGTCGGGCTCTTAACATAGGCGTTGGAGACGACGTGCGCGAGCTGGCTCGTAAAGGCGATGACGCGGTCGTGCTCGGCGGCGCTGGTCACGCTGAACTTGCCAAAGCCCAAGGGGCGTACCATCTCGCGCACCTGGCCCAAAAGCTCCAGTTTGAGCGCATCGTCCACCGCGGGCGGTACGAGCACGAGCGGGGCGCCCTGGAACAGGTCGGCGCGGGAGTGCGCATAGCCCGAGTACTGCGTGCCCGCCATGGGGTGCGCGCCCACAAAGTAAAAGCCGTGCTCGCGGGCAAGCTCAAAGGCGCGCTCGCACACGATGCCCTTGACGCCCACCGTGTCGATCACCACGGGGCCCATGATGGCCTCGGTGTCGGTGGCGTCGGCGAGCGCCTGGGCGTGCGCCTCGAGCCACTCGATGCATGCCTCGGGATAGCAGGCAAGGACGATGATGTCGCATTCGCCGAGCGTCTTGTCGTTGAGCTCGCCGGCAACGGTGCCCATGCTGGCAGCCGTCATGACATCGTCATCGGGATCCCAGGCCAGCACGCGGACGCCCGCCTGCGCATAGCCGCGGGCAAAGCTGCCGCCGATGAGGCCAAGGCCGACGATGCCGGCGCACTTGGGGCCGCCCTGGTTGACGCGCGCGTTTCTCACTGTACCCATGGGCTACTCCATGGTCTCTTGGCAGACGACCTCGCGGATGGCTCGGATGCGGCGCATGGTGTCGTTGAACTGATCGGGGGTGAGGGCCTGGGCGCCGTCGGACCAGGCGCGGCTCGGCTCGTCGTGGACCTCGATCTCCAGGCCGTTGGCGCCGCAGGCGGTCGCGGCAAGCGCCATGGGCTCAACGTAGCGGGTGTAGCCGGTGGCGTGGCTGGGGTCGGCGACGACGGGCAGGTGCGACAGGTGGTGCAGCACCGGCACGGCGTTGAGGTCGAATGTGTTGCGAGTACGGGTCTCGAAGGTGCGGATGCCGCGCTCGCACAGGATGACGTTGTCGTTGCCCTCGCTCATGATGTACTCGGCGGCCATGAGCAGCTCATCGATCGTGCCGGACATGCCGCGCTTAAGCAAGATCGGAGTCTTGGTCTTGCCGACCTCTTTGAGCAGAGGGAAGTTCTGGGCGTTGCGGGCGCCGATCTGCATGACGTCGATCTTCTTGTCCAGGAAGACCTGCACGTCGCGCGGGTCCATGATCTCGGTGACGATCGGCATGTCGAGCTCGGCAGACGCCTCGCACAGCAGGTCCAGACCGGCGGGGCCCATGCCCTGGTAGGCGTACGGGGAAGTGCGGGGCTTGTAGGCACCGCCGCGCAGCATCGTGGCACCGGCGGCCTTCACGCGGCGGGCGATGCGGATGAGGTTCTCGCCCTCGACGGAGCACGGGCCGGCGATGACCTGGAACTGATCGCCGCCGATCTTGACGCCGTGGCCGCAGTCGATGACGGAGTCCTCGGGGTGGAACTTGCGGTTGGCGCGCTTGAACGGCTCGGAGACGCGCTGCACGCGCTCGACGACGTCCATGGACTCGAGCAGGAACGGGTCGATCTTGGTCGTATCGCCCACCAGGCCGATGATCGTCTCGTTCTCGCCGCGCGAGACGTCGGTCTTCAGGCCCTTTTTTTCAATCCAGCTGACGATATGGCTGACGGCCTCGTCGCTGGCGCTCTGCTTTAAAATTGCAATCATGGTGTGCCTCTCACCTCGATGGATAACCCTTGTAAAAACGGCCCGCATCGCGAGCCGTGTATATATGGTGCATGAGAGTTTATACTATCTGATTCGCTTTTGCCTTCTAAAGTGGGCCGTTGCGCCGCGTCTTCCTCGGAATTGCAAAGCTTTTTCTTTTATTTTGATAGCCCGTGGCGCACTTGGGTATAATGCCTACCGTTCGCCCTATTAGCTCAGAGGATTAGAGCGTCTGCCTCCGGAGCAGAAGGCCGTTGGTTCGAATCCAACATGGGGCACCATCGAACGTGAGACCGTCCGAACCTCGCATGGTCCGGGCGGTTTTTCTTATACCGACGCGACGTGATGGGACGTGGTATGGCAGCAACGGATATCGAGCGCGGACTCTCGACCGCCGAGGTCGAGGAGCGCATCGCCGCTGGTAGGATCAACCGCAACATGGAGCTCAAGACCAAGTCGGTTAAAGAGCTCATCATCGAGAACCTCTGCACGCTGTTCAACTTAATCAACGTGGTCTTGGCGATTTTGGTGTTGCTGACCGGTTCGTTTAAGAACCTGACGTTCCTGTTCGTGGTGTTCTTGAACACGGCGATCGGTGTGATTCAGTCCATGCGTTCCAAGCGGATGGTCGACAAGCTTACGCTGCTCACCTCTAAGAAGGCCATCGCGGTGCGCGACGGCGCCGAGGTGGAGCTCGACCTGGACCAGATCGTGCTCGACGATATCATTCGCTTGGGGCGCGGTGACCAGATTCCCGCCGACGCCGTGGTGGTGTCGGGCGAGGCGCTCGTCAACGAGAGCCTGCTGACGGGCGAGAGCGACCTCATTAAGAAACAGCCGGGCTCCGAGCTCATGAGCGGCAGCTTTATCGACTCGGGCCTGCTGCGTGCCCGTGTGATCCATGTCGGCGCCGATAACTACGTGGCAAAGATCAACAACGAGGCTAAGTACGTCAAAAAAGTCAATTCCGAAATTATGAACGCGCTGAACGCCATCGTGCGGTTCGCGAGCATTATCATGATTCCGCTTGGTCTGGCGCTCTTTTCCTCGAGTGTGAGCGAGCTGTGGGATGCCGCGGGAACCCCGGGCGATAGCGCGCTTTCCTGGTGCTTCTCCGAGCTGCTGGCCGGTCGTGTGCCTTCTTCGGCGCTGCTGTCCACGGTGGGTGCCCTGCTGGGCATGATTCCGCAGGGCCTGGTACTGCTGACCTCGTCGTTGCTCGCGATTGCCACGGTGCGTCTGGCACGTCGCAAGGTGCTGGCACAGCAGCTCTACTGCATCGAGACGCTCGCGCGCGTCGACGTGCTGTGCCTGGACAAGACGGGCACCATTACCTCGGGCCGTATGGAGGTCGAGGGTACCTACCCGCTGCCTGTTGAGGGTGTTGGCTTTGGCGCGGACTCGGACGAGGCGGCTGTCCCCGTCGAGACCACGGTGCTCGACTTTGCGCTCGCCAACGTGGCGCGTGCGACCTCGGCAGATGCCAACGAGACCTGCCAGGCGCTGCTCAACTACTACGCCGATCGTCCGGTCGAGGTGTCCGAGCCGCTGTCGGTTATTCCGTTCTCGTCGTCCAAAAAGTGGAGTGGCGCGTCGTTTGCGCAGGGCTCCTATGTGATGGGCGCCGCGCAGTTTGTGCTCTCCGTTCGCGCATTTGCGCAGGTCGAGAATCGTGTGGCCGAGCTCGCCGATACCTGCCGTGTGCTCGTGGTGGCGCGCGTTGACGGCTTTACGCCCGATGGCGATATGGTGGGCGAGGCCGAGCCCGTGGGCTTTGTGACCATCCGCGATGAGATTCGCACTTCGGCAGCCGAGACTATCGGCTACTTTAACGAGCAGGGCGTGACCCTCAACGTGATCAGCGGCGACGACCCGCGTACGGTGTCGTCGATCGCGCGCGTGGTGGGCGTGCCGGGTGCCGACGCCTACGTGGACGCCACGACGCTCGATACGCCTGCCAAGCTCGATGCGGCGGTGGATCGCTACCACGTCTTTGGCCGCGTGACGCCGCAGCAGAAGCGCGAGCTCGTGCAGGCGTTCAAACGCCGCGGACACACCGTGGCCATGACGGGCGACGGCGTCAACGACGTGCTGGCGCTCAAGGAGGCCGACTGCTCCGTGGCGATGGCCGCCGGCTCCGATGCCGCGCGCAATGTGGCCGAGATCGTGCTCGTCGATAACGACTTTGCCTCGATGCCCGCTGTGGTTGCCGAGGGCCGTCGCTCTATCAATAATCTGCAGCGCTCTGCCGCGCTCTTTCTGACTAAGACGCTGTTCTCGATGGGCCTGGCGGCGCTGTGCATCGCCCTGCCGCCGTATCCCTTCGAGCCCATTCAGATGACGCTCATTAACTTCTTCTGCATCGGCGCGCCGGGCTTTGTGCTGGGCCTGGAGCCTAACAACGCCCGCGTGAAGGGGTCGTTCTTGACCAACGTGCTTAAGCGTGCGCTGCCGGCGTCGATTGCGGTCATTTTGGCCGCGGCGCTCGATATCTTTGTGGCACGCGTGTTTGGCTTTAACCAGCTCACGCTTTCGACCATGTGCCTGCTCACGTCGTGCGCGGCGAGTGTCAGCCTGATCTGGCGCATCTCGCAGCCGCTCACGCCCTTGCGCGTGGTGCTTTTCGTGTTTGTCATCGCTTGTATTTTGACGGGCGTTATCGGGTTCCCGGAGCTGCTGTCGATCGCCAACCTGTCGATGGGTCAGATTGTCATCTTGGCGGTTATCGTCGTCTTTACCTGCGCGGTGTTCTTTAAGCTTGCAACGATGATGGACTCTCTTAAGCCCCGTCGCCGTCATGCGGCTACCGGCTTTGGCCGTGGCGTGCGCGTTCGCTTGGGTCGCGGTGGCGGCAAGGTGAGCTCGACGGGATCGACCGCCGAGCGTTTTGCCAAGCGCGTTGCCGCCGATATGGCGCAGCGCCGTGAGGCGCGCACTGTCCGCGAGGCCGAGGCCCGTGCACTCGAGGTTGTGGCCCAGACCCAGCCCAAGAAAAAGAAGGGCACGGGCACCAAGCGATCGCGGGTGACCAAGTCTGCCCAAGGCATCAAGGTCTCGATGCCCAAGAAAAAGAAGTAGTCCCCGTCCCAGAAAAATCATCCCCCAAAAGACTGCCCGGCGATGTTGAATTGGTGCCTTGCGCTTGTGGGGGCGTGTCGATGTTATGCTCTAACCTCAATTGTTTGAATTGCTTCGGAAAGAGGATGCCGTGATCTGCCCGCATTGCCTAAAGACCATCGAGGACGGCGCCTCGTTCTGCCCCTATTGCAACGCATACGTTGGTCCGGGCGATGGCCCCGAGCATACCGAGTTCGTGTTCTGCGACGGTTGCGGCGCCCGTCTGTCCCCGCATGACCGTACCTGTCCCAAGTGTGGACGCCCCGCGCCAGGCATCCTTTCCGAGGACGCGGCCGCATCCGACCTGGCCGCAGGGCGCACGGCCGGCTTTCCGCGCCTGACGCAGGAGCAGATCGATACCGAGGTGCCCCACGCGCCGGCATCTGCCGCCGCGGTGCTCTCCGACGCAGCCGACCCCAACGAGACCTGCGTGCTGCCTGCCTTCGATAAGGACTTTGGTATCCCAAAGGTCGATATCCCCACGCCGGTGTCCCTGCGCGATGATGCCCAGCCCAAAAAGCAAAAGCCCAAGCGCAAGGTCCACCCCGACGAGGACGCCTATCACAAGCACAAGCGCCATATCCCCAAACCGCTCATCGTCATCGCGGTGCTCGCCGCCGTGTGCGGTGGTGCGTATTGGTTTGTGACCGCCGATCCCATGGGCGTCATGCCCGGCTTTTACGACCAGTTTGGCCAGGCCGCCAAGACCACCTTCCCGTCGCGCCAAAAGGGCGAGGCCACCGATAAAGAGCCCAAGCAAGAGGATACGTCCGAGGTCGTTCAGGAGGAGACCGTCTTAACCGACGACCAGCTCTACACCAGGCTTGATGGCCTGTACCAGACCATCGTGTCGTACAGCGACGAGGATCAGATCGGCGAGGTCATCGATTCGTTTAATAACGGCTATCTGCGTACACCGCTTTCCACCCGCCAGGAGCTGTCACAGAGCGCCTATGCCCTGCGCGACCAGATTAAAAAGACCCAGGATGAGCTCAACAACCTCAAGGTTCAGGACGACACGGTCTATGCGGAGGACATCGATCATCTAAAGCAGCTTGCGCAGTGGATGTACGAGCGTGTCGACGTGATCTGCCAGAGCTGGGATATCTCGCTGTCCATTCCCGATGGTGAGTCGCTGAGCGCCCGTCAGAGCGAGATCCTGGCGCCCATCGCACAAGGCGGCAACAGCGCGCTTAACCAGTACGACGCCAACGTGAGCGCATGGAGGCCGCAGCAGCGTTCGTAATTTGTTGCCCTCCGGCGGCATAACCTGCGTGCGCAATTGATGGAAGCCCGTGCTTATTGCTACAATTCGTACAAATATGCTTTAAACGCACGAGGAAGGAACCACATGTTTGGTTTTAAGAAAGAGCTCTATACGCCCGAGTACCAGCTCGTCGGTGACGAGTACGCGGTGATCGAGACGTCGAAGGGTACCATCAAGGTCAAGTTTGACGGTGAGGGCGCCCCCATCCATGTGGCGAACTTCTGCGAGCTTTCCACGATGGGCTTCTATGACGGCCTTAAGTTCCATCGCTATGTGCCCGGCTTTGTAATCCAGGGCGGCGACCCCAATACCCGCGATATGTCCGGCGCCGACGTCGCTACCGGCCTTGAGGGTCCCGACGGCATGCCCGGTACCGGCGGCCCTGGCTACTGCATCAAGGGCGAGTTTGCCACCAATCCGCGCAACAGCCATGTTGATGGCGCTCTTGCCATGGCCCGCTCCATGGATCCTGATTCCGCGGGCTCGCAGTTCTACTTCTGCCTGGGTGCCCAGCACAACCTCGACTCCGGCTACACCGTCTTTGGCACCACGGTCGAGGGCCTCGACGTCATCTCGCAGCTGCGCGCCGGCGACGAGATCGTTCATGTCGAGATCGTTCACGAGTAAAGGGGACTTCCTTGAATAGCCAGCTGATCCAACAGGGCCGCGCCGCTTATCGCGCGGGTGATTTTTCCGCTGCCGCCCAGATGCTTGGCGCGGCAAAGACTCCCAACGAGATCATGGGTGAGGCCGACCACCTGCGCGGCAACGCCCTGATGCATCTGGGCATGTACGCCGAGGCCGCCGAGGCCTACGCCGCCGCCCTCAACGACGGCGCCTATGGCAAGCGCGGCGCCCTGCTCACCAACCGCGGCAAGGCACTCGCCGCGGTGGGCGACTACACCACGGCTGCCCAGGCGTTCTCTGCAGCTACCCAGGACGCTTCCTACGCCACGCCTTTTAAGGCCTACCTGGGTCTGGGCAACGCGCTGTTCCAGTCGGGCGACTATGCCAACGCCGGTACTGCCTTCCGTCAGGCTGCCATCGACGGCGCCAACCCGGCTCCTGCCGCTGCTCTCGGCGATCTGGGCCGCTGCTTCATCAAGCTCGGCCGCCCCGCGGACGCCGTAGAGACCTACCGCACGGCTATCGACTTTGCCGGCCCGCGCGACGATACACGCGCCCTCAACGCCGGCATGGGTCAAGCGCTTTCCGCCGCCGGCCGTCCCTCCGATGCGCTCGATGCCTTTAACGCCGCTACCGCAGACGGCATCTACCAGCTCACGCCCGAGCAGGCCGACGAGCTTGCCCGCGTGCACGACTCGCTCGCCGCGCTTTCGGCCCAGACGGCCATGTCCACGGCCCCGGCTCCCGCGATGGACGCTCCCGCTGTCGACCCGCTCGATCCCACGGGCACGACCGGTCAGTTTATGCCCGACCCCTCTGATACCGGCTTCTTTACGCTGTCCGAGTCCGAGATGGTCCAGCAGGACCGCAAGCAGGCCAAGGTTCGTCGTCGCCACCGCCACACGGGTCTTAAGATCTTCCTGGCGCTGCTTCTGCTCATCGTGATTGCTGCCGGCGGTCTTGGCTATGCTTATACGCGCGGCATGGGCTATCCCTCGCAGGAGTCCGTCATCACCGACCTGTTCCAGGCTGCCGGTGACGGCGATACCGCCAAGGCCGAGTCCTGCCTGGCCTCGAGCCTGTCCGAGGACGCCAAGGCGATGATCATCTCCTCGATCCCGCAGGGCGCCACCGTCTCCATCGAGGGTATGGATCAGTCCATGACCGAGACCACCGCCAAGGTGAAGGCTTCGCTGTCCAAGGGCGGCGAGCAGGAGTACACCGTTAAATTCGTGCGCTCCGACAACCATATCGGTTGGGCCGTCTCCTCGCTCGACATCGATTTCTCGGCCGCTGACAACCAGTAGTGACCTTATGAGATTTGGCTCTGCCCGGCGCTTCACCGCAAGTGAGGTGCCGGGCTTGCGCTAGTATGATGGGCTAGTAGTTTTCCAGCAATCATCCAACACATCAGGAGTTGCGTTGTTTTCTTTGATGGATATGTTCTTCGGTAGCTATGCGGGCGATCTCGCCATCGACCTCGGCACCGCCAATACGCTCGTCTCCGTGCGCGGCAAGGGCATCGTCATCCGCGAGCCCTCCGTTGTCGCTATCGACAAGAACGACGAGCGCATCCTGGCAGTCGGCATCGAGGCCAAGCGTATGCTCGGCCGTACGCCCGGCAACATCGTGGCCGTTCGTCCCCTTAAGGACGGCGTCATCGCCGACTTCGATGTCACCGAGGCCATGCTTCGCTACTTTATCGACAAGGCTTCCGAGAAGCGCTATCCGTGGACTCCGCGTCCACGCGTCGTCGTCTGCGTTCCCTCCGGCGTCACGTCGGTCGAGAAGCGTGCCGTCTTTGAGGCCACGATCCAGGCCGGCGCTCGCCAGGCCTATCTGATCGAGGAGCCCATGGCGGCTGCCATCGGCGCCGACCTACCCGTCGAGGAGCCCACCGGCTCCATGGTCATCGACATCGGTGGCGGTACCACCGAGGTTGCCGTTATCGCTATGGGCGGCATCGTCGTTTCGCAGTCCATTCGTATTGCCGGTGACGAGTTCGATCAGGCCATCCTCACGCACGTTCGCGATGCCTACAACCTGGCCATCGGCGAGCGTACGGCAGAGGACATTAAGATCAAGGTCGGTTCCGCCGTGCCGCTCAAGGACGAGCTCGACGTCGAGGTCAACGGCCGCGACGTGATCACCGGTCTGCCCAAGACCGTGCGCATCGAGAGCGAGGAGATTCGTCGCGCGCTCAACAAGCCGCTCGACGAGATGGCCAAGGCCGTCAAGGACGCACTCGATGCTACGCCTCCCGATCTTGCCTCGGACCTTATGTACTACGGCATTTTGCTGACCGGTGGCGGCGCGCTGCTGCGCGGTCTCGACGTGCGCCTGCGCGATGAGACCGGCGTTTCGGTCAACGTCAGCCCCACGGCTCTCGATAACGTTGTTAACGGCTGTGCCCGCGTGCTCGAGGCCAATGCGTTTGATGGCGGCTTCGTCCAGACCAATGCTTAATTTCCAAAAGGTGGATTCCATTTGGCACGATCTTCGGGTTTCTCCACAAATCTGAATACCAAGCGACAATCAACGGGTATGCGCCCGTTGATTGTTTTCAGCCTGATTTCGGTGTTGCTGCTCACGTTTTACATCCGCGAGGGCGAGGCAGGACCGATTCATGCCGTGCGCTCGGGCGTGACGACGATTACCTCGCCGGTGCGTTTTGTGGGCTCGGCCGTAGCCGCGCCGTTCAACGCAATCGGTAATGTGTTCTCAAACCTTACGGCGTCGCAGGACACGCTTGACGAGCTTAAGAAGCAAAACGAGGAACTGACCTCTAAGGTTGCCGAGCTCTCCGAGGCTCAAAAGACTGCCGAGCGACTGGAGGGGCTGGTCGGCCTGCAGTCGACCTACAACCTCAAATCAACCGCAGCTCGTATCGTCGGCGCATCGGGCGATGCCTGGACCTCGACTGTCACCATCGATAAGGGTTCTGCCGACGGGCTTACCATCAACATGCCCGTGACGAGTTCTGCCGGTGTCATAGGCCAGATTATCGAGGTCTCGGCCAAGACCTCCACCGTGCGCCTGATTGGCGATGAGAACTCGGGCGTGTCCGCCATGGTGCAGGATACGCGCGCCCAGGGCATGCTGCAGGGTCAGGCTGACGGCACGCTGCGTCTTGAGTACGTGAGCGTCGATTCCGACGTTAAGGTTGGCGACATCATCGTGACATCGGGCATTGGCGGCGTGTTCCCCAAGGGTCTACCGCTCGGCACCGTCTCGTCGGTTGAGAAATCGGCTAACGACGTGTACTACACCATTGTGGTGCGCGCTCAGACCACGGCCGAGAACAACGAGGAAGTGCTGGTCATCACCTCGCTGACCGACGAACAGTCGGCCTCGGATGAGGACGTGAACACGGCCAACAGCACGCCGCAGGGAACGTCGCGCGATGCTGCGACCAAGACGAAGGACGAGAGCCCGGATGACAGTTCCGACACGTCCGAGACGACCGATTCCGGCTCGAGCGAATAGGGGGCATGTCCATGGATCTACACGAGCAGGGGATGAGCTCCCGCACGTTTGTAATCGCCGCCATCGTGTGCGTGCTGCTGCAGACAGGCCTGGCACCGCAGATCTCCATTGCGGGCGGTCGCGTTGACTTTATGATTATCCTGGTGTGCCTGAGTGTGTTCTCGGGCGACCCGACCCGTGCCGTCGTGTGCGGTTTTTGCAGCGGCTTGTTCTATGACCTTTCCGCTGCCGTGCCGGTGGGCGTTATGTCGCTCCTGCTGACCGTGGGTTCTTTTGCCCTGGTGCATAGCGCTGCCGGTCAGACGGGCGGTACCCCGAGTGCGCGCGGCATCACGGTGGGCGCCTTCGCGTTCGTCATTAATGTGATCTACAGCATCATCTTGCTGTTTATGGGTTTGGAGACGAGCTTTGTCGTGGCGATCTTCGGCCATGCGCTGCCGTCTTCGATCCTGACGGGTCTGGTTGCCATTCCGTTTTTGATGTCCGGCGTCGTGCCGCAGTCCGGTTATGGATTCTCCGCACGTGGCGGACGCCAGACGGGCATGCGCTTTAAGCCCAAGACCCGCAAGCTCAAATAGGGGAGGCCTGTAGATGTCTTCCCAGATGACGGTTATTATCGCCGGTATCGTGCTGGTTGTGGCCATCGTGGTCGCGCTGGTCATCATGCGTCGCGGCGATTCCCGTTTTACCTACGATACGCAGCATGGAACGGCCCCGCGCGCCACCGAGGGCGAGGGCAATACCGCGGCGACCGCCTTTAAGGGCCGCTTCTCCATCCTCACCACGGGTGTGGGCGCGATGTTCGCGGCGCTTGCCGTCAAGCTGTGGGGCATGCAGATGGTCTCGTCGGACTATTACGAAAAGCAGGCTAATAGTAATCAGACGCGCACCGTTACCACACCCGCTGTGCGCGGCCGCATCCTCGACCGCAATGGCGTGGCACTTGTCCAGAACCGTCCCTCACTTGCTGTCGTGGCCTACCGCGACCTTGCCGAGGATGAGGTTCTGGTTCGCCATCTTGCCAACGTGCTCGGTATGCCCTACGTGGCGGTTCTGCGCAATATCCAGGACAATTCCGAGGGCGCCCAGAGCCTGCATACCATCGCGACGGACGTCCGTCGCTCCACGGTTGCCTATATTCAGGAGCACGCCGGCGAGTTCCCGGGCGTCAAGATTGCCGAGCGTACCGAGCGCCAGTATCCATATGGCGAGACGGCATGCCATATCTTGGGCTATACCGGCACCATTACCTCCGAGCAGCTCGAGGCCCAGAATAAGAAAACCTCTGGTGATGATGATGCTTCTGCTGGCCGGATTACGTACCAGTCGGGCGATATCGTGGGCCAGGCGGGTGTTGAGAGCTACTACGAAAACCTGCTGCAGGGTATTCGTGGCGAGCAGACCGTCAAGGTCGATGCCTCGGGCAATGTGACTGGTCAGGCCGGCGCCGTGCCCGCGAAGGCCGGCTCCGACATTAAGCTCACGCTCGACCTTAAGATCCAACAGGCCTGTGAGACGGCGCTGGCGAGCGCCATCGAGCTTGCCAAGACCACTGGCTACAGCAATGCCGGCAACGGCGCTGTGGTGTGTCTCGATCCCAACAATGGCGAGATCCTGGGCATGGCGAGCGAGCCCAAGTTCGATCCGTCCGTCTTTATCGGCGGCGTCTCAAATGACGTGTGGACCGAGCTCAATGATGACAAGGGTTCGCACCCGCTGCTCAACCGCGCCATTAGCGGACAGTACATGTCGGCCTCGACCATCAAGCCACTCTCGGCACTGGCCGGTCTTGAGTTTGGAACCTACACTTCAACACAGACAACCAACTGCACGGGCTATTGGACGGGCTTGGGCAAGGCTTGGGGCAAGCGCTGCTGGTTGACGTCTGGCCACGGCACCATGACGCTGCAGTCGGGTATCGCCAACTCGTGCGACCCCGTCTTCTACGACATGGGCAAGGCGTTCTTTTATGACGAGCAACATTCCGAGGGCCTGCAGGAGGTCTTTCGTCGCTGGGGCCTAGGCAAGACCTGCGGTATTGATCTGCCGAGTGAGGGCGCGGGCCGTATTCCCGATGCCGAGTGGAAGGATTCGTACTTTACCGACGCCTCTGCCGAGGACCGCAAGTGGAATGCCGGCGATATGACCAACATTGCCATCGGCCAGGGCGACATCCTGGTGACGCCCCTGCAGATGGCGTGCGCCTATATGGGTCTTGCCAACGGCGGCAAACAGTACGTGCCTCACGTTTTTTTGTCTGCAGTATCGCGCGATGGCGACGGCGATGCCTATAAGTACAACGGCAAGGGCAAGAAGAAGCGCCTGGAGGCCAAGATCAACAGCGATTCGGATTTGGCTCTTGTTCGCAACGGCATGCACGACGTGATTTACACGGCATCGACGTCCTTGGCGGCTCACTTTGGCACCCTGACGCCGCAGGTATACGGCAAGTCGGGCACGGGCGAGAAAAGCGGCGAGGACGAATACGCGTGGTTTTGCGCCTATGCGCCGGCCGATGATCCCAAGTATGTCATCGCTACGGTCCTGGAGCAGGGCGGCGGTGGCTCAGATACCGCGATGCATGTCGTGCGCGATGTGCTCGGCGTGATTTATGACGAGCCCGACACCTCTTCGGCCTCGGGCGATTCTTCGGTTCGATAGGAGGTTGCGATGGATTTTTCTCCGGCGGATCTGTTCCGTTCAACCAAGACCGGCTCTCGCAGCAGCCTGGACCGCGTCAACAAGCAACTTTCGGCCTCGCGCGGCACGTTTCGCCAAAAGGTGCATATCGGTGTGCTCGTGGCTACAGTGGCGCTCGTCGCCTACGGTGCCATCATTATCTGGTCGGCTTCGCAGTTTAAGGCCGATGCCTCGTTCTCACGTCATCTTCTGGGAATTGGCATCGGGGCGGTGCTGGCGGTGCTGGTCTGGCGTACCGACCTGCGCGGTATTTCCAATTTCTCGACAGCGTTGCTCGTCATCGACCTGATCGTTATCTTCTCGCCCAAGATTCCGGGTCTGTCCTATACGGGCGGTCTGGGCATGACGGGCTGGATCAAGATTCCCGGTATCGGCTTGACATTCCAGCCGGTTGAGCTTGCCAAGCTCATCACCATCTTTTTTATTGCCACGCTTGGCTCGCAGTATAACGGCCGCATCGATACCGTTCGCGACTACGTCAAGCTCTGCGGCATGCTGTCCATCCCGTTTTTGGCCGTCGTCGCCATGGGCGACCTGGGCTCGGGCCTGGTCGTGCTGGTCTCGGGCGCCATCGTCATCTGCATGAGCGGTGCACGCCGCGAATGGGTGCTGTCGACCCTGGCCCTGCTCGTGGGCCTGGTGGCCCTCGTCCTGGCGCTCGATTCGGTCTTTGATTCGTTGCTCGGCCACGATGTGCTCATCAAGCAGTATCAGATGAACCGCCTGACGGTCTTTATCGACCCCGATAATGCCGATTCGGACGATGCCTACAACCTGCAGCAGTCGCTTATCGCCGTTGGCTCGGGTGGCTTCTTTGGTAAGGGTTTGGGCCATGCGACGCAGTCGGCCGGCGGCTTTCTGCCTGAGTTCCACACCGACTTCGTCTTCGCCTTCCTGTCCGAGACCTTTGGCTTTTGCGGTTCCTTTTTGCTCCTATGCCTCTACGTGCTGCTGATCTTTTCGACGATTCGCGTCGCCTTTAAGTGTGAGTCGCTGTTCTTGCGCCTTTCGTGTGTGGGCATCGTTGGCATGTGGGCGTTCCAGACCTTCGAAAACATCGGCATGTGCATCGGCATGATGCCGATTACCGGTATTCCGCTACCGTTTATTAGCTTTGGTTCGTCTTCGATGATGATTCAGCTGCTGACGGTGGGTATCGTACAATCCATATGGCGGCATCGTTCGGGCGCCGCGTAACCGCTGGAGGGGTTTGCTATGAAAATTCCCGTAGATAAGCTGACCCGCGCTTTTAAGATGGGCGCGTCCGTTAAGAAGGATTCCGATACGCCGGTGCGCGTCTCGGTCTATCTGGATTCGTCCGCCTCGCGCTTTCTGGCCGAGACGGTGCGTGACGCCTTTGTGCCGCAGACGACCTCGGGCATTGTGCGCGTCGAGCGTTTGGGGGAGGAGCGAATTGCTCCAAAGACCGATACCGATGTGGTACTGGTGCTCTCGTGCGGCTCCGACCGCTTGGAGAGTGCCGTGCAGGAGCTCGTGATCGCCGGCGCGCCCGTGTGCGTGCTTGCCGAGTCTGCTGTGGAGGTGCCGTTTATCGAGGAGTCCACGCCCATGCTCGGCGTGGTGGCGGCAACCGATAAGACGTATCTGCTCGAGACGCTTGCCCGCTGGATTCTCGATCGCACCGACAAGGAAACGGCTTTTGCGGCGAACTTTGCCTTCATGCGCATCGCGGCGGCTAATCGTATCATCACCTCGTGCGCGCTCACCAATATGGCGACCGGTGCGCTGGTGTTTTTGCCGGGCGCCGATTATCCCGTGATGGCGCTGGCGCAGGTGGGCATGCTCTTTGAGCTCGCTGCCGTCTTTGGACGCGGCATTAAGCCTGAGCGCGGCTACGAGGTCGCGGGCGTGCTTGCCGGCGGTCTTGCGATCCGCGCGGTCACCCGCGCGCTCGTCAAGCAGACGCCACATATTGGGTTTGCCGTCAAGGCGCTTACTGCCGCCGCGGGCACCTATGGCATGGGCCGTGCGCTCGTTTCGCTCTACGAGCGCGATGTCGACTACAGCCGTGCCAACGAGGTGGTCACTGCCACGTTCTCCCGCGTTCGCGATCTGGTGACCACGGTCGCGGGCGCTACCCGTCCTATGGCGTCCTACGAGGACGCATCCGATCTCGCTGCTTAGGGGTTTTCCGTTGCGCGTTCCGTATCAAGACTGTTTTCATTTAATTGAGCCGCTGCTCGCCAAGGTCGAAAAGCCGAGTCGCTATATCGATCACGAGTGGGGCACGCTTTCAAAGGCCGATGCCGACTACCGTTGCTGCCTGATCTACCCGGATGTGTACGAGGTCGGTCTGCCCAACCAGGGTATCGCCATCCTCTACAACATCCTTAACCAGGCCGAGGGCATCTCCTGTGAGCGCGGCTATGTGCCGTGGCCCGATATGGGTGACGCCATGCGCGAGGCGGGCATTCCGCTGCTGTCGCTCGAGGGTGCCGCCCCCGTCGCTTCGTTTGATATCGTCGGTCTGCATGTGCCGCACGAGATGGCGGTGACGAACTTCCTTGAGGCACTCGACCTCGCTGGCATTCCGCTGTTAGCGGCCGACCGAGGCGAAGACGACCCCATCATCATCGCCGGCGGCCCCTCGGTGTACAACCCCGAGCCGTACGCGGCCTTCTTCGATGCCATCCTCATCGGCGAGGGCGAGGAATCGCTGCTCGAGACCTGCCAGCTGCATCGCCGCCTGCGCGACGAGGGCGTCTCGCGCGCTCAGATTGTCGAGCAGCTCGCGACGGTCGCCGGTACCTATGTGCCGTCCCTGTATGAGGTGCGTCATGACGAGCCCTGCTCGCCGCATGGCTACACCGTGCCGCGTGAGGGCAAGGATGCGCCGACCTTGGTCTACAAGCGCGTCGTCGAGGATTTCGGCGCCACGAATCCGCTGTCGCAGTCGTGCGTACCCTATGCGCAGCTGGTCCACGACCGCCTGTCTATCGAGATCCTGCGTGGCTGCGCCCGCGGCTGTCGTTTTTGCCAGGCCGGCATGACGTATCGCCCGGTGCGCGAGCGCTCGGCCGACCAGATCGTCTCGTCGGTGATTCAGGGTCTGGAAAAGACCGGCTATGACGAGGTGTCGCTGACCTCGCTCTCCACGACCGACCACTCCTGCATTCGCGACGTGCTCGGCAGGCTCAACCGTCGCCTGGAGGACACGGGTATTCGCGTGTCTATTCCGTCTCAGCGCCTGGATTCGTTTGGCGTGGATATGGCCGAGTCGGTCGCCGGCGAAAAGAAGGGCGGCCTGACGTTCGCGCCCGAGGCCGGCAGCCAGCGCATGCGCGACATCATTAACAAGAACGTGACCGAGGAGGACCTGGACCGTGCGGCCAAGGCGGCTTTCGAGGCCGGCTGGAACCGCATGAAGCTCTACTTTATGATGGGCCTTCCCGGCGAGCGCGACGAGGACATCGTGGCCATCGCCAATCTGGCCGATCACGTGCTGGAGCTTGGTCGTTCCGTGGTGCCCAAGGCTCGTCGCGGCTCGATCTCGGTGTCCATCTCGGTTTCGGTCTTTATCCCCAAGGCTGCCACGCCGTTCCAGTGGTGCCCGCAGCTCGACTACGACGACGTCAAGCGTCGCCAGAAGCTGCTTATCACGAGCGTTCGCAACCGTGCCGTCCGCGTGCATTACCACGATGCCGAGACCTCGCTCATCGAGGCCGCTCTGTCCCGCGCCGGTCGTGACATGACGCCCGTCATCATCGATGCTTGGCGCGCGGGCTCTCGCTTTGACGCCTGGGTAGAGCATTTCTCGCTCGATATCTGGAAGGAGGCTGCTGCCAAAAACGGCATCGACCTCAATGAGCTCGTGCACCTGCCCTACGAGTTGGACTGGCGTCTGCCGTGGGAGCATGTGAGCCCCGGCTGCACGCGCGGCTTCCTCGAGCGCGAGTACCGTCGCTCGCTCGAGGGTGTCACGACTCCCGACTGCACCCGCACGTCGTGCACCGGCTGCGGAATCTGCCCCACGCTCCACGCCAAGAATGTATTGATGGGTGATCGCGCATGAGTGAGCGCCTGACCGACAACCCCACGCTCTTTAGACTTCGTGTTCGCTATGGCAAGCGCGATCGCCTTAAGTACCTGGGCCATCTCGAAGTAATCCATACCATTGAGCGCATCGTGCGCCGTGCGGGGCTTCCCTATGCCGTCACGCAGGGCTTCTCTCCGCACATGCGCGTGGGCTTCTCTTCGGCGCTACCGGTGGGTACGTCGTCGACCTGCGAGTGGTATGACCTGTTTATGACCGAGTTCGTGGCGCTCGACGAGGCGTTTGGGCGCCTGGCTGCGGCGTCTCCGGCCGATCTGGCGCCCATCGAGGCGGCGTACATCGACGTGCGCACACCGGCGTTGACGGCGCAGCTCACGCGTCTGTCGTATCGCATCGACCTGCACTTGGATCCCGAGGCGCCCGTAAGCGCCGACGAGGTTCGTCGTGCGATCGACACGCTGCGCGCGGACCATGGCATCGACTACGCGCGCGGCAAAAAGAGCAAGCGCTTGGATTTGGATCACACGCTCGTGGGCTATGAGCTCACGGCGGGGGAGCGCCCGGACCATTTGGTGCTCATGCTCGACACCCATGCCGACAACGAGGGCTCCATGCGTCCGGAAATTTTGCTTTCCGCTGCTGATGTTTTGTTGCAGGGCTTGACCCCGGGCGTGGATGCACCTATTGTTTCCACCGGTATGCAAGACCTCGTGACCATCTGCTCCTACGATGTCGAGCGTCAGAATCAAGCATGCGAGGACGACGAGGGCCGACTCGTCAGCCCCATACCTGTGCGAACTTGTGGATTTGCTCCACATACTCGTTGACGGGGGTATTTTCGCCTGCTACTATATTCGACTGTTGCACTAACTGATGCATGAAGGGCAAGTAAACATGTACGCAATCGTTAACACGGGCGGCAAGCAGTACAAGGTCGCCACCGACGATGTCATCACCGTCGAGAAGATCGAGGGCAATGAGGGCGACAAGGTCACCCTGCCGGTCATCTTCCTCAACGATGGTAAGAAGATCGTCACCGATCCCGACAAGCTGGCCAAGGCCAAGGTTACCGCTCAGATCGTTGAGCAGTTCAAGGGCGAGAAGCAGCTGGTCTTCAAGTTCCACAAGCGTAAGCGCTATCGTCGTCTGAAGGGTCACCGTCAGCAGCTCACCAAGCTGAAGATCGTGAAGGTCCAGGCTACGTCCCGCGCCAAGAAGGCTGTCAAGGCAGAGGCCGAGGCTGTTGCCGAGGCTCCCGTCGCCGAGTAGATTACACTCGTAACGAAAGAGTAGGTATACACAATGGCACACAAAAAAGGACTCGGTTCCTCCCGTAATGGCCGTGACTCCCGCGGTCAGCGCCTTGGCACGAAGCGCTATGCCGGCCAGACGGTAACCACGGGCACGATTCTCGTCCGTCAGCACGGCACGCACATCCACCCGGGTGAGAACGTTGGCCGTGGCAAGGACGACACGCTGTTCGCGCTGGTCGACGGTACCGTTGAGTTCCACAAGGGTATCAAGCACAGGGTCAGCGTACGCCCGCTCGCGAACGCGTAATTCACCCTTCATAGAGCACATATGTGGGAGGCACTTGAGTTTTAGGATTCAAGGGTCTCCCTCTTTTTGTAGGAGGCGATTCTGTTGTCACAGTTCACCGATATCAGCCGCATTAACGTGTGCGGCGGCGACGGCGGAGCCGGATGCATGTCGTTTAGGCGCGAGGCATTTGTCCCCAAGGGCGGCCCCGATGGCGGCGACGGCGGTCGTGGCGGCAATGTCGTCATCCAGGCCGATGCTCAGCTGTCTTCGTTGATCGATTACCGCTTTAAGCATCACTTCCGCGCCGAGCGCGGCACGCACGGGCAGGGTGCCCGTCGTAACGGTAAGAGCGGCGAGGACCTAATTTTGAAGGTTCCTATGGGCACCGTGGTGCGCGAGCTCGACCCCGAGACGCAGACCCCGATGTTCGAGATTGCCGACCTGGTGCATGATGGCGAGCGCG
Source organism: uncultured Collinsella sp. (assembly GCA_900547235.1). GTDB lineage: Bacteria > Actinomycetota > Coriobacteriia > Coriobacteriales > Coriobacteriaceae > Collinsella. The sequence goes on along the minus strand of URFP01000001.1, from coordinate 67,414 downwards.
TTGTCGTGGCGCCCGGCGGTGCCGGTGGCCTGGGCAACACGCACTTTGTGACGTCGGTGCGCCGCGCGCCCGCGTTCGCTCAGCTGGGCGAACCGGCCGAGGAGCACTGGATTGAGCTCGAGATGAAGCTTATGGCCGATGCCGCGCTCGTGGGCTTCCCCTCGGTGGGCAAGTCCTCGCTTATCGCGCGCATGAGTGCCGCCCGACCCAAGATCGCCGACTATCCGTTTACCACGCTCGTGCCGAACCTCGGCATGGTGCGTGCCGGTGAGTATTCTTACGTCGTTGCCGACGTTCCTGGTTTGATCGAGGGCGCAAGCGAGGGCAAGGGCCTGGGCCATCAGTTCCTGCGTCACATTGAGCGCACGGCGCTCATCATGCATGTCGTTGACATGACGGGCGGGTTTGAGGATCGCGATCCGGTCGAGGATTACCGTATCATCAACCGTGAGCTCGAGCAGTATGGCGCCGAACTTTCGGAGCGTCCGCAGATTGTCGTCGCCAACAAGTGCGATGCGCCGGGCACGGCCGACAAGATTGCCGACCTCAAGCGTGCGGCACTCGACGACGGTCATATGTTCTTTGCCGTGTCCGCCGTGACGGGTGCCGGTCTCAATACGCTGATGCTTGCCGTAGGCGAGCAGGTGGCTAAGCTTCGCGCCGAGCTGGCTGTCTCCGATGAGCCGGTCGATCTGCGTGACGATGAGTGGGAGCGCCGTCGCCTGCAGCGTGAGAAGCGTTTCCGTATTGTTCAGGAAGAGCCCCACGCCTTCCGCGTGGTCGGTCGCGCCATCGAGCGCATGGTCATCCAGACCGACTGGGAAAACGAGGAGGCCGTCATCTACCTGCAGCATAAGTTCGCGCGCATGGGTGTTGACGACGCGCTCGAGAAGGCCGGCTGCCGTGCGGGCGACGAGGTCCGCATTTGCCAGCGCGCCTTTGACTTTGAGGGCGCCGAGGACTTCTCGGAGTACGAGGAGGAGCTTGAGGACGAAGGCGTTGAGGTCTTTGACGTAGCCGATGCTGCGGACGAGGGCGTCGAGGTTGTCGATGCGGCGGACGTCGCGGATGATGTCGAGACCCCGGAGGGCGAGTAAGTCATGTCGCTGCGCGGTGGAATTGGTCTGCCTGAGCTGCCTATCAAGGATGGGCAGGAGTTTCGGCTTGGCATTATGGGTGGCACCTTCGACCCGATTCATTACGGGCACTTGGTTACCGCCGAGCAGGCGCGCGAGTCGCTCGACTTGGACGCCGTGCTCTTTATGCCGGCCGGCTCTCCCGCCTTTAAGCTCGACAAACCGGTGACGCCTGCTGAGGACCGTTATGCCATGACGGTCCTCGCCACCGCTGCGAATCCGGCTTTTTTGGCGAGCCGATTCGAGATCGACCGTCCGGGCGTGACCTATACGGCCGATACGCTTCATGCCCTTCGCGACTTTTACCCGCCTCAGGTAAAGCTCTACTTTATTACGGGCGCCGACGCGATTATCGATATTGTGACCTGGCATGATGCCGACCGAATCGCCGAGCTTGCCACGTTTATTGCGGCGACGCGACCGGGCTTTGATATCGATACTGCTCGCGCGCGAATCAAAGAGTCAGGCCTGCCGTTTGACGTGCGGTATATCCAGATTCCGGCGCTGGCGATTAGCTCGACCAACATTCGCAAGCGGGTTGCCCGTGGCATGAGCGTGCGCTATCTTACGAGCGAGTCCGTGCTCGGCTATATTCGCAAACGCGGGTTGTATACCGATCTGGGTCAAGAAGATTTTGAGTGATGGGGGTCTACGTTGTCGGTAGAGGATCAGTTTGAGGGCGATGAGCGCGCGCTGCTCAAGCGCATTCAAGAGCTACTCGATGTGCGTATGAAGGATAAGCGCAAGCGCTACATGCATTCGCTGGGTGTTGCTGAGACCGCGCTTCATCTGGCTGAGGTCTACCGCGTTGACCGCTTTGATGCCGCTGCCGCTGGCCTGATTCATGACTGGGATAAGGTACTCTCCGATGACGAGCTCGTGGCCCGCGCGTTGCACTACGGCATTAAGGTTGCCGGCTCTCCTTCGGCCGCGACGCCGCTGCTGCATGGCCCGGTTGCCGCCTATGAGCTTCCGCAGCTATTTCCCGAGCTATCGCCAGCCGTTTTCCAGGCTGTCGACCGTCACACGGTGGGCGCCTGCGACATGACGCCGCTCGATATGGTGGTCTTTGTGGCCGATGCCATCGAGCCTAACCGCCATGGTGATTATGCCCACGCGCTGCGCAAGATGGTGGGGGAGTCGACGCTTGACGAGTTGTTCTTCTCCTGTTTTGCGCAGGGTCTGGTCTACGTGATCCAGTCCGGGCGCTATCTTTATCCCACGGCTATTACGATTTACAACCATTACGCCCAGCTGCGCTAGCTCGGGTGTGTCTAGAAAGAGGTATTCCATGGCCGATGAGACCATGACTGACGAGCAGATTCTTGAAGGTGTGGAGCACAAGAGCTTCGTTGCCACGTCCGACCGCACCGCTGCCTCGCTGTCCGCGAGCGGTGTCGCCGCCGAGGATGTCGCCCGCGCCGCCGCGCAGGCCGCCTACGACAAGAAGGGCGAGGACGTGCAGGTGCTCGATCTGACCGAGCTCTCCGACGTGTGCGATTACTTTGTGATCGCCACCGGTACCAACAACCGTCAGGTCGATTCTATCGTCGACGAGATCGAGGAGAAGGTTGCCGAGGCCTGCGGTGAGCACCCGTTCTCTATCGAGGGCCGCGAGCAGAAGACCTGGATGCTCATGGATTACGGCTCGGTTGTCGTCCACGTCTTCACCCCCGAGGCCCGCGACTTCTACCGCCTCGAGAAGCTCTGGGGCGACGCTCCCCAGCTCCCCCTCAATCTCCTCTAGGACCTTATTTGGGCGGGGCTTCTCTAGAGCCACCCTCTACCGTTCGCCGGGCAGTTGCACTACCTGCAGCTGCCCGGCTTTCTTTTTGCCCAAAACGTAAATCATTGGGAGGAGAAGCGGGATTGGCGGCCGAAGGATAGGGCGGTGTCGCCGAATTTGTCTCGGACGGCGTCGATGGCGACGGAGAGGTCGCGGCGGTCGCTGGATTGGGCTCCGCGGTCATCGATCTCGCAGAATAGGTCGGTTTGGATACCGCCTTGGTGGTCGAAGTCGCTCATGCCGATACCCGCTAGACGCACGTGCACGCCTTCTTGCCAGATATTGTCGAGCAGCTCGAGCGCTACGGCCACAAAGATATTCTCGTCGTCGGTGGGGTGGGGCAAGCGGCGCTGTGCCGTGCGTCCGCTGCCATACGAATACTTGAGCTTGAGCGTTACGGTTCCGCCTGTCAGCCCCTGACGGCGCAGGCGCCGCCCAACCGACTCGCCGAGCAGCGCGATCGCCGCCTCGATATCCCCACGCTCAGTCAAATCCTTCGCAAAGGTGCGCTCATTGCTCACTGATTTAACTTCACGTTCCTCTTCCAGGCTGGTGACCTCGGATACTTCGAGCCCCAAAGCACGTTGACGCATGCGCTCGCCATTCACGCCAAAGATTGCAGCCAGGGTGGACTCTGGCGCGCGTGAAAGCTCGCCGAGCGTATAGACGCGCATGCGACGCAGTCGCTCCTCGGCTGAACGCCCGATTCCGCTCATGGCAGATACCGGCAGCGCGGCCAAAAAGCGCTGCTCGGTTCCGGGGCGCACGATGGTCAGCCCAAACGGCTTGTCCCGCTCGCTTGCGATCTTTGCGACCGTCTTGTTGCAGCCCACGCCAATAGAGCAGGTCACTCCCAGCGCTGCCACGCGGTCGCTTATGCGCCGCGCAACCAGCAGCGGGTCTTCGGGCGCAAAGCGGCCCGGCGTGATATCGATAAAGGCCTCGTCGATGGATACGCGCTCCACGCGCGGGGTCTCATCGGCAAGAATCGCCATGACCTGCGCGCTGACCTCGTGGTAGCGATCAAAGTGTCCGTGCGTCCAAATGGCCTGCGGGCAGAGGCGCTGTGCCTCGGCCGAGGGCATGGCGGAATGCACGCCAAAGCGACGTGCCTCGTACGAACACGTGGACACAACGCCGCGGGAATCGGCATCACCACCCACGATGAGCGGCTTGCCGCGCCATTCGGGATGATCAAGCATCTCCACGCTCGCAAAAAATGCATCGAGGTCCATCAGGCCCACCGCCGGACCCGTCCAGGGCGGCGGCGTAACGCCTGCAGTATCCTCATAACCGTATGTATGTTCGCGTCTTTCCATGTCATGAGTATACCGCGCTGCTCATGTGGGGTGCGTGGATGTGCTTGCAAATCGCGAATTCTTGTCTAAGATATGGATTTGCCCTCGACTACACCGAAGAAGTTGGTCTCACGGACTTCACCTGCCCGCGTCGATGGCGTATTATGTTCAACTGTTTGTTTGTAGTTGCAGCCTAAAGCTGCTTGGTTGGAGGAGTTTCCTTTGGCAGTCAAGATTCGCCTTGCTCGTCACGGCGCTAAGAAGCGTCCGTACTACCGTGTCGTCGTCGCCGATTCCCGCGCCCCGCGTGACGGTCGTATCATCGAGGAGGTTGGCCGCTACAACCCGATGACCGCCCCCAAGACCATCAACCTCGACCTCGAGAAGATTGCTGACTGGCAGTCCAAGGGCGCTCAGCTTACCGACGCCGTCGCCGCTCTGGTCAAGGCCGCCAACGAGGGCGAGAAGACCGAGACCGTCGTCAAGAAGTCCAAGAAGCAGCTCGCCAAAGAGGCCGAGGCCGCTAAGGCTGCCGCTGAGGCCGCTGAGGGCGCCGAGGAGTAAATCGTGCCTGAGGTTGACGCTGCACAGCTCGAGGGTGAGGCAATGCTCTCAGATCGCATCGCCGATCTCGTCGAATATCTCGTTGTTCAGATCGTCGACGACCCGGATTCCGTGAGCCTCGAGGTCATCGATGGTGACGACGCCTCCACGATTGAGGTTTCGGTTGCCGAGGATGACGTCGCTAAGGTCATCGGCCGTCGCGGCCGTACCATCAAGGCCATTCGCACGCTCGCCCGTGCACTGGCCGCTCGCCTCGACACCGCTGTCGAGGTAGAGGTTCTGGGCTAGGACCTTGAGGTCCCAGTACAAAAACATCGCCCGTGTGGTCAAGCCGCACGGAAGGAAGGGGGAGGTCCTCGCGCAGCCGCTGCGGGGGCTTCCTTCTGTATTGGAGCCGGGTATGCGTGTCGCCTTGACGCCGCCGGCGCTCAAGCGCGACCGTTTTTGCACGGTCGTGTCCGTCACCGATACGGGCGATGGCGATCTGGTCTCGTTTCAGGGCATAGATGACTTGACGGCCGCTGAGGGCATCACCGGATGCTATGTGCTGGCCAATCGTGACGACTTCGAGCTCGATTCGCTCGACGCCGCCTATACCGACCTTATGGGTCGCGAGGTGGTCGATGAGCGCTTTGGCTCGCTCGGTACGATTGTCGAGATCATGTCGACGCCCGCCAACGATGTTTGGGTTGTCGAGGGCGATCGGTACGGCGAGGTGCTGATTCCCGTGATCGAGCAGGTTGTGCTCGATCTTCCCGACACAGGAACAATTTCCGTCCACGTTATGGATGGCTTGATCGATATGGACAAGTAGGGAGGACAGCATGCTGATTGAGACCCTTTCGGTCTTTCCCGAGATGTTTGAGCCCGTCATGTCCACGTCGATTTTGGGCCGCGCCCGCAAGGCCGGCCTTTTTGATTTTAAGGCGTATAACCTGCGCGACTGGACGCACGACCGCCATCGCACCGTCGATGACGAGCCGTATGGCGGCGGGCAGGGCATGCTCATGAAGGTCGAGCCCATTGCCGAGGCAATCGAGGCCATCAGCTCCGAGGGTCCCAAGCCCACCGTGGTGTTCTTCACCCCCTGCGGGGAGCCCTTTACGCAGCATGTGGCCGAGCGCCTGCTCAAAAGCGAGCGCCTGCTGTTTGTGTGCAGCCGTTACGAGGGCGTCGACGAGCGCGCATATGCGTATGCCGATGAGCGTCTGTCGATCGGCGACTACGTGCTCACAGGCGGCGAGCTGCCCGCTATGGTCGTGGCCGATGCCGTCGTACGGCTCATTCCCGGAGCCTTGGGCGACGAGATGAGCAACGTGGACGAGTCTTTCTCGACCGCCGAGGACGGTGGCCTGCTCGAGTACGCGCAGTACACCCGCCCCGCCGAGTTCAATGGCGAGGGCGTGCCACCAGTGCTCGTAAGCGGCGACCACGCCAAGGTCGATGCCTGGCGTCGCAAAAACTCTATCGAGCGTACCTGTCGCTGGCGTCCCGATCTTATCGAGACGGCACGCCTTACGGTAGAGGAGCGCGCGTACGCGCAGGAGATCCTGGACGCTTCGTATTCGCAGAGCGAGGAGTGAGAATGGTTCCATCGCAGCATTCTGCCCTGAGGGGCGCCTTTGAGTGGATCGTGGTCGTCGCGATCGCGCTGGTCGCCACCTTCTTGATTCGCTCATTTGTGGTCGAACCCTTTGTGGTGCCCACCGGTTCCATGGAGTCCACAATCGAGATCGGCGACCAGATCCTGGCGCAAAAGGTGACGCTCGAGCTCGGGCAGCCCGTCAAACAGGGTGATATCGTGGTGTTCCACAACCCCGATGGCACGTCCGAGCATGACGTGCTGGTAAAGCGCGTCATCGCCACGGCCGGCCAGACGGTTGACCTGCAGGACGGCAAAGTCGTCGTCGACGGCCAGGCGCTCGATGAGGACTATACGACCGGCATGAGCTGGCCGCTTTCCGCCCAGGCGCCCGCTGCTCAGGTGAGTTATCCCTACACCGTCCCTGACGACTGTGTGTGGGTGATGGGCGACAACCGCGAGAACTCTGCTGACTCCCGCTACTTTGGCCCGGTCGACCGCTCCGACTTGATCGCCGTGGCGCTCGTGCGTTACTGGCCGCTCAACCGTATCGGCGCTATCGACTAAAAACCGCTATAGTACAGTACCTAACCGTGTAATCGTTTCGACGAGGGGATATTAGAGGCATGAACGCTTCATCGCTTTCCTTCCAAGACATCATCCTGCGCCTCCAACAGTACTGGGGCGAGCAGGGCTGCGTCATTATGCAGCCCTATGACTCCGAGGTCGGTGCCGGTACCTTCCATACCGCGACCACGCTGCGCTCGCTCGGTCCCGCCGAGTGGCGCACCTGCTATGCGCAGCCCTGCCGCCGTCCCGCCGACGGCCGCTACGGCGAGAACCCCAACCGCATGCAGCACTACTATCAGTTCCAGGTGCTCATCAAGCCCTCGCCGGTCAACGCCCAGGAGCTCTACCTGGGTTCGCTGGCCGCCATTGGCCTGGACCCCAACGACCATGACGTCCGCTTTGTCGAGGACGACTGGGAGAGCCCGACGCTGGGCGCCTGGGGCCTTGGCTGGGAGGTCTGGCTCAACGGCATGGAGGTCACGCAGTTTACGTACTTCCAGCAGGTAGGCGGCATCGAGGTCGACCCCGTGCCCGTCGAGATCACCTATGGCCTGGAGCGTATCGCCATGTACGCCCAGGGCGTCAACTCGGTCTATGATCTGGTGTGGAGCTACCTGCCCGACGGCACGCCCATGACCTACGGCGACGTGTTCCTGGAGAACGAGCGCGAGTTCAGTGCTTACAACTTTGAGGTCGCCAACGTCGAGATGATGCGTCAGAAGTTTGACGACTACGAGGCCGAGTGCCACTCCTGCCTGGAGCGTAAGCTGCCGCTGCCGGCATACGACTGTGTCATGAAGTGCAGCCATGCCTTCAACCTGCTCGATGCCCGCGGTGCGCTGTCCGCAGTCGAGCGCGCCAACTACATCCTGCGCGTCCGCGCCGTCGCCAAGGCGTGCTGCGAGGCCTATATGGCCGAGGTCGCCGGAATCAACGAGAATGCCGACCAGGAAGGCGAGGTGGCGTAAGCCATGGCAGACGCTAAGGATTTCCTGTTTGAGATCGGTACGGAGGAAATGCCCTCTGCACCGCTGAACAATGCCGTCAAGCAGCTTGGCACCATGATCGCCAAGGGTCTCGACGAGGCCGGTCTGGCCCACGGCGAGGTCCGCGTGATCTCGAGCCCGCGTCGCCTGGCTGCGCTCGTTGCCGACGTCGCCACTGCGACCGATGAGGTTCACGAGGTCAAGCGTGGCCCCGCGGCCAACATCGCCTTCGACGCTGACGGTAACGCCACCAAGGCCGCCCAGGGCTTTGCCCGCAAGTGCGGTGTGGCTGCCGAGGACCTGGTCCGTCGCGAGGACACCGACGGACGCGAGTACGTCTTTGCTGAGAAGAACATTCCTTCCGCCCCGGCCACCCCGATTCTGACGGCCCTGTGCGAGAAGACCATCGCCGGCCTGCAGTGGCCCAACTACCGCAGCCAGCGCTGGGGCCACGAGCACGCCACTTTCGTGCGTCCGGTCCGCTGGATCTGCTGCCTTTTGGGCGAGGACGTCGTGCCCGTGTCGTTTGCCGACGTGACGAGTGGCAACACCACGCGCGGCCATCGCGTCCTGGGCCCCGGTGACCATGTGGTCGCCAGCCCCGCTGTTTACGAGCAGGTGCTCGAGGACGCCGGCGTGCTTTCTGCCGAGCGCCGTCGTGAGGCCATCCTTGCCGGTATCGCCGAGGTCGAGGCCGCCCGTCCTGGCTGCCACGTCGATACGCCCAAGAAGGTCTTCGAGGAGGTCATCAACCTCTGCGAGTGGCCGACGGTGCTCGTCGGTACCTTCGATGAGGAGTTCCTCAAGGTCCCGCACGAGATCATCTGCGAGTCTATGCTCACCAACCAGCGCTACTTCCCGATTTATGACGGCGAGGGCAAGCTGACGCGTGAGTTCGTGGTCGTCTCCAACAGCAAGCCCGAGAATGCCGAGCGCGTGATTGACGGCAACGAGCGCGTCGTGCGCGCCCGTCTGGACGACGCCAAGTTCTTCTACGAGGAGGATCTGAAGATCTCCCTCGACGAGTTCCGTGAGCGCCTGGCCAAGGTCGCCTTCCAGGAGAAGCTCGGCAGCGTGCTTGCCAAGTCCGAGCGTATTGAGCAGCTCGCGCTCGCTATTGCCCGCGAGGCTCACCTGGGTGCCCATCTGGCCGCTGATGCCGGCCGCGCCGCACATCTGTGCAAGGCCGACCTGGTGTCCAACGCCGTCGTCGAGTTCACGAGCCAGCAGGGCGTGATGGGCGGTTATTATGCCTCCACGATGGGGGAGAACGACGAGGTCGCCCACGCCATTCGCGATCACTATCGTCCCCGCTTTGCCGGCGACGAGCTGCCCGAGGGCACCGCTGGCTGCATCGTGGCCTGCGCCGACAAACTCGATACCATTGCTGGTATTTTTTCCATCGGCGAGCCCCCGACCGGCTCTTCCGACCCGTACGCGCTGCGTCGCGCCGCTATCGGCATCATCAACATCCTGCGCGATCGTCTGCCGATCGACCCCACGTCGCTCATCGACTTTGCACTCGAGCTCTACAGCGAGCAGGGCATTGAGTTTGACGCCGCCGCGGTCTCCCAGCAGGTTCGCGACTTCTTCCACGGCCGTCTGGTGAGCATGGCCCGTGACGAGAAGATCCCGGCCGATACCGTCGCCGCCGTATCCGCGGTGCACATCATTGCCCCGTCGGTCTTCTTCGCCCGCTGCGCCGCCCTCGACGAGGCCCGCAAGAACGACGCCGAGACCTTCGACAACCTGGCGACTGCCTACGCCCGAGCCGCGCATATCTCCAAGCCCGAGCTGGGTGTGGAGTACGACCGCAGCCTGATGGGCGAGGTCGAGCTTGCACTTGCCGACGCCTCCGAGTTCGCTCAGACCGCTGTCGATGCCGCCCTTGCTGCCGAGGATTACCCTGCCGCGTTTGCCGCTCTGGCCGCCCTGCGTGCCCCCATCGACCGTTTCTTTGACGAGGTTATGGTCATGGACAAGGACGAACAGCTTCGCGATAATCGCCTTAAGCTGCTCAACCGCTTCGAGGCCGTTTTCTCCGGCATCGCCAACATTGGTGAGCTTGCCCGCAAAAAGTAAGCTAGCCTGCGCATAAGCGTAAAAGGAGCCCCGCATGGATTGCCCGGTCACCGCTCGTCCCATCGTTATCGTTATCTCCGACTCGCTCGGTGATACCGCTTGTGAGGTGGTGCTTGCGGCGTCCGGGCAATTTGATGAAGGGGCTTTTCGTGTTTTACGTCTGCCTAAGGTGACCTCGGTGGAGCAGGTTAAGTCGTTTGTGGGCCCGCGAGTCGATGCCGACCATCGCGATATCGCCGTGTTCCATACCATCGTCGACCCGGGGCTTCGTGCTCGCGTGCTCGACTACTTGGGCATGCTGCATATTCGCTCGGTCGACCTGATCGGGCCGTCGCTCGCGGTGCTGTCGTCCCTCATCGGTATGCCGCCCAAGGGCGTTGCGGGCGTGATTCACAAGACCGACGATCGCTATTTCCACCGTATCGAGGCCATGGAGTACTTTGTCGAGCACGATGACGGACGTGGCTGCGATGATCTGTCGGGTGCCGATATTGTGCTGCTGGGCGTGTCACGCACATCCAAGACGCCGCTGTCGATGTATTTGGCCTATCAGGGCTATATGGTCGCCAATGTTCCGCTGGCGCACGGTATGGAGCCGCCCAAGTCGATTTACGAGGTCGATCCGATGCGTCTTTTCGGTCTGATTTCGACCGTCGATGTGATTTCCGAGATTCGCGATAGCCGCCTGGGCGACGACTATGCCCGTGCCGTTGCGGGCTCCTATGCCGAGCCTGAGAGTGTACGCAGTGAGCTCGAGGAGGCTCGCGCCCTCATGAAACGTCTGGGTTGCTTTGTGGTTCGCACCGACGGCAAGGCGATCGAGGAAAGCGCCTCCGAGATCATCGCTCACCTCGAAGAGATTCAAGAGGCAAGAGCCCACCGTGCCGTCCGCCGTGCTCAACAGCAGTAGTCCTTTCTGGGATGATTTTTCTGGGACGGGGATTAAAATGCCCCGTCTCAATTGACTGGTTTTGGTAAAGCGATTTAGCAAGAAACCTACATTTGACCTGCTAATTTATTGTAGTGGTATCTTCATAAGGTAACCACCTTTACCTACCGTTTACCGCAAGTTTTAGCACGTTTACCAAACCGCGTATCCTCTGCTCAAGCCCGTTCAAATCCCGCCGTATAGTTCCCTCACGGCCCGCATCCGGCGGGTCGATTCGTTACCACGGTCGTGCGCGAGAGCGCATGGAAGGGGAAGTATCGTGAGCGATTGCAAGAGGGTTTACCGTTTTGGAACCGACGCCCAGGGCACTTGTGTCACCGAGGGCGACAAGTCCATGAACTTCGTGCTTGGCGGCAAAGGCGCGAACCTTGCCGAGATGAGCCGTATCGGCTTGCCGGTTCCCGGTGGCTTTACCATTACCTGCCAGACCTGCGTTGAGTACTCTGGTGCCGGCAACGTGTGGCCGGAGGGCGCGCTCGACGAAATCGTTGCCGCCGAGGTCGACCTCGAGGCCCGTTGTGGCAAGAAGCTCGGCGATGCCTCCGACCCACTGCTCGTCTCGGTACGCTCGGGTGCTCCGTTCTCCATGCCCGGCATGATGGACACGGTCCTCAACCTGGGCCTCAACGACGATTCCGTCCAGGGCCTTATCGCCCAGACGCAGAACCCGCGCTTTGCCTGGGACAGCTATCGTCGCTTTATCCAGATGTTCTCCAACGTCGTCATGGGTGTTGACGCCGACCTGTTCGAGAATGCCCTGACCCAGGCCCGCCTGGTCGCCGGCGTTCGCGTCGACTCCGAGCTATCGGCCGAGGACCTGCAGGAGCTCGTCGAGACGTTCAAGGGCATCTTCTCCGATAACGTCGATGCTGCCCTGTATCCCGAGCTCGAGGTCGCCGACGGCAAGCCCGTCTTCCCTCACGATCCGGAGCTCCAGCTGCGCCTTGCTATCCAGGCCGTCTTTGGTAGCTGGATGAACGAGCGCGCCTGCATCTACCGCAGGCAGCACGGCATTTCCGACGATCTTGGCACCGCCGTCAACGTCCAGGCTATGGCCTTTGGCAATAAGGGCGAGACCTCGGCGACCGGCGTCGCCTTTACCCGTAACCCGGCCGACGGCACCAAGGAGTTCTACGGTGACTTTCTGGTCAACGCCCAGGGCGAGGACGTCGTTGCCGGCATCCGCAACACCGAGCCCATCGCCGACCTCAAGACCACCCCGGGCCTCGAGTCCGCAGGTGAGGAGCTTGAGCGTGTCTTCCTGACGCTTGAGGATCACTACCGCGACATGTGCGACATCGAGTTTACCATCGAGCAGGGCAAGCTCTGGATGCTCCAGACCCGCGTGGGCAAGCGTACCGCAACCGCCGCCCTGCGCATCGCTATCGAGATGGTCGAAGAAGGCCTCATCACCCGTGAGGAGGCCGTGAGCCGCATCGACCCCGCGCAGCTCGACCAGCTCCTGCACCCGCAGTTCGACTCCTCCAAGAAGTACGAGGCGCTCGCATGTGGCCTTAACGCCAGTCCCGGTGCCGCTGTGGGCGAGGTCGTGTTCTCGAGTGACGACACCGTCGCACGTTCCGCCGAGGGTCACAAGGTCATTCTGGTCCGCTGGGAGACCAACCCCGACGACCTGAAGGGTATGGTCGCCGCCGAGGGTATCTTGACGAGCCACGGTGGTAAGACGAGCCATGCCGCCGTTATCGCCCGTGGCATGGGTACCCCCTGCGTCTGCGGTGTCGAGCGTTTCCATATCGACGCGGCCGAGAAGGTCGTGCGTATCGAGGGCAGCGATCGCGTACTGCACGAGGGCGACATCATCTCCATCGACGGAACCCAAGGCATTGTCGTTGATGGCGCTGTCGATTTGGTCTCCGCTGAGCTCACCGGCGACCTGGACACCATCCTGTCCTGGGCTGACGAAATCCGCCTGGACGAGACTGACGGCCACGCCAACCACGTGCGCGTCAACGCCGACAACCCCGAGGATGCCGAGCTCGCGCTCGAGTTTGGCGCCGAGGCCATCGGCCTGTGCCGCACCGAGCACATGTTCCTGGGCGATCGCAAGAACATCATCCAGAGCTTTATCCTTTCTGACGATGAGGCCGTGAAGCAGCAGGCCCTGGCCGACCTGCTCAAGGTTCAGACCGAGGACTTCCTGGCGATGTTCAAGACCATGTCCGGTCGCGATGTGGTCGTCCGCCTGCTCGATCCGCCGCTTCATGAGTTCCTGGATAATCCTCGCGAGCTCGAGGTCGCCATCACCAAGAAGGAGGCCGCCGGCGCTCCCGAGGAGGAGCTCACTGCCCTGCGCGCCCGCCTGCGTCGCATTGACGGCATGGTCGAGTCCAACCCCATGCTGGGCTTGCGCGGCGTGCGCCTGTCCGTCGTCTTTGGCGATCTGCCGCTCATGCAGGTTCGCGCCGTCGCCACGGCCGCTGCCCGCCTTATCAAGGAGGGTGTCGACCCGCGCCCCGAGATCATGGTTCCGCTCGTTTCCATCACGGCCGAGCATGTCCAGACCCGCGAGGTTATCGAGCGCGTGATCGCCGAGGTTTCCGCCGAGGAAGGCGTCGAGCTCAATATTCCCGTGGGCACGATGCTCGAGCTGCCGCGTGCCTGCATGGTCGCTGACGAGATCGCCCATCATGCCGACTTCTTCTGCTTTGGCACCAACGACCTCACCCAGACGACCTTTGGCTTCTCGCGCGATGACGCCGAGGCCAAGTTCATCCCGCTGTACATGCATAAAAAGATCCTGAAAGACAACCCCTTCGAGACCATCGACGCGGCGGTGCTGGAGCTCGTGCGCTTGGCCGTCGAGAAGGGCCGCGCCACCAATCCCGACATGCACTTTGGCGTGTGCGGCGAGCACGGCGGCGACCCCAAGTCCATCAAGGGCCTGTTTAACGTGGCCGACGTGGACTACGTGTCCTGCTCGCCCTATCGCGTGCCCCTCGCGCGCCTGGCTGCCGCTCAGGCCAAGCTCGAGGCCAAGCGTTCCGCCTAACGTTTTGGGTTTAGACGCCTAGCGTAGCCCCCTTCATGCCGCCCGTCTCATTCGTGAGACGGGCGGTTATCATGTGCGGGTTTTGTCTTTTTGTCTGCGCAAAAAATTGTTCTTGCAGCAGAAACCCGCGCGTGTATACTCGAATACGTTTGTTCAACTACGTGCCGGCCAAGGTGGTACGGCACCTCTAGAAGAGTAAGGAATTGCACATGGATTACATCCGCGCAATCGAGCGTCAGCAGATCCGCGAGGACATTCCTCAGGTTCGCGTCGCCGACAACGTCAAGGTTCACTACCGCATTAAGGAAGGCGACCGCGAGCGCATTCAGGTCTTCCAGGGCGACGTCATCCGCATGGCCGGCGCCGGTGCCCGCGAGACCTTCACCGTCCGCAAGATGTCCTTCGGTGTCGGTGTTGAGCGTACCTTCCCGCTTCACAGCCCCAAGATCGCCAAGCTCGAGGTCGTCCGTCATGGTCGCGTCCGTCGCGCCAAGCTGTACTACCTCCGCGACAAGGTGGGCAAGGCTGCTCGCATCCCCGAGAAGCGCTAAGAAGATCGCAGCGTCTGTCCACTCGTTTGGACACAAGGGTCACCTTCGGGTGGCCCTTCTTTTTATCTGATTTGCATGCAAGGAGGGCCTGGTATGGCCAACATGACGAGCTCGGTTTCGGCATCGCAGGTTGCCGGTGAGTTGGCGAGCGCTACGTTTGAGGAGATCCCCGCCCTCGTGGAGCATTATCGCGAGGACCCGCGCCAGCAGGTGATCAAGGCTTGTGAACGCGCCCTCAAACGCCATGACAAAGAGCTTGCCGAGCGCGAGCGCGTCAATGACATGTACGAGCTTATGCATGAGCTTGGCGGCGATGGGGTGGTCGTTGGTGTCGACGAGGTAGGTCGCGGATCGGTGGCCGGCCCTTTGACGGTATGCGCCGTCTGTCTTCCTATGGAGCCGCGCGTCTGGGGTATCAACGATTCCAAAAAGCTCACGCCCGCGCGCCGCGAGTTGCTCTCGGTGAAGATTGCCGAGGTGGCGACGGCAATCGGTTTTTGCCATATCGCGCCGAAGGATATCGATGAAATGGGCATGGCCCGTGCTATCCGTACCGCCGTTGCGGGCGCCGTGGCCGATACGGGACTTGAACCCGACTGCGTCCTCATGGATGGCAACCCCTTGGGCGCCGTTCCTAACGAGCGCGACGTGGTGAAGGGCGATGCCAAGATCGCCTGTATCGCCGCGGCGTCCATCATGGCCAAGGTCACGCGTGACGAGATGATGGTCGAGTACGACGCCGAGTATCCCGAGTACCATCTGGCCGAGTCGAAGGGCTATGCAAGCCCCGAGCATATCGAGGCCATTCGCAAACATGGACTTTGTCCACTGCACCGCGTGAGCTTTTGCGGAAACTTTCTGCAGACTGAGCGCCTTTTCTAGGTCAATTGTGGAGACAGGGACCTCAGGGGTTTTATAAACCTGCTGGCAGCGGGCCGTATGCAACACCATTGCTGCGTACGGCCCGTTTTTTGACGGCATTTGGTCAGCTTTTGGTTTGCTTCCGGTACTTACCCGCATGAAAGGTGCCCTCATCATCGGGGCAATGCAGCGTGCGGGAAAGGAGACCCCATGAGTGCCGCAAGCAAAAAGAGCAAGACGCAGCAGCTCAAGGAGCGTTGGGAAAACGGCGAGCTCGACTGCGGGGCGATGACGCCCGAGTTTATCAAGGGACTCAGTCCCCGCGAGCTGGGCATGCTGGGCGAGCTGATCACCATCGACTACTTTAACGAGCGCGGCTACACCTTGCTGGAGCAGGGTTATCGTTGCACCGAGGGCGAGGCCGATCTGGTGCTGCTCGATGAGCTCGACGATGTCGTGGTGATGGCCGAGGTCAAGACCAGACGCGTCGCACTGGATTGCAACACGCGGGTCTTTCCCGAGGAGGCCGTGGACGCCCAAAAACAACGCCGCTACCGCCGCATCGCAAGTTGCTATCTCATGGAGCATTATCCGCTCAAGGCGATTCGCTTCGATGCCGTGGGTGTCACCATTCGCGGCGGGCATATCGCCGAGATCGAGCATCAGTACAACGCATTCGATTGGCAGGTGTCGTGATGGCGTTCGAGACGTTTGCCGTTCACGCGGCCTGCATCCGCGGCGTCGAGGCAATTCCCGTCACGGTCGAGGTCTCGCTTGCCGGCGGCGTTCCGGGTATTCAGATGCTCGGCATTCCGAGTATGGAGGTGATGGAGTCACGCGGTCGTATTCGCTGTGCGATGCGCTCCGCCGGGTTCGAGATCCCGCGCTCGGGCATTACGGTCAATCTGGCGCCCGGCGATATTCGCAAGACCGGTAGCGGCTTTGATCTGCCCATCGCCATCGCGGTGTTGGCGGCCGATGGGCAGATTCCCCGTGACAACCTCGATCGCTGCCTTATCGCCGGCGAGCTCGGCTTGGACGGTACGGTGCTTCCCGTCAAGGGCGAGGTGGCGTTTCAGCTGCTGGCTCGTGACATGGGGCTGTCCTTTATCGCCGGCAGGTCCGATCAGCATGTGCCGCTTGCGGGCGTTGATTGCGGCTTTATCGATCATCTGTCTCAGCTTGCTCGCGGCATGGGCGATGCCGTGCGTCATTATCTGGATTCCGAGGGTGTTGAGACGACCTTTGAGCCCGAACTCGACTATGCCGATGTGCTGGGGCAGGAAGTCGCTAAACGCGGCATGGCGCTTGCGGCCGCCGGCGAGCTCGGCCTGCTCATGATCGGCTCGCCCGGTTCGGGTAAGACCATGCTCGCGCGCCGTATGACCGGCATTCTGCCCGAGCTTTCCGTTGAGGACCAGCAGGAAGCGCTGTGCATCCATTCGGTTTTGGGTGAGAACATCGATGGCTTATTGGCAGGTCATCGGCCGTTTCGAAGTCCCCATCACAGCATATCAACGGCTGGCCTCATTGGCGGAGGGCGCCCGGTGCATCCGGGTGAGATCAGCCTGGCTCATGGCGGCGTGCTCTTTTTGGACGAGCTTGCTGAGTTTCCCACGGGTGTGCTGCAGACGCTGCGTCAGCCCATCGAACGCGGCTACGTCAGGATCGTACGCGTCGACGGGGCCTTTACCTTCCCGTCGCGCTTTCAGCTGCTGGCTGCGAGTAACCCTTGCCCCTGCGGCTTCTTGGGTGATCGCGAGGTGCCGTGTCGCTGCTCGGCGGCGATGGTCGAGCGCTATCGGTCTAAACTGCGCGGTCCTTTGGCCGACCGTATCGACATGATGATCGATGTGACCCGTCCCGACCCCCAAGTGATTATCGAGGGTGCGGAGGGTATGTCGTCTGCCGAGTTACGTGACTACGTTGTGCGCGGTCGCGCTTTTCGCGCTTGGCGCGAATCCCGTATGGACGATGCGGATGCCGAGGCCGAGGATGACGAGACACGGTCCATTGACGGCGTCGTTTCGACCTTTGAGCTCGATGATGCGGCGGAGAAGTGTGTGCTCGGCCTGTCGAAGCGCACACATCTCACGGGTCGCGGCATTGTGCGACTGGTGCGTATCGCGCGTACAATCGCCGACGTCGCCGAGAGCGAGCAAGTGACGCATGACCACGTGCTCGAGGCAGCGATGTACCAGGGAAGGAGGGACCAATGATGGCCGAGGGGACCTACGAGCTGCATCCAGGTGATGCGTTGTATCCCGAGACCGTTTTGGAGCTTTCTGATGTACCCCAGACGCTCTATGTGCGCGGCAACCCCGAGGTGCTTTCGACGCCCGCGCTCTCCATCATCGGCGCGCGCAAGGCCTCGCCGTATGGTCTTGCCGTGGCAGAGCTTGCGGCAAAGGTGGCGGTCGAGGCGGGAGTGACGGTAGTTTCGGGCGGCGCGGTCGGTTGTGACCAGGCCTCGGGTTGGGCTGCGGTCAACGCCGGCGGCAAACACGTCGTGGTGCTGGGGACGGGCGCCGACGTGGTCTACCCGCGTTCGAGCGCGGGGCTTATTATGCGCACGCTCGATACGGGTGGCGCGGTCGTGTCGATCTCTCCGTGGGGCATGGGTCCGCGCAAGTTTGCCTTTCCGCGCCGCAATCGCGTGATCGCGGCCCTGTCGCAAGCCCTCTTTGTTTCCGAGGCGGGTATGCCTTCCGGGACGTTTTCTACAGCCGAGGCTGCTATGGATTTGGGGCGCGAACTTCTTGTCGTGCCGGGGTCGATCCTATCGCCCGAGTCGCGTGGCACGAATTACCTCATTGCGAACGGTGCTTGCTGCATCATCGACGAGGAATCTATCGAGATGGCTATCTCACGCATCTACGGCACCCTGCGCTACTCGCGCCCTGATGCTCCCGGCATTGCCGACCTGGATCCAACACAGCAGACCGTGATGCATGCGCTCATCGCCTCTCCGCTCAAGGTCGACGACATCGCGGCGCTCGTCGCGCTCGATGCTGTCGGCGTACTCAAACTCTTGGGTTCGCTTGAACTCGAGGGCCTTATCGAGCGCATGATGGATGGAAGGTATGCGCCCTCCAAGTTTGCCCTTCACGCCCAGACGCCCTTCGGTCACAATGGAAAACGTGTCAATTAGAAAGGTGTTTGCAGATGCAGTTCGATCAGGTGACGGTTATCGGTGGCGGTCTGGCGGGTTCGGAATGCGCGATCCAGCTGGCAGACCGCGGTTTTGCCGTAAAGCTGTGCGAGATGCGCCCCCAGGTTAGCTCCCCGGCTCACCATACCGATCACTTGGCAGAGCTCGTCTGCTCCAATTCGTTTAAGTCGACCCGTCCGGATTCCGCGGCTGGTTTGCTGAAGGCCGAGCTTAAGCGCATGGGTTCAGTCCTGCTCGATTGCGCCCATCGCGCGGCTGTTCCCGCCGGCGGTGCCCTGGCGGTCGACCGCGTCAAGTTTTCCGAGCTTGTCGAGGCCGAGGTTGCCGCCCGTCCCAATATCGAGGTCGCGCACGGCGAGGTCACGCAGATTCCCGAGGGCCACGTGGTCATTGCCGCGGGCCCGCTGTGTTCACCGGCGCTGAGCGAAGAGGTCATGAAGCTCGTCGGTGGCGACGCCCTTGCGTTCTTCGATGCCGCGGCGCCGATCGTCGATGCCTCCACGCTCGATATGGACGTGCTGTTTTCGCAGTCGCGCTACGAGGAGCAGGGGAGCGGCGACTATCTCAACGCTCCGCTCAACAAGGAGGAGTACGAGGCCTTTATCGAGGCACTTACCACGGCCGACCGCGTGGTGCTCAAAGACTTTGAGGGCGGCGATCTGTTCCAGGCCTGCCAACCTGCCGAGGAAGTTGCGCGCACCGGCAAGGACGCCATTCGCTTTGGCGCCATGAAGCCCGTCGGCCTCACCGATCCGCGTACCGGACGTCGCCCTTGGGCGGCGATTCAGCTGCGTGCCGAGAACAAGGAGAAGACCGCCTATAACCTGGTGGGCTTCCAGACCAACCTGACCTTTGGCGAGCAGAAGCGCGTCTTCCATATGGTGCCGGGCCTGGAGAACGCTGAGTTCTTCCGCTACGGTGTCATGCACCGCAATACCTTTGTCGACGCCCCGCACGTGCTCGATGGCACCTTTGCCGTGCCTGGTACCGGCGTGCGCCTGGCCGGTCAGATCACCGGCACCGAGGGGTACATGGAAGCCGTGGCGACCGGTCTGCTCGCGGCGCTCAACACCTATGCCGAGGCTATCGGCGCCGCGGGCGTCGAGTTGCCCCGCGTGGGCGCCCTGGGCGCGCTCGTGGGCTATGCGACCGATCCTGCCACCGTGGGCTACCAGCCCATGCATGTCAACTTTGGCCTGGTGCCGCCACTCGAGGATGGTAAGCGCCGCAGCAAGCGCGACCGCTACCAGGCCTATGCGGACCGTGCGCTCGAGGCCCTTGATGCCTATCTGGCCACTCGCCCCGATCTGTTTGGAGGCGACCGGTCATAGCCTTTGACCTGTACGACACCGTCGACTCGTTTATCGCCTATATCGCACGTGTCGAGGGGCTTTCTCCCAATACGGTGACGGCCTATGGCTCGAGGCTGGAGCGCTTTGCTGCCTGGTGCGAGCGCGAGGATATCGATGCTTTCGCTGCCGACGTGCGCACCATTCGTCGCTATCTTGCCGAGCTTTCGCGTGAGCAGGTGGCTCCCCGAACGCTTGCGGCGCATCTGTCGGCTATCCGATCGCTCTATCGATGGATGGCTGCTGAGGGGGTCGTGGAGGGCGATGCAGTCTCGGCGATCGCATCGCCCAAGCTGCCGCGTGACCTGCCGGGCGTCCTTACGACCAAGCAGGTCGAGGCGCTGCTCAAGACGCCTGATACCTCAACACCCGCGGGACTGCGCGATGCGGCGATGCTCGAGCTGCTCTATGCCTCGGGCGCCCGTATCTCAGAGCTCGCAGCACTCAATGTGGAGTCCATTGCGTGGTCCGAACGCACGCTGCGCCTGTGGGGCAAGGGGAGCAAAGAACGTATCGTCCCTCTGTATCGTCGTGCGCTCGAGGCGACGCGTCTCTATATTGAGGAGGGGAGGCCGGAGTTGCTCGCTCAGGCAAAGCGTCGTGACCCCGCTACCGGGCCGCATCCGCTGCTTATATCGGCGCGCGGTAATCGCATGAGTGCAGCCATGCTCAGGCGGCGGTTCCATACGCTGGCGACACTCGCCGGCATTCCGGCCGACATCGCCCCGCATGCGATGCGCCATACCTTTGCGACCGACTTGCTCGAGGGCGGTGCGGACCTGCGCTCGGTTCAAGAGCTGCTGGGTCATGCGAGCCTGTCCACGACGCAGATCTACACGCACCTCACGCCCGATCGGCTCAAACGTGCCGTGGCTCAAGCCCATCCCCGAGGCGAATAGTGGCTGGGACGTCCCGCGCCGCACTCAGGTGTGTGGTTTTGATTGCGGGTTGGCACGAAGATGCATTCCTGCTATCATTCATCGGGTTGCTTCACGGCAACATGTTTTTATCACGCACGCGCGGCTACTTCATACCGTGGTGCCCGGGCTTTGGTAGCACATGTCCGGGTTGGTTTTGGAGGATGACCCCGCGCGGAGGCAAACCACAGGAGGTTTAACATGGCTACCAAGATTAATATCCGCACCCTGCTCGAGGCCGGCTGCCACTTCGGTCACCAGACCCGTCGCTGGAACCCCAAGATGAAGCCGTTCATCTTCGGTGAGCGCAACGGCATCTACATCCTCGACCTCAAGCAGACCATCCTCGACGCCGACCAGGCCTACACCTTCGTCAAGAACGTCGCCAAGGGTGGCAACGTGCTGTTCGTCGGCACCAAGAAGCAGGCTCAGGAGGCCGTCAAGAACGCTGCTGAGCGCGCTAATATGCCCTACATCAACCAGCGTTGGCTCGGCGGTATGCTGACCAACTTCGTCACCATCCGCTCCCGCATCAACCGCATGGAGGAGCTCGAGGCCATGGTCGAGGACGGCCGCATGGCAGTGCTCCCCAAGAAGGAGCAGGCTGTGCTCGGCAAGGAGCTCACCAAGCTCCAGACCAACCTCGGTGGCGCCCGCGACATGAAGGGTCTGCCCCAGGCTCTCTTCGTCATCGACACTAAGCGCGAGGAGAACGCCATCAAGGAGGCTCAGCGCCTGAACATCCCCGTCGTCGCTCTGATCGACACCAACTCCGATCCCGACGAGGTCGAGTACGGCATCCCCTGCAACGATGACGCTATCTCCGCTGTCACCCTTATGTGCGAGCTCATGGCTGACGCCTGCCTCGCTGGCTCCGGTAAGGAGCAGGTCTCCGAGGCCGAGATGGCCGCTGAGCCCAAGGCCGAGTAAATCAGTCTTAGTTAATTCTTTTTCATCTCTTTGAAAGGAACCACAATGGCCCAGATTACCGCCGCTATGGTCAAGCAGCTCCGCGAGATGACCGACTCCCCGATGATGGAGTGCAAGAAGGCTCTCGTCGAGGCTGACGGCGACATGGACGCCGCTGTCGACGTTCTGCGTAAGAACGGCCTTGCCAAGGCTGCCAAGAAGGCTGGCCGTGAGACCAACGAGGGCGCTGTCGCCGCGTTCGTCTCCGAGGATGGCAAGACCGGCGCTCTGCTCGAGCTCTCCTGCGAGACCGACTTCGTTGGCTCCAACGCCAAGTTCACCGGCTTTGCTTCTAAGGTCGCTGAGGTTGTCGCTACCACCGAGCCTGCTGACGTCGACGCTCTGCTCGAGAAGCCGATGGGCGAGGAGACCGTTTCCTCCGAGCTCACCGAGATGATTCACATCATGGGCGAGAACATGAAGATCTCCCGCTTCGCTGCCCGCAAGGCCGAGAACGGCGCGCTCGCTTCTTACATCCACATGGGTGGTAAGATCGGCGTCCTCGTCGAGTTCGCCTTCGAGAAGGCCGAGACCGCTCAGGCTGAGTCCTTCAAGACCTTCGCTCACGACGTTGCCCTTCAGGTTGCCGCCGTCGCCCCGATCTGCGCTACCCGCGATCAGGTTCCGGCCGAGACCGTCGAGCACGAGAAGCAGATCTACATGGCCCAGGCTGCCGAGTCCGGCAAGCCCGAGGCTATCCAGGAGAAGATGGCTGTTGGCCGTCTGGAGAAGTTCTACAAGCAGTCCGTGCTCACCGAGCAGGAGTTCATCAAGGACAGCTCCCTCACCATCAAGAAGTACGCTGAGCAGGTCTCCAAGGAGCTCGGCGACACCATTACCGTCGTTGCCTTTGACCGTCTGGTCCGTGGCGAGTAAATAAGCTCTTGTAGCTGGTAATGAGCAGGCTGTGGGTTTTACTCACAGCCTGCTTTTTCATGGCTCTTATCAGAGCCTTTGATATCATATTGAGAGTCTAATTAAAGGAGGATCGCTTTGTCCGACATCCGATATAAACGAGTGCTTCTTAAGCTTTCCGGCGAAGCGCTGATGGGCGACGGCCAATATGGCATCGACCCCAAGGTTACCGATCATCTTGCCAAGCAGGTCAAGGAGCTGCTCGCCGTTGGCCATGAGGTCGGCGTCGTTGTCGGCGGCGGCAATATTTTCCGCGGCATGGCAGGCGCTGCCGGTGGCATGGAGCGTGCTCAGGCCGACTACATGGGCATGCTCGCGACCGTTATGAACGCGCTCGCCCTGCAGGATGCTTTCGAGCATAACGACGTTCCCTGCCGTGTGATGAGCGCTATCCAGATGAACGAGATCTGCGAGCCCTATATTCGCCGTCGCGCCATCAACCACCTTTCCAAGGGCAACGTCGTTATTTTTGCCGCCGGTTCGGGCAATCCGTACTTTACGACCGACACCGCCGCGGCTCTTCGTGCGTGCGAGATCGGCGCCGAGATTCTGATTAAAGCCACCAAGGTTGACGGCATCTACGACAAGGATCCCGTCAAGTGCGCCGATGCCGTCCGTTTTGACAAGATTACCTATCACGAGGTTCTCGTTCGCGGTCTGCAGGTTATGGATTCCACAGCTACGGCCCTGTGCCAGGATAACCGTATGCCTATTTTGGTCCTCAACATCGATGGCGAGGACACCGTCAAGCGCGCGCTCGCGGGTGAGCCCGTCGGCACGCTCGTCTATCAGGAGGATTAAGCATGGCAGAGAACATCACCGCCCATATGGACAAGTCGCTCGAGTCCCTCAAGCATAACTTCTCCAAGGTCCGTACCGGTCGTGCCAACGCCAACATTCTGTCCGACATCACCGTCGATTATTACGGTGTCCCCACGCCGGTCACGCAGGTTGCCGCCGTCAAGACCCCCGAGGCTCACATGCTGCTCATCGAGCCGTGGGATAAGGCGCTCATCAATGCTATCGTCAAGGCCATCGGCGCTTCCGATCTGGGTATTACCCCCAACTCCGATGGCACCGTCGTTCGTCTTCCGTTCCCGGCTCCCACTGAGGAGCGCCGTCGCGAGCTCGTCAAGGAGTGCCGCGAGTACGCCGAGCAGGCCAAGGTGTCTATCCGTAACATCCGTCGCGACTTCAACAACAAGCTCGAGCGCGATGAGGAGCTCACCGAGGACGACGTACGTCGCGAGCAGGCCAAGGTCCAGAAGCATACCGATGAGTATGTCGCCAAGGTCGAGGAGCTTCTGAAGGAAAAAGAAGCCGAGGTCATGGAGATCTAAGGTGCAATACGACGAGCATAAACTGGTCGAGTACTTTGCCGACGCCCCTGCGGGCGTCGGTTTTTCCGACCTTGACCTCAATAACATTCCGCACCATATCTCGTGCATCATGGACGGCAACGGTCGTTGGGCCACGTCGCGCGGTCTTGCACGCACCGAGGGCCACAAGGCGGGTATCGTCTCGCTGCGCGAGATCATTACCGCCTGCGTGCGCCTGGGCGTCGACGTGCTTTCGGCCTATGCATTTTCGACCGAAAACTGGAATCGACCGCAGCACGAAGTCAACGTTCTGATGCACCTGTTTGCCAAGACGTTTATCGACGAGCTGCCGCTTCTGAAGCGCGAAAATGTGCGCGTAGTCTTTTTGGGTGACATTTCCGCGCTGCCCAAGAAGACTCGCGACGTTTTTGAGCGCGGTCTTGCCGAGTGCGCCGATCACACCGGTATGACGCTGGCGCTTGCCGTCAACTACGGCGCGCGTGCCGAGATTACCCGCGCTGTCCGTCAGATCGCATCCGACGCTGCCGCCGGTAAGATCGATCCTGCCGCAATTGATGACGACATGGTGGCTTCCCACCTCTATACCGCCGGTCTTCCCGATCCCGAACTTGTGATTCGCACCTCTGGTGAGCTGCGCCTTTCGAACTATCTGCTGTGGCAGGTGGCTTATTCCGAATTCTACGTCACCGATACCTATTGGCCCGACTTTGATCGTTGGGGCCTTGTCGACGCCATTTTGGCCTATCAGGGCCGTGACCGTAGGTTTGGTGGACTGAGCAAGACCGAGGAGGCTTAATCGTGTCCGATCGTCCCAAGGCATCTGCTCCCAAGACGCCAGTTTCCGCGGCGCCTGCGCGCAAGGCTGCCACTGCGGGAGCGCCTGCAGCGAAGAGCGGCACCGGTTCGTGGCTGGCGGGCTTTATTACCCGTGCCGCCGCCGGTATCGTCTACGCCGTTGTCTTTATCCTGTGCCTGGTTTTGGGTATCGTGCCCACGGCCATCTTTGTTTCTGTCATGAGCGGTCTGTGCTGCTATGAGTTTTTCCGTATGACAAGGCTCGATGGCAAGATGGCTAACGAGCGCATGGGTATCGCTGCCGCCGTACTCTTTCCGCTGTCGGCGTTGGGCGATTCGATGTTGCTGAATGCCCTGCTTTTTGCCTTGATGCTCGCTGTGGGCATTTGGTATGTCTGGTCGCCGCGTACCCGCATCTCTGATGTGGCCGTGACGCTCATGGGTCCCATCTACACTGGCTTTATGCTGTCGGCTATCGTGCTGCTGCGCGATGCCGTGCCCGGTTTTGCCGGCGCCCTCCTTTCAGTGGGCGTTTGCGCGTCCCTTTGGGTCTCCGATTCGTTTGCCTACATCGTGGGCAGCCGTATCGGCAAGCACAAGATGGTTCCCAAGATCTCTCCCAAAAAGAGCTGGGAGGGGTTTGCCGGCGGCATCTTGGGCTCGGTTTTGATTTGGCTCATCCTGTGGGCGACGCACTTCTACAAGCTCAGCCTGCCCTATGCGCTGCTGTGCGGCGTGGTCGTGTCCATTCTGGGCGTTATCGGCGACCTTATCGAGTCGCGCATCAAGCGCGGTGTGGGCGTCAAAGATTCCGGCAACCTTATCCCGGGCCACGGCGGAATGCTCGATCGTAGCGATTCGCTTATCTTCGGCTGCATCACCGCGCAGCTGTTGCTGATGATCGGAGGCGTGCTGTAATGTCCTTCCAGACGACGTATGGCCCCGATGGACGCCTTCGCGTTGCCATCCTGGGCTGTACAGGCTCTATTGGCACCCAGGCGCTCGATGTGTGCCGCCAGCATGCCGATCGCCTGCAGGTGACGGCGCTGTCCGTTAACTCCAGTACCTCCGAGCTCGTTGCCGCTGCCCGCGAGTTCTCGGTTCCGGCGGTTGCCGTGGCCGATGTCGATCATGGCGATGACGCCGTGCTGCAGGAGTTGCCCGAGGGAACGAAGCTCGGCGTTGGCGCGCAGGCGGTTTGCGAGCTCGCGCGTCGCGACGATGTCGACTGCGTGCTCGTCGCTATTGTGGGCGCCGCCGGTCTCGAGGCGAGCCATGCGGCCTTGACCTCGAATAAGCGCCTTGCCCTTGCCAACAAGGAGTCCCTCGTCGTCGGTGGCGACTTGCTTATGCCGTTGGCGCAACCGGGCCAGCTTATTCCGGTCGACTCTGAGCATTCCGCCATCTACCAGTGCTATCTGGGGGAGAACCCGCGCGAGGCCCACTGCATTTGGCTCACCTGCTCGGGCGGTCCGTTCTTTGGCCGCACGCGCGACGAGCTCGATCGCGTGACGCGTGCCGATGCCCTCGCGCATCCCACGTGGGCCATGGGTGCCAAGATCACCATTGACTCCGCCACCCTCATGAACAAGGGCCTGGAGCGCATTGAGGCCATGCATCTGTTTAACTGCGACCTCGATTTCATTAACGTGGTCGTGCAGCGTCAGTCCAAGATTCACTCTATGGTCGAGTTCGCCGACGGCTCCGTGATGGCGCATCTCGGTGCATCCGACATGCGTATTCCCATCCAGTTCGCGTTCTCGTATCCCGAGCGTTGGGATACTCCGGCGCCTCGTATCGATTTCCGCGAGCTGGGGCAGCTCACGTTTGATGCTGCCGACATGGATACCTTCCGCTGTCTGGCACTGGCCGAGCGTGCCGGCAAGACGGGTGGCACCATGCCGTGCGTGCTCAATGCCGCCAACGAGGTCGCCGTCGATGCCTTCCTGCACGATGGCTGCAGCTTTACCGATATCGATCGCATTGTGGAATCCTGCATGGACGCCCACGATATGCAGGTGGTCGATTCGTTTGAGCAGCTTCGCGACATCGATGCGTGGGCGCGTGAAAAGGCTGCGCAGGTGCTCGCCGCAACCCGTTCCTAACCCATAAGGATTGCTTTTTCGTTTTATGGATACTGTTCTGAGCGTTCTCTCATCGGTCTTTTGGGGCCTGCTGATGCTTTCCGTCCTCGTGTTTTTGCACGAGGGCGGCCACTTTTTGGCGGCGCGTGCCTGCGGCGTCCGTGTGACCGAGTTCTTTTTGGGTCTGCCGTGCCGCTTTGACATCCATTACGCGTCGCGTCGCATTGGAACCAAGTTTGGCGTGACCCCGCTGCTGCTGGGTGGCTACGCTGCCATCTGCGGTATGGATCCGACCGATGTTTCGTGCGCCGACCGCGTGCTCGCGGCTATCTATCGTCATGGTCGCGTGGCCGTGGCCGACCTTGCTGTCGAGCTCGAGCTTTCCGAGGAGGATGTGCTCGAGGCATGCGCCCTTTTGCTGGGCTGGGGCTCCATCGCGCCCTGGTATGAGGAAGGGGAGAAGCCCTCGCCGAGCTACTATCCCACCAAATATCAGACGTTGCCGCGAGACAAGGCAGGCTATACCACCTTTGATGGTCGCCGTTTCGATCGCGAACATGCGACTGCCGAGGGCGATGTGTGGGAGCTGCCGTGCGGCGAGGCCGAGTTCCTTGCGCAAGAGCGCTCGCACACCTATGTTGGCCAAGGCTTTCTCAAGCGCGCCTTTATGCTGCTCGCGGGCATTATCGTCAATATCTTGACGGGTTTTTTGCTCCTTATGAGCATCTATTCCATTGCGGGTGTCACCGTGCCGATGGATACCAACGTGATCGGTCAGGTTGACGAGGGGTCTATTGCCGCCAAGGCGGGTATCGAGGGCGGTGACGCGATCCTTTCGGTTGACGGTGTCTCATGTTCCACTTGGATGGATGTCTACGATGCCATCGGCAAGGCTGCCGGTAAGGACGATATTGCTATTGAGTATGAGCGCGATGGCAAGCAGTGCTCGACCTCGGTCGCACTCAAAGAGGACGAACGTCTGGGCGTTTATGCCTCTACGCAGGTGGTCCGTTTGGACCCCATCACCTCGGCGCGCCTCTCCTTCTCGTATGTTGCGCAGACAGCGGAGGGCGTGATGCGCCTGCTCCAGCCGCAGCATACGATGGAGATCCTCGATCAGTCCTCTTCGATCGTGGGTATTAGCGTCATGTCCTCGCAGGCAGCTGCTGCCGGTCCCGTCACGTTCTTGTCGTTTGCCGCGCTCATTTCGTTCTCGCTTGGCTTTATGAACCTGCTGCCCATCCCACCACTCGATGGCGGCAAGCTGCTTATTGAGATCATTCAAAAGATTGCTGGCCGCGAGCTGCCGCTCAAGGTCCAGACGATCGTGAGCTATGTGGGCGTCGCGCTCTTCGCATTGCTGTTTGTCTATATGCTTCGTTCCGACATCCTTCGATTTATTCTGTAGGGGAGTGTTTGGATTGTCTTTATCCCATCCTTTGCCTCGCGAGTTGACGCGCCCCGTGCATGTGGGCGGCGTGCAGATCGGTGGTGGCGCTCCGGTCGTGGTTCAGTCTATGACCTGCACCGATACTGCTGATGCCCAGGCAACGCTTGCGCAAGTGTGCGCGTTGGCGCAGGCTGGCTGCGATATCGTGCGCGTGAGCGTGCCTACCGAGGCTGCGCTCGAGGGCTTTCGCACGATTTGTGCCGAGTCTCCGGTACCAATCGTCGCCGATATCCATTTTAACCATAAGCTTGCCATTGGCGCTGTCGAGGCTGGTGCCTCTAAGCTGCGCATCAACCCCGGCAATATCGGCGATTGGGCTAAGGTCGATGCCGTCATCGATGCCGCGGGTGCCGCGGGCTGCGCGATTCGCATTGGCGTGAACGCGGGCTCGCTTGAGCAAGATATTGCCGAGCGCGACGACCTCACGCAGCCCGAAAAGCTCGTGATGTCGAGCGAACGCTTTGTGCGGCACTTTGAGGACCGTGGGTTTACCAACATCGTGCTATCCGCCAAGGCCCATAGCGTACAGACGACACTTGATACCTATCGCGCCCTGTCGCGCGAGATACCGCATGTTCCGCTCCACCTGGGCGTGACGGAGGCGGGGACCAAGCTTCAGGGCACCATCAAGAGCTCTGTAGGCTTGGGTATCTTGCTTTCCGAAGGCATCGGTGACACCATGCGTGTGTCGCTCACGGCCGATCCGGTTGAGGAGCCGCCGGTCGCCTGGGGAATTCTACAGTCGCTGGGCCTGCGTCGCCGTGGTCCCGAGATTGTCTCGTGCCCCACGTGCGCCCGCTGCCAGGTTAACCTGATTCCCATCGCCGAGGAGGTCACCGAGCGGCTTAAGAACTATTCCGCGCCGCTTTCGATCGCCGTGATGGGATGTGCGGTCAACGGCCCCGGAGAGGCATCTGACGCCGACCTGGGTGTTGCCTGCGGACGTGGTCAGGGCCTGCTCTTTTCGCATGGCCAGATCATTGGTAAAGTAGCTGAGGATCAAATTGTCGACGCGCTTATGGCCGAGGTCGACAAACTTATTGAGGAGAAATAAATGACCCGAGCAATGTATATGTCTAAGCTCTATGCGCCGACGCTCAAAGAGGATCCGGCCGACGCCGAGCTTGCAAGCCATCGTCTGCTGCTTCGTGCCGGTATGATCCGCAAGGAGGCCGCCGGTCTCTATTCCTATCTGCCGCTTGCTTGGCGCTCGATTCGCAAGATCGAGAATATCGTGCGAGACGAGATGGACGCCGCTGGCGCCCAGGAGCTTATGATGCCTATCATGGTCGACGCCGAGTTGTGGCGTGAGTCCGGCCGCATCGACGCCTATGGCAAGGAGCTTGTGCGCTTTGACGACCGTCACGGTCGCGAGTTCGTCCTGGGCCCCACGCACGAGGAGACCGTCACGGCCCTGGTGCGCAACGAGCTGCGCTCCTACAAACAGCTGCCCGTCAACCTGTACCACATTCAGGACAAGTTCCGCGACGAGTTCCGTCCCCGCTTTGGCCTGATGCGCGGCCGCGAGTTTATCATGAAGGACGCCTACAGCTTCTCTGCCACGCAGGAGAGTCTGCAGGAGGAGTACGACAAGATGAAGCAGGCTTACGCCAACATCTGCGAGCGCTGCTACATCAAGGCTCTGCCCGTTGTCGCCGACTCCGGCGAGATCGGCGGCGACACCTCCGTCGAGTACATGGCTCTTGCTGACGCTGGTGAGGCTTCACTGGTCTACTGCGACGATTGCGGCTTTGCCGCCGATGACGAGGCCGCGAGCACTAAGGTGGTCGTGGCCGAGGGCCCCGGCGATGGTAAGCTCACCAAGGTCGAGACCCCGGGTATGGGCACCATTGAGGCCGTCGCTAAGTTCTTTGGGTTCCCCGAGAACGGTACGCGCAAGTCCCTGGCGTTGATCGACGCCGAGGGCAAACCGGTCGTTGCCATTGTCCCGGGAGACCACGAGCTCAACGATTGCAAGGCTGAGCATGTCTTTGGCAAGGGCTATCGCATGATGACCGACGAGGAGCTCCAGACCTACGGTCTGCATAAGGGCTTTATCGGACCGGTTGACCTGCCCGAGGGCATTCGTCTGGTCTGCGATGAGAGCCTGCGCGAGTCCAAACAGTGGGCCTGTGGCGCCAACGAGGTCGACTACCACTTTACCGGTGCCTGCCCCGAGCGCGACTTTACCGTCGATGAGTGGGCTGACCTGGTCACCGTCGTTGCCGGCGATCCCTGCCCGCACTGCGGCAAGCCGCTCTCTGCTGCCCGCGGTATCGAGGTCTCCCAGGTGTTCCAGCTGGGCACCAAGTATTCCGAGGCCATGGGTGCCACCTTTATGGACGAGGACGGCAAGGAGAAGCCGCTCATCATGGGTTGCTACGGCGTTGGTGTTTCCCGCTCGCTCGCTGCCGTCGTGGAGCAGCACAACGACGAGCACGGTATCGTCTGGCCGGTCTCAGTCGCCCCGTACGAGGTCGCGGTGATTCCGCTCGATCCCAAGAAGGAGGAGTGCGCTACCGTCTGCGATCAGATTGTTGACGGTCTGTGCGCCGAGGGTATCGAGGTCGTCGTCGACGACCGCGATGAGCGTCCCGGCTTTAAGTTTGCCGATAACGACCTCATGGGCTTCCCGTATCAGGTCGTGCTTGGCAAGCGTGGCCTCAAGAATGGTACTGTGGAGCTCAAGGACCGTGCCACGGGCGAGCGTGAGGACGTGGCGATCGACGAGGTCGTCGCCAAGGTCGCCGAGCTCGTGAAGGCTGCCCGCCGTTAATCGGCGATTTCACATGTAGTTCGAAATACGGGACGGCCCCGCATTTCTCCAGATCGGGGACATGTGGGGTCGTCCTTTTATCTTGTGGCATGCTCGATATCTAAAAGGAAAACCCCACAGCCCTAATGAGCTGCGGGGTTTTCTTGTGCCTCCGATGCGAAATAAATCGCTCAGATATTACTGATAATCGACGACGTCGATCCAGTTCTTCAGGAACTCATCGTTCACGTTGCGCTTACGAGCGAGCTCGGAAGCGGCGACGATGCTCGTCCACTGACGCACGACCTGCATGGGCATGTCGGCGCGGTCGCAGTAGAGCTCCAAGTAGGCCTCAGCCTGGTCCTTGCTGTTGAGGGCGAAGAGCAGGTAGGTGGTGGCAACGTCGGCAGCAGGGGAGCCCTGGGTGGCGTGTGCCCAGTCGCACACATAGAGCTGGCCGTCGTCGCCGACGATGACGTTGGAGGGGTTGAAGTCGCCGTGGCAGACCTTGAACTCCTTGGTCATGCCGTCCAGACGCTCCTGAAGGTTGTAGCGCGTGGTGGCATTGAGCTGATCAAGGCTGTCGATCATGCGGGCGAACTTGTCGCGCTGACGGTTGAGCAGCGGGGAGGTATAGCCGTGGATCTCGATCTGGAGGTCGACGAACATCTCGAGATACTCACCAAAGCGCTGGGGCTCAGCAGTCATCTTCTCGGCAAGGGTGGTGCCCGGAACCTTCTCGGTCACGAGCGCCCAGCCGTTGGCGTTCTCGAGCTGGGAAACCTCGAGAGCCTTGGGGCTGCGGATGCCGCACTCATTGATGCGGGCAAGATTCAAAGCCTCGTTGAACACGTCGGAGACAGGCTTGGTCTCGTTAAAGACCTTGACGATCTTGTCCCCCAGGTCGTAAACGACCTTGTTGCCACGGCGGACGAGCTCGGTCTTGGAATCGGGTAGCAGCATGGTTGCATCCTTTCAACGATGCGATAGAAGCGACGGCGGGGGTGTGTGAAACACCCGTGCACCCCCGCCGTTAAAAACCGTGCTAAAACTAGCAGACGGCGTAGTCCTGAGGCTCGCGGCCGTAGTAGGCGTCCAGGTAGAGCTCCTTGATTTCGCTCATGAGCGGGTAGCGCGGGTTTGCGCCGGTGCACTGGTCGTTGAATGCCTGCTCGGTCATCTCGTCGAGGGTGTCGAGGAAGTACTGCTCGTCAACACCGTAGTCGGCGATGGTCTTCTTGACGCCGATGAAGTCCTTGAGCTCCTCGAGCTTCGTGATGAAGTTCTCGAAGACCTCCTTGTCGTCCTTGCCCTCGATGCCGCAGTACTTGGCCATCTCGGCGTAGTTGTGCAGCGCGTTGGGGTAAGGATACTGGGAGAAGGTACCCATCTTGACGGGAGCCTCGGCGGCGTTGTAGCGCATAACGCGGGTCAGGATGACGGCGTTGGCGAGGCCGTGGGGCAGGTGATGGAAGGCGCCGAGCTTGTGAGCCATGGAGTGGTTGAGGCCCAGGAAGGCGTTGGCGAAGGCCATACCGGCCATGCAGGAGGCGTTGTGCATCTCCTCGCGGGCATGCGGGTCCTTGGCGCCGTTCGTGAAGCTGGAGGGCAGGTTCTCGAAGACGAGCTTAGCAGCGCGCTCGGAGAGGCCCTTGGTGTAGTCGGAAGCCATGATGGAGACATAGGACTCGATGGCGTGGGTCATGACGTCGATGCCGGAGGCAGCGGTCAGGCCGCGCGGGGCGGTCATGCAGTTGTCGGCGTCGACGATAGCCATGTTGGGGAGCAGCGCGTAGTCGGCGAGCGGCCACTTGATGCCGGTCTCCTTGTCGGTGATGATGGCGAACGGCGTGCACTCGGAGCCGGTACCCGAAGAGGTCGGGACGGCGACGAAGTAGGCCTTCTTGCCCATCTCGGGGAAAGTGAAGATACGCTTGCGGATGTCCATGAAGTCCATGGCCATGTCCTCAAACTTGCACTCGGGGTGCTCGTACATCATCCACATGATCTTGCCGGCGTCCATAGCGGAGCCACCGCCGACGGCGATGATCACGTCAGGCTCAAAGAGAGCCATCTGCTTGGCGCCGCGACGTGCGCACTGCAGCGACGGATCGGGCTCGACGTCGTAGAAGCAGTCGTGGGCGATGCCCATCTCGTCGAGCTTGGCCTCGATGGCGCGGGTGTTGCCATTCTTGAAGAGGAACTGGTCGGTGACGATGAAGGCGCGCTTCTTGCCCATGACGGTACCGAGCTCGTCGAGGGCGACGGGCGTGGAACCCTTCTTGAAGTAGACCTTCTCGGGAGCGCGGAACCACAGCATGTTCTCACGGCGCTCGGCCACAGTCTTAACGTTGATCAAGTGCTTCACCCCAACGTTCTCGGAGACGGAGTTGCCGCCCCAGGAGCCGCAGCCCAGGGTCAGAGACGGCTTCATGCCAAAGTTGTACAGGTCACCGATGCCGCCGTGCGAGGACGGGGTGTTGATGACGATACGGCAGGCCTTCATGACGTGCTCGAACAGGCTGATCTTCTCGGCCTGGGCGGGGTGCACGTACAGAGAGGCGGTGTGGCCCGGGCCACCGGCGAGCACCAGGTGCTCGGCCTTGTCGACTGCCTCCTGGAAGTCCTTGGCGTGGTACATGGCCAGGACCGGGGAGAGCTTCTCGTGGGAGAACTCCTCCTTGGCGGGGTCGGTGGAGGTGACCTCGGCGATCAGGATCTTGGTCTTGGCGGGAACCTCGATGCCTGCGAGCTCGGCGATCTTGGCGGCAGCCATGCCGGGGATGCGGTGGTCGAGAGCGCCGTTCTTGAACATGGCGGCACGCAGAGCCTCCATCTCGGCACCCTGCTTGACGAAGTAGCAGCCGCGCTTCTGGAACTCGGCCTTAACCTGGTCATAGATGGTGTCGATGACGGTCACGGACTGCTCGGAAGCGCAGATCATGCCGTTGTCGAAGGTCTTGGAGTGGATGATGGAGTTGACGGCGAGCAGCACGTCGGCGGTGTCGTCGATGACGACCGGGGTGTTACCGGCGCCAACGCCCAGGGCGGGCTTGCCCGAGGAGTAGGCGGCCTTGACCATGCCCGGGCCACCGGTGGCGAGGATGATGTCGACGTCGCGCATGACCATGTTGGTCAGCTCGATGGAGGGGACATCGACCCAGCCGATGATGCCCTCGGGGGCACCGGCCTTGACGGCGGCGTCAAGCACGAGCTTAGCGGCGGCGATGGTGCACTTGGCGGCAGCCGGGTGCGGGGAGATGATGATGGCGTTGCGGGTCTTCAGGCTGATCAGCGTCTTGAAGATCGCAGTGGAGGTGGGGTTGGTCGTCGGGATGACGGCGCCCACGATGCCGATGGGCTCGGCGATCTTGGTGATGCCGTAGGCCTCGTCGCGCTCTAGGACACCACAGGTCTTGGTGTTCTTGTAAGCGTTGTAGATGTACTCTGCGGCGTAGTGGTTCTTGATGACCTTGTCCTCAAGAACGCCGCGGCCGGTCTCCTCGATGGCCATCTTCGCCAACGGGATACGAGCCTTGTTGGCGGCCATGGCGGCCTCATAGAAGATCTTGTCGACCTGCTCCTGCGTGTACGTAGCAAAAAGCGCCTGGGCCTCTCGCATCTGAGCGAGCTTAGCCTCAAGCGCCTCTACGTTGTCCACAATTGCGGGAGTAGTGTTTTCCGGTGACTTTTTCACCATTTGTGTCTCCTTGCGATCGGAGATTTACCCTACGCCTTGCATGATAGCAAGAAATTATTCGGCGAACGGTCAGATTCCTCTAAAAGGCATACTAAAACGCTTCAATAAACTGAAGCGTTTTAACTATTTAACTAAAAGCTCAACGTCTTCTCCGGGCGAATTCCTAGTTTCCCCATGACTATGGTGTGGAGTTTGTTCATTGTTTGTTCATTAGGTCTTAGGAAATTAATGCACATCGATCAATTCTGGCTGGTCGTGACACTAATTTTTGGTCGTTTCTATTTCATGGCAATAAACGCGTTCTCTTGTCAGACAAAACACTGGTATTAAACTAAAACCAATGTGCCAGACAGTACATTCAGTAAGAGTGAAATATATGCCTTTGCCTCTGGGTATTTTGTCGCCCTTTACCGGTTCATGTCAGTTGAGTAGAAAGGGCGGTTTGTGAGATTGCCACGTTGCAGGCGAGCTCTCGTTTGGCTCGTCTCTTTTTTGTTCGTGTTTAATACGATTCCTACGAGCGTATTTGCTGACGTAATAGTGAATAATGACCCTCAGCAAAACACGACTTCGGAGAATCTGTCTAATGAATCTGCTGATAGTGATTCTGGGTCAAGGGGGGGGCGGTCGAGGCTTCGTCTAACGACAATACGGTTTCAAGTGATGATCAAAAACCTGAATCTGATGTCTCGGATAAGCAGTCAAACGATGTGAATGTGAATGAAACATCTGATGAATCGAATTCTGATGCAGCAGAATCTGGTGTTTATCAAGTTAATGATCAATTAACATTTGAGGATGCGCTGAATAAAATCGCCTCCGATAATTTATCGGAGATCAGACTTGTCCTAAAAGGCGGCTCGTCTTTTGTGGTACCGACCCAAGATTACGTTTCGACTTTCGGCGTTGCTAACAAGAAGATTACCGTGACGAGTGACGGTGATAATCGCGCAACCTTGCACTTCTCCAACCGTGCCATGCTTTCCGGATCTTGTACTTTTGACAACGTCGAAGTGGTTGGTTCAGGAAAATTCTATTGTAATGGTTTCGATACCGTTTTCACTCGTAACTGCGAGCTCAACCTCTCTGAAACACTTTATGGCGGTGGCTATAGGTCGACTGTCGATCACACACATGTGGTGATAGCCGCGTCTGGATATATCAATCCTGGTAGTGGCGCTGGCCTTCATGACGTCATCGGTGGTTCATATCAAGGGTCCGTCGAGCATGACACCTATCTTGAGATCAGCGGTAACCTTCGCATGGCTAGCGGTAATCACGTTAATCCCGGTTGCATGCGCGGCGATGGGTCGAGCGGCGATGGAAACGGCTTTCCTGCTGTTTATGTAGGTGGTAACGCCACGCTTGTTTACGACAATGCCAACTCCGAAGTTTCTCCTGCTATCGAAGGCACTTACGGTTGCGAGATGCGCGGCAACGTGACGCTTGATGTTCGCTCGGGTCGGGTAAATGAAATTTGCGGTCATTTTGGTGACCCTGCGCCTATTAAAGGCAACATTCATATTATTGCGGGCAGCAGTACTTATGAAAACACCGACAAAACGCTTCGTCTTAATAGCAATTGGCCAATAATTGGCGCAGGACAAATGATCCCAGATGGAGTTTATGAGGTCGATGGCGATGTCGTTATCGATGCTTACGAGAATGTTTGGGGCTGGGATAAAGGTGGATCGATACCCAATGATGTCCCTTTTATTGAAGGTTCGAAGAAAGCGAACGTTGGCGGATCTATTACCGTTAATGTCCACGGCTCCCATGTTGGCTCTATTTATGGAGCAGAGTGGAGTGCTGTAAACGGTGATATCGCCGTGAACGCTTCTGGTGTTGAGCTGAGGGATGAAGCGGGCGATTCTCATGGGTATGTTTTCTGCGAGAACGACCTGACCAATTCGTCGGATGAGGGATCGAGCGTAAAGGCTAGAGGAAAGCTATCTATCAGTCTGAATAGCGGCAGTGTTGGCTACGTTTCGTTGACTTCGAACAAGAATGTATCGATTTCTGACGGTTCCTTCATTAATATTGCTGGACGACCGGAAATAGCTACGGGCGTTACGGGTGTGTACTATGGGCTTCCCAAGGGGTCTTCTTCTCCCACAATCAATATTGCAGGGACTGTGGCTGAGATTCCTTATATTAAGTACGCATCTGCATTGAATGTTACTGATAACTCCGAAATTACGGCCGGTACGATTTCTTCTGTAAATAAGATCGCTATTACTGGTCAATCGAATACAAATGTAACGACCAAATTTGGTTGCAACAATGCTTCTAGCAATGAATTAATTGAAGACAATGGCCTTCGGGTAGATGAGGGCAGCGTTTTGACGACAGCTGGCTCTCAAGCCTACGTATATGGTTATGTCGATATCAATGGTACTTGGGAGCAACAATACAATACTGCGAAAAACTATAACGATATTTTCGTTAAGGGAACCACCTCTATTGGCAGTAAGGGCATTCTCATCGATCACGGTTCAAGTAATTTGAAAGGTGCCGTTATTAATAAGGGCACACTTGCCTTAATGGCACCCGCATTATTCCAAGGAAATTACCGTGGCGATGACGCTGAAATTAGACTGCCAGCTGTCACTAATAACTATGATGGCACGGATGATGGCGGCGACATACCCCTTATTGTAAAAGGGGAATCGTCAGGGAAGACTACTGTTAATACGGTGGATCCGAACAATTGGCAGAATTTGAAACTGCCGTCACTCGGAGATAACTACGTACTCTCCAAAGCTAGTGGTGATGCACCTAAGCAAAGCACTTTTATTCTTGGCAACGAGGATGCGGTTGGTGAGGGCTATTACCTTAAGCGCGTCAGGGATGCCGACAGTACTGATGATTTTCACATGTGGCAGGTCGCAGCAAAGTTATCGCTGACTTTTGATGATAATGGCGCATACGATCCTGCTTATCCTCAAAAGTTTTTGCAAGATAAGACTGCAGATAAGGACAGTTACACCTTCGCGCTGCCCAAGACCGCCCCGACCCGCAAGGGCTGGGCGTTCGACGGCTGGAACACCGAGAGGGACGGGTCGGGCGATCAGTTCACCGACAAGACCGAGGTCTCCAAGTCCACGACCGTCTACGCCCAGTGGAAGTGGGTGCCCCGCGACGTCACCGTGACCTTCGACGAGAACGGCGGCGAGACCAAGGCCGACCCCGCCTCCCAGACCAAGACCACCGAGCCGGGCAAGACCTCGTTCACCTTCGCGCTGCCCAAGACCGCCCCGACCCGCAAGGGCTGGGCGTTCGACGGCTGGAACACCGAGAGGGACGGGTCGGGCGATCAGTTCACCGACAAGACCGAGGTCTCCAAGTCCACGACCGTCTACGCCCAGTGGAAGTGGGTGCCCCGCGACGTCACCGTGACCTTCGACGAGAACGGCGGCGAGACCAAGGCCGACCCCGCCTCCCAGACCAAGACCACCGAGCCGGGTGCTCTGGCTTCGACAGGGGAGAGACTGCTGCCGGTTCTTCCGCTGGCAGTTGTCGGATCTGCTTTGACTTCTTTGGGCTTGCTGCTCGAATACAACCGCAAGAAGAGGCGGAACGATAAATAAATAATGGCCAGCCATGGCTTTAAATGAACTGCCTCCCATTTCTTGGACATGAGAAATGGGAGGCTTTCTTTATGCGCGTTGATTTGAGAGTGAAGTATGATGTCGAGGCCAGGAAGGCGGCCATAGGGCTCTTCGAGCTCGGGCACGGGTATAAATCTGCCGCGATTGCCCTTTCGCTTCCCGTGGAAGCCGTGAGAAGTTGGCAGGAGATATACCGCGCGTTCGGGAGCGAGGTGCTGCTGCGCATGGACGGAAAGCGGGGCAGGTACACATACGAGCAGAAGGCCGCCGGTGGCCGCCGAGATCTTCTCGCGCACCGCCAACGGCTGCGGGCACCGGCAGATAGCGATGTGCCTCAGGGCGGAAGAGGGTGCCGTGATAGCCGACAAGACCGTGCTCAAGATGATGCGCGAGATGGGGATCCGCTGCGGCATCAGACGCGAGACGGCCTACCACAGGTACAACTCGTACAGGGGCGTCGTCGGCAGGACGTTCGAGAACGTGATCGCGAGGGATTTCGACGCCGGGGCCCCGTGGCGGAAGCTGGGAACGGACGTCACCGAGTTCAAGGTGGCGGGCGGCAAGGCCTACTGGGCCCCGACGCTGGACTTCTGCACCAAGGAGATCGTGGCGAGCGACATATCGACCACGCCCGACATGGCCCAGCAGGTCAGGATGCTCGACGAGCTGCTGCCCAAGATCCCCGAGGGCGCCGCCCCGACCATGCACTCGGACCGGGGCCGGCAGTACCAGCACGCCTCGTACACATCCAGGCTCGAGGCCGCCGGCATCGTCCAGAGCATGTCCAGGAAGGCGAACTGCATCGACAACGCCGCCACCGAGCAGCTCTTCGGCCACGTCAAGGACGAGTTCTACCGGGGCCGCGAGTGGGAGACGTTCGAGGATTTCAAACGCGACCTGGAGGAATACATAGTCCACTGGAACACGAGCCGGAGGCAGGTAAGATTGAAGGGCCTGACCCCGGAGGAGTTCCGGAATCAGGCCCTCGCGGCCTAGTCGCTATTTAGGGCGTCCAAGATTTGGGACGCAGTTCATTTTCACTCTGGTTTTGCATTCCTGGATAGATAGAAAAGAAACCGCCTTCTCAAAAGAAAGCGGTTTCTTATAGTTCTATATGAACGCGAGGTCTTTGACCCGGAGAGTCCGAGGTACTTGTTGGTAAGACCTTATTTAGGAGCGCGCAACCTTGCCAGACTTGAGGCAGGTGGAGCAAACGTTCATCTTGCGACGGTGACCATCGACGACGACGTAGACGCGCTGGATGTTGGGGCGGAACTTACGGTTGGTGACGCGGTGAGAGTGGCTGATGGAGCGACCGGCAACGGGGTGCTTACCGCAAACTTCGCAAACTTTGGACATAACTGACCCTCCTTGGGCGACAAACGAACATGTCGCGTTAACAAACAAGCCTGAACTATAGCACAGAAGTCGCTCCCTGTGCGCAATCTACACAGAGATATTCCTCTTTTGGCGATAGTGCCCACGCTACGGCCCTGGACGTAGATCCGATTTGCGTGCAGCAGAGGGGATTATGCCAGCTCGTGCGTGTGTTTTCAAGCTCGTCCCACAAATATATATAGGTTTATGGAGCATTGGGCTCCGTTTACGGATTGTTCTGTATTTATGCTCGCAATTAAGCTCGAGGTTGGCTACACTATCCCTTGACCATTAAAGGGGTACGAGATACCCACATGGAATTACATAGCTGCCAAAGAGCAGCCCTTCCTGTGGGTGTCTGGTCCGCTTTAAGCGGTCGGGCATCTATTTTTTTGACTGTGTCAGCAGTCAAGACATGTGAGGAAGGAGATCGATGGGCACGACTTCCCCCAAGGCGGTCATCATGGACGAGACCGCCGTCAATCGAGCGATGACCCGCATCGCGCACGAGATTCTCGAGCGCAACGAGGGCTGTGAAGACCTCGCTCTGGTCGGCATCGTCACGCGCGGCGACCTTCTGGCAAAGAAGCTCGCCGAGGAGATCAAGGAGATCGAGGGCGTCGACGTTCCGCTCGGCAGCCTGGACATCAGCTTCTACCGCGATGACTATGCGACCAATTTCGCTCCCGCGATCCACGCTACCAACATTCCCTTCAGCGTCGACGGCAAGCGCGTCGTGCTGGTGGACGACATCCTGTATACGGGCCGTACTATCCGCGCCGCTCTGGATGCCGTCATGGACCTGGGCCGTCCGAGCCGCATCGAGCTGGCAGTTCTCGTTGACCGCGGTCACCGTGAGCTCCCCATCTCGCCGGACTTTGTCGGCAAGAACGTTCCCTCGTCGCATGAGGAGAACGTGCACCTATATATGAAGGAAGTCGACGGCCACACCGCCGTCGAGATTAACGACGTCGCGCCGGGTTCCCACGTGGGCTCCGCGCCGCTGGGAGGTGAGTAGTACCGTGGCGTTCAACCATAAGCACCTGATCGACATTACCGAGTACTCCGAAGAGGACATCAAGCTCATCCTCGAGACCGCCAAGGCGTTCTCCGAGGTCAACGAGCGTGCGATCAAGAAGGTCCCCACGCTCAAGGGCAAGACCATCGTCAACATGTTCAACGAGCCCTCGACGCGCACCCGCAGCTCCTTCGAGCTCGCCGAGAAGCGCCTTTCGGCCGACAGCCTCAACTTTGGCGGCTCCTCGACCTCCACGGTCAAGGGCGAGAGCCTCGTCGACACCGTCGAGACCCTCAACGCCTACAAGATTGATTGCATCGTCGTTCGCGATAAGCACGCCGGTGCTCCCTACATCGTCACGCAGAACTCGCCCGCGAGCGTCATCTGCGCCGGCGACGGCAAGCACAACCACCCCACGCAGGCCCTGCTCGACCTGTACACCATCTGGGAGCACAAGGGTGACTTCCACGGTCTGAAGGTCGCCGTCGTCGGCGATATCGCGCACTCCCGCGTGTGCGGCTCGCTGATCCCCGCACTTAAGATCATGGGCTGCGAGACCTACGCCGTCGCCCCCGGCACGCTGCTGCCGCCGGCGCCCGAGGTCCTGGGCTGCGACCACGTGACGAGCGACCTCGATTCCGTCCTGCCCGAGCTGGACGTCGTCTACATGTTGCGCGTGCAGCAGGAGCGCCTCGAGGGCGCACCGTTCCCCACGATTCGTGAGTACCACAAGCTCTTCGGTCTGACCAAGGACCGCGAGAAGCTCATGAAGCCCGATGCGATTATCTGCCACCCGGGCCCCATCAACCGCGGCGTTGAGTTCGACTCCTATATGGCCGACCACCCGCAACGCTCCGTCATCCTGGAGCAGGTCTACGCCGGTATCTGCGTGCGTATGGCTATCCTGTATCTGCTGCTTGGAGGTGCCGATAATGGCCTTGCTTCTTAAGAATGCCCACGTCGTCGATCCGTCCGTCGAGCTTGACGGTGTCGTCGACGTCCTGATCGACGGTGACAAGATCGCCGAGGTCGGCGAGAACCTCGCCGCCGAGGGAGCCGAGGTCCGCGACCTTTCCGGCAAGTATCTCGTCCCCGGCCTGGTGGATATGCACGTGCATCTGCGCGAGCCTGGCTACGAGGTCAAAGAGGACATCGAGAGCGGCACCCGCGCTGCTGCCAAGGGCGGCTTCACCGGCGTGTGCGCCATGCCCAACACCGACCCCGTTACCGATAACGGAACCGTCGTTGAGTTCGTCAAGTCCCGCGCTGCCGAGGTCGGCCACTGCCGCGTCTATCCTTCTGGTGCTATGACTCGCGGCCTTAAGGGCGAGGCTATGTCCGAGATGGGCGATATGGTCGCCCACGGCGCCGTCGCCTTCACCGATGACGGTCGCGGCGTGCAGGGTGCGGGCATGCTCCGTCGCTGCATGGACTACGGCAAGATGTTCGGCAAGGTCTTTATGAGCCACTGCCAGGACGAGGATCTGGTCGGCCACGGCCAGATCAACGAGGGCAAGGTCTCGACCCGTCTGGCCCTCGAGGGTTGGCCGGCCGCCGGCGAGGAGCTTCAGATTGCCCGCGACATCGAGATTGCCAAGCTGACCGGTGCCAAGCTGCACATCCAGCACATCTCCACCGCTCATGGCCTGGAGCTCGTGCGTGCCGGTAAGGCTGCCGGTGTCCAGGTGACCTGCGAGGCCACCCCGCACCACATGTTCCTGACCGAGAACGACCTGGACGAGACCTACAACACCTCGCTCAAGGTCAATCCGCCGCTGCGCACCGACGAGGATGCCGAGGCCATCCGTCAGGGTGTCATCGACGGTACCGTCGACGCTATCGTTACCGACCACGCTCCCCACACCCCGTGGGAGAAGGCCCGCGAGTTCGAGCTCGCGCCCTTTGGAATGATTGGCCTCGAGACTTCGCTGTCGCTCGTGCTCACTGAGCTGGTCAACACGGGCAAGATGAGCGTGAGCCGCATGGTCGAGCTCATGGCCATCAAGCCGCGTGAGATTCTGGGCCTCGATCAGGTTCAGGTCAAGGCGGGCTCTGTCGCCGACCTGACCGTGTTCGACCCCTCCGCAACCTGGACGGTTGGCGAGGACGGTTACGAGTCGCGCGCCGAGAACTCCGGTTTTGCCGGCCGCACGCTCACCGGTCGTGCCACCGATGTATTTGTCGGTGGCAAGCAGACGCTCGCCGACGGCTGCATCTGCTAGCATAGCCTTATCGCTTTTGTGCGCGGCGCCCTTGCGGTGCCGCGCTTTCTGTTCGTTTAGACCATGCAACCGCATGGGGGATTGGAGCGTCTATGCCCACACCTTCCACTGCACGCATGCACGACTTCGAGGTCGTCTCGAACCGGGAGATCGCCGACGGCATCTTCTCGCTCGTCATCTCGGCCCCCAAGCTTGCAAGTGCGCTCAAGCCCGGTCAGTTTGTGAACATCGCCGTCCCCGGCGATGCGTCTTCTCTGCTTCGTGTGCCCTTGAGTTTCTACCGCGCCGACGCCGAGGCCGGCACCGTCGAGCTGTGGTACGCCGTCGTGGGCGACGATACCCGCCGTTTGTCCCAGATGGGCCCTGGCTCCACCTCTAACCTGTTGGGCCCCGGTGGCCGTGGCTGGATGGTACCCGAGGGCACCAGGAAGGCACTGCTCGTCGCCGGTGGCATCGGCGTTCCGCCTGTGCTGTGTCTTGCCGGCATGCTTGCCGAGCAGGGTGTTGATGTGGACGTGTGCCTGGGCTTCGGCACCGCTTCCAAAGTCGTGGGTGTCGATGAGTTCCGCGCGCTGGGCGCCACGGTTAACGTGTGCACCGACGACGGTTCGCTCGGCACGCACGGTTTTTGCACCGATCCGGCAGCCGAGCTGCTTGGAGAGGGCGGCTACGACTACGTCGCCAGCTGCGGCCCCGCCGTCATGATGAAGAAGGTCGCCGCCGCTGCCGCCGAGGCCGGTGTGTACTGCGAGGTGTCGCTCGAGCGCATGATGAGCTGTGGCTTTGGCGCCTGCAACACCTGCAATGTCGAGACGGTCGACGGTATGAAGGGTGCTTGTATGTGCGGCCCCGTGTTCGATGCTTCCAAGGTGGTGGTCTTCTAGTGGGTACCGTGAACATGGCCGTCGATTTCGGCGGCGTCAAGATGCAGAACCCCATTAACACCGCAGCCGGTACCTTTGGCTACGGTTGGCAGTTCCAGAACTTCTTTGATGTTTCCCAGCTGGGCGCCATTACCACCAAGGGCTGTGCCGCCGAGCCTTGGCCGGGCAACCCTGCGCCCCGCATGGCCGAGATTCCTGGCGGTATGATCAACTCCGTGGGCCTGCAGAACCCCGGTGTCGCCGCCTTTGCCCGTGAGTCCGGCCCGTGGCTCGAGCAGCTGTCCAAGGACGGTTGCCAGGTCATTTGCCAGGTTGCCGGGCACTCCGTTGATGAGTTTGTGCGCGCGCTCGAGATGTATGTCGAGCTATGCCCCTGGGCTGCCGGCTACGAGATCAACGTGAGCTGCCCCAACATCGCCGCCGGCGGTGCCGCCATGGGCTCTACGCCCGAGGGCGCCTCTTCCGT
Source organism: uncultured Collinsella sp. (assembly GCA_900547235.1). Lineage (GTDB taxonomy): Bacteria > Actinomycetota > Coriobacteriia > Coriobacteriales > Coriobacteriaceae > Collinsella. The sequence continues at coordinate 23,015 of URFP01000001.1, read as the reverse complement.
CATGGCCGCCTGCCGTAAGGTGACCGATAAGCCGCTGTTCGTCAAGATGGCTCCGGTTAACGTCGCCGAGATTGCCAAGGCTCTCGAGGCCGCGGGAGCCGACGGCCTTTCGGTCATTAACTCCATCCAAGGCATGGCCATCGATGTTCATACCCGCAAGTCCCGCGTGGCCAAGCCCAAGGGCGGCCTTTCTGGCCCGCTTTGCCACCACATCGCCGTGCGCATGGTCTGGGAGGTTGCCCAGGCCGTCGATATCCCCATCAACGGTGTCGGCGGTGTCATGACTGGCGAGGATGCGGCTGAGTTTATCCTGGCCGGCGCCACCTGCGTGTCGGTCGGCATGGCCAACTTCGTCGATCCGTGTGCTTCGCTTAAGATCGCGCATGAGCTCGAGGCCTGGGCCGAGTCCCAGGGCGTAAAGGACATCAACGAGCTGGTGGGTGCTTTCGAATGCTAGAGAATGATGCCCGCGACCGTGTTATCGTCGCCCTCGACTGCGACCGTGAGCGCGCGCTCGAGCTCGCCCACGAGCTTTCGGGCCATGCCGCCTGGCTCAAGGTCGGCATGACGCTCTATTACGCTGAGGGTCCCCAGATCGTCAAGACCTTTAAGGACCTTGGCTTTAAGGTCTTCCTCGACCTTAAGTTCCATGACATTCCGCATCAGGTGCGCGGCGCTGCCCGCTCGGCCTCGCTTGCCGGTGCCGACCTGCTTTCGGTCCACGGCCTGGGCTCGGGTGCTATGCTCGCTGCCTGCCGCGAGGGTGCCGAGGAGGCGCGTGAGGACCGCGCCAAACTCGTCGCCATCACCGTGCTCACGAGCATGAATCAGGATGCCTTGAGCGAGATCGGCGTCGAGTCGCCCGTGGCCGAGGAGGCCGCCCGCTTGGCAAAGCTTGCTCAGGCCAACGGCATCGATGGCATCGTGTGCTCACCGATGGAGGCTCACGACATGCGTGAGCTGCTGGGTCCTGATGCCCTGATCGTGACTCCGGGTGTGCGTCCGGTGGGTGCCGCCCTTGGCGACCAGTCCCGCGTGGCGACGCCTTCCCAGGCTATCGAGCGTGGCGCAAGCCACATTGTGGTGGGCCGTCCCATCACCGGTGCCGACGATCCGGTTGCCGCCTTTGACGCCATCGTCGCCGAGCTGGTCGAAAACGTCGCGTAAAAGATTCCCCTAAGTCACCACTTTTGGGTCTCATTAGCACAAAATAGCCCCTGTGCCTGCGTAAACTTTCCCATCCTTTGTGTGGAATCGCAGGTCAGGGGCTTAACTTTGGGCGCAGTATATTGCACTTTTTGCGGGTATCGTCTAACCTATGGAGCCGCGATTAGGCATTTTGTACGTTCTACGTGCTAAAATGCCAATTATTGAATCAGATATAACCCAACTATTTGGAGGTACGAATGGCACTCCCTCAGCTTACCGACGAGCAGCGCAAGCAGGCTCTTGAGAAGGCTGCTGCCGCACGTCACGCCCGCGCTGAACTTCGCGAGCAGATCAAGAAGGGCGAGAAGTCCCTCGAGTCCGTGCTCAACTCCGATGACCCCATCGCTTCCCGCATGAAGGTTTCCACCCTCATCGAGTCTCTCCCCGGTTATGGCAAGGCCAAGGCCGCCAAGATCATGGAGGAGCTCGGTATCTCCGCTACTCGTCGCGTCCAGGGCCTCGGCGTCCGTCAGCGCGAGCAGCTCCTCGAGCAGCTGACCAAATAAGTGAGCGCTCAGGATTCCAAGCTCTTTGTGATTTCTGGACCGTCAGGCGCAGGCAAGGGTACGCTCGTCACTCGTGTGCGCGAGCGCCGCTCGAACCTGGGTCTGACGGTTTCGGCTACCACGCGAGCACCACGCAAAGGTGAGGTCGACGGCGTCAACTACTTTTTTCTGACGCGCGAGGAGTTCGACCGCCGCGTGGCAAACGGTGAGTTTGTTGAGTGGGCCGAGGTCCACGGTAACTGCTACGGCACGTTGGTGAGCGAGGTCACATCCAAGCTCGCCTCGGGCGCGTCTCTGATTTTGGAGATCGATGTCCAGGGCGCCCTGCAGGTGAAGGAGCGTTTCCCCGAGGCCGTGTTGATCTTTATCAAGCCGCCTTCGCTTGAGGTGCTCCGCGAGCGTCTAGTCGGTCGCGGTACCGAGACGCCCGAGACGATTGAGCTGCGTATGGCAAACGCCGCCGATGAGCTTGCCCTTGCCGACCGCTACGACGACGTCGTGGTGAATGACGATCTCGACCGCGCGACCGATGAGCTCGTTCGCGTTCTCGATATGCATGAAAGGATCTGAGGTCCGTGTCCGTTGTAAAGCCTTGCATTGACGATCTTCTGGAGAAGACCGATCACAACCGCTTCCTGCTCGCTTCGCTTGCCTCCAAGCGCGCCTGCGACATCAATAGCATGCTGCGTGGCCAGCACAACCGCGTGCTTGCCGTCCAGGATGTCGATGACATCACCATCGGGCTTTCCGGTGCCGATACCATCTCGATGGCTATGGACGAGATTGTCGACGGCGACATCTCTTACGACGAGGCCCGTTACGAGAAGGCGCTCGGCCATAAGGTTGCTGAAGCCTAAATGGCAGCTCGCGTTTGCCTGGTCCACTATCACGAGGTTGGACTGAAGGGCAAGAACCGCGCACATTTTGAGCATATCCTCATGGATAACATCAAGGCGGCCTTGGCCGCCTTTTCCGTGAACGCCGTGTCTCGAATTTCCGGTTATATCCTCGTGACCTTTAACGAGCATCAGGCCGACGAGGCGGCGCGTGTCATTCGCACCGTCCCCGGCGTTGCCCGTGTGTCTATGGCGTATCACACCAACCGCGACCCGCAGGAGTACTGCGCCGCCGCCGTGAAGGCACTGCTCGAGTTTGGTTCCTTCGATTCGTTTAAGGTGCACGCCAAGCGCTCCAATACCGACTATGAGCTCACCTCGATCGATATTAATCGTCAGGTGGGCGAGGTACTGTGTGAGGCCTTCCCCGATAAAAAGGTTCAAATGCACGACCCCGATGTGATGGTGCACGTACTGGTGGTCCAGGGTGGCGTTTATGTGTACGCGCGCTCCGAGCGCGGCGTGGGCGGTCTGCCGGTGGGTTCTGCCGGCAAGGTCGTGACGCTGCTGTCGTCGGGTATCGATTCTCCGGTGGCGACCTGGATGCTCGCGCGTCGCGGCGCGGTGTGCGTGCCGGTGCATTTCTCCGGTCGTCCGCAGACGCCTGATACGAGCGAGTATTTGGTGCAGGACATCATCCGTGCGCTTGAGCCGGGTGTCCAGATCGGCCGCCTGTACGTGGTGCCGTTTGGCGACTGCCAGCGTGAGATTTCGGTCACCTGCCCCAGCAACCTGCGTGTGATCATGTATCGTCGCATTATGTATTCGGTTGCCGAGCGCATTGCGCGCATCGAGGGCGCCAAGGCCATCGTTACGGGCGAATCGCTTGGGCAGGTTGCCTCCCAAACGCTTGAGAACATCATGGCCGTCAACGAGGCCGTGAAGATCCCCGTGTTCCGTCCTCTCATCGGTTCGGACAAGCAGGAGATCATCGCGCGTGCTGAGGAGATCGGTACGTTCGATATCTCGACTGAGGCCGCTCCCGACTGCTGCACGCTGTTTATGCCGCGCCGACCCGAGACGCACGCTAAACTCGATGCCGTGCATGAGGCCTGGGAGTTGTTCGATCATGAGGAGATGATCGAGCGCCTGCTTAAGCAGACCGAGTACATCGACTTCGAGAGCAACACGTACAAGGCCCCTAAGACCTTAAAACGCAAACATTCGGAGCTTGCTCCGCGTGAGATTTACCAAGATCACGAATAAATTTGTGCATAGACCGACGATGCGCCTGCATCGTCGGTCTTTTGCTATCTGGGCATTAGGCGATAAACGGTTCATTTGTCGACGTTTGCCTGAATAAATGGACATTATTGCGCAAGGTTTTGGTCAGCTTTTGGTTTGACCGCGAAAACCGGTTTTGGGGCGTGGCTGTTGCGGAGCTCCTTTCCTGACACGATGGTGTTGGGAGGTTTTGCTATGGCGCAGCGCGAACAACATGAACGAGTCAAAAAGATGGACCGCTGGGCGGGCAAACTGCTCGGTCATAAGGCAGTGGTGATGGCGATACTGGTCGTCATTGCGATGGCGAGTGGACTGGCAATGGCGAACCTTGGCGGCAGTGCCGGCGGCGTGTCGTTTGAGCGTACTGATGGTTCGGGCTCGTTAGTGGAGCCGGGATCCGGCGATGCCTCGAGCGGAAAGACATCCGAAGGCTCTTCGCCTAAGGCGTCTGCCGCGGCAGAGGTCTATGTCGATGTTGATGGCGCCGTGGTGTCACCCGGTGTATATCGCCTCAAAGACGGGGCGCGGGTGGCTCAGGCGATTGATGCCGCCGGCGGGCTGGCGCCCGAAGCAGACGTTACGGGGCTTAATCGTGCATCCAAGGTCACTGATGGACAAAAAATTCACGTTCCAACGGTAGGGGAGCAGCAGGTGTCCATTGCGGAAGCCGGTGTTGATGGTGGGGCTTCCGCATCATCAGGCGTCGGTGGCGCAACAGGCCTAGTAAACATTAATACGGCAAGCTCGGCAGAGCTGCAGACGCTCTCGGGAATCGGTCCCTCAATGGCACAGTCGATTATCGATGAGCGGACAAAGAACGGTGCTTTTGCTTCGGTTGACGATCTGATGCGCGTGTCGGGAATCGGCGAGAAGAAGCTTGCCAAAATCAAAGATTGCATCTGCGTATGAGTGCGACCGAGCGCGAGCACGTGATGCCTCCGCGGCCCCTGATTCCGTGGACGATGGCCCTGTGTGCCGGCATGTGCATGAGCTGCGCCTTGGTGCTCAACGTGGCCGCTGATGCGCTGCTGAGGGAGCGGGCGCCGGCGGTCGGGCCGCTATGGGCCATTCCCGTTGCGGCGGCGGTATTCGTTGTGCTGGCTCAATCTTGTGCGAGGCTTGCCCCTTTGAAGCGGTGGCTGTATGCCGCGTCCGTCGGTCTCATAGCGGGTGCGGTCGTTTCGGCGTGGTGGGCCGTGGGTGCGCTCAACGCCTCGAAGACGCTCGACGGTCGAGCGGCAAGCAGTCTCGAGTTTGTCGTGCAGGGTGACCCATCCATAAATGACGACGTGTATTCCTATACCTGCGAGGCACGCTCGGACGGTAAGAACTTGGCAACGGTTCGCCTATCGTGTGACCGTGAGTTCAAGGTCGGGGCGCACGTGCGTGTTATCGGTCGCGTGTCACGTTTTGAGAACGATGCGTATGGACGATCGCGCGTGCTTCGAGGCGAGGTGCGCAAGGTTAAAGCCGTTCGGATTGTGTCGGTCGATGAGGGTTCTCCGAGGCTGCTGCTTCGGCTGCGAAATGGGCTGCTTGCGTCCATCGCGCCTGCGACCGACCCGGCGCGTGCGCTCATAGCCGGTGTCGTCTGCGGTCGTTCGGCCGAGCTGCGCGCCCAGCCGGCGGGCGACTGGTTTTCGGTGACGGGAACGGCGCATCTTATCGCCGTCTCGGGCAGCCATTTGGCTATCATGGGGTTTGTTATCGAGGGTGTATTGCAAAAGACTCGGTGCTCACGTGGTCTTCAGCGGGCGATATTGGCGATAACGCTTGTGGGCTATGCTGCCTTTACGGGCGCGTCTCCCTCGGCCGTGCGTGCGTGCTGCATGGTGTTCGCGACGCTTGTCGTAAACGGCGCGGGGCGTCGTCGGCACGGCCTTTCGGCACTCTTCGTAACCATGTCCATCTTTGTGCTACTGCGGCCGACGGTGCTGTTCGAGATGGGCTTTCAGCTTTCATGCACCAGCGTCTTAGCCATTCTGTGCTTTTGCCCCTATGCGACCTACGCTTTGGGTGAGCTGGGTGTGCCATCGGGCGTTGCCAGCATGCTTTCCGTCACGCTGTGCTCGCAACTGGCGACACTTCCCATTACCATTCCTGCCTTCGGTACGTTCTCGCTCATTGCTCCGCTGGCAAATGCGGTCATCGGTCCGGTGGTGAGCGTTCTGCTCGCTGTGTCGATCGCGCTGGCTCCCTTTTCGCTCGTGGGACCGTTGCGGACTTGGGCGCTCGTTGTGCCCATGATTGCCGCCCGTTGCGCGCTGTTCTTCGAGCAGCTGTTTGCCGCCGTGCCGGGTGCATACGTGAGCGTGCCGCCCGATAGCATGTGGATTTACCTAGTGCCGTGTTTGCTGGCGGTTCTGCTGGTCTGGTGGCCGCGTCCCCGTGCACGTCCTATGGCGGTGGGGCTTGCATGCCTGGTGCTCTTGGCTGCGATTCCGTACGTCTACTGGGATCGATTCGCTCCGCCTTCGGTGACGGTGCTCGATGTGGGCCAGGCCGATGCGATTCTTATCCGCCAGGGCGGCGCAGTAGCACTCGTCGACTGCGGACTCGACGAGCGCGTGGTGGCGGCGTTGGTCCGCAATAACGTGCACCATATCGATGCCGTCTTTGTGACGCATTGGGATGAGGACCACTGGGGTGGTCTGCCTGCCGTGCTCGAACAGTTTTCGGTCGGAACGATTGCCGTGGCGGCGGATGCGCTGGAGGATGCTCCTGCCGAGGTATTGAACCGACCTGGCGTGGAGTATCGGCAGGTGCGCCGTGGGGATACGGTCGATATCGGCTCATTTTGCGCCCGCGTGATGTGGCCGTTCGAGTCCGTGGATGGCGAGGGAAATGAGGACTCGCTTGTCCTGCTGCTCTCTTATGTTCAGGAAGGCAAGGGCCTGCGCATACTTCTCACCGGTGATGCCGAGCTCGACCAAGAACGGGAATTCGTGCAGGAGGTGGGGGATATCGATGTCCTTAAACTTGGGCATCACGGCTCCAAGGTTTCAGTCGATGGTAAATTGCTGGACGTCCTGAAGCCCGAGCTTTCCCTCGCGAGCGCGGGCGAGGGGAATCGATACGGCCATCCGTCCGATGCTTGCATCGATGCCGTGAAGGAAGCGGGTGGTGTGTTCGCGTGTACCATCGAACACGGCGACATTACCGTCGCGCCGACTGCGAATGGCTTTGCGATGAGATGCCAGCGACCGTGATGACATCGTTGGCGCGCGGCTGGCCCCTGGGCTAAAATGGCACGGTACGAATTCGAGAGTCTGCGAGAGGGGAGCGCAATGCCCGAAACCGGTCTGCTGCCGGCATATCTGATCGTCGGTACCGATGGGGTCAAGCGCGACCACGCCGTCTCGCGTATGAAAGCGCGTCTGGAAAAGTCGGGTATGGTCGAGTTCAATCTCGACGAGCGCGACATGACCAAGGACCCCGATATCGAGTCCATTATCGGTTCGCTTAACACCTTTCCGATGGGCAGCGAGTTTCGCCTGGTAATCCTTGACGGCTGCTCCAAGCTTGCCAAGGCGGTTTCCGAGCCGCTTGTCGAGTATCTGGCGAGTCCCAGCCCCACAACGGTCTGCCTCATCATCGCCGACTCGCTTGCCAAGAACACGCGCCTGTATAAGGCGATCGCCAAGATCGACAAGAAGGCCGTGATCGATTGCTCCGGCACCAAGCGCTGGGAGCTACCGCGCCGTGTGCAGCAGATGGCGACGCAGCACGGCAAGTCGATCTCGACGGCGGCCGCCGAGGAACTCGTCTCGCGTTCGGGTGAAAACACTCGCATGCTCGATAACGACTTGGCTAAGCTTGCCCAGATGGTCGAGGCGCCCCAGATTGAGCTTGCCGACGTTGAGCGCTGGATTGTACGTACGGCCGAGGTTCAACCCTGGGACTTCCTCAACGCCGTCTCGGCTCGCGATATGCGGCGATCGCTCGAGCTCTTTAAGCTTTTGCCCTCCAAGAGCTACGTGTGGACTTACACATTGCTGTGCGGCCGCATCCGCGAGCTTATCGTTGCCAAGGCGCTCGATGCGCGCGGACAGGGTCGTGAGCTGGCCGCAACGCTCAAGCTCCAGTCCTGGCAGGTCAAGAATCACCTGACCTGGGCACGTCGCTTTTCGATGGCAGAGCTCGTTGCCGCGCTCGAGTGCGCGGTCGATGTGGAGCTCGCACTGAAGGGTTCGGCCGATTCTCAGACCGCGCTTTTGCTCTGGATTACGAACACTTTGAGAAAATCGTGATGATACCTGCCTATTTGACAAATTCGTTCTATCCCTTTGAGGGGGAGCGTGCTATAGTAGGCGCTTGCATGACCTCACCGTGTCTCAGAGGTGTCATACATTTTTTGCAAGGAACTCGAAAGGAACTCCAGAAGTGGCAAACATCAAGTCTCAGAAGAAGCGTATCCGCACCAATGAGGCAGCTCGCATGCGTAACAAGGCTGTCAAGTCCGAGCTCAAGACGCTGACCAAGCACGTCCAGTCCGCCGTCGCCGAGGGCGACGCCGAGAAGGCCCAGGCTGCCCTCAAGACCGTCACCAAGCGTCTCGACATGGCTGCCGCCAAGCATGTTATCCACAAGAACCAGGCTTCCAACCGCAAGTCCGGTCTTGCCAAGCTCGTGAACAGCATCAACGCCTAAGTTGTAAATTTCACACCACACAGATTACGCGCATAAATGGAGCCTGTTTTATGGAACAGGCTCCATATTTTGTATCGCTCGGGTAAGATAGTCCGCATGAATACTTCAATTGACATTTCCCACATCCGCAACTTCTCAATTGTTGCGCACATCGACCATGGCAAGTCCACGATCAGCGACCGCATCCTCGAGCTCACCCATACCGTCGACGAGCGCGACATGGAGTCGCAGCTGCTCGATACCATGGATATCGAGCGCGAGCGCGGCATCACGATCAAGTCCAATGCCGTTCGCGTGTCCTATGACGCCGATGATGGCGAGACGTATCAGTTCAACCTGATCGATACGCCGGGCCACGTTGACTTTACCTACGAGGTCTCGCGTTCGCTGGCCGCCTGCGAGGGCGCGGTGCTCGTCGTCGACGCCACTCAGGGTGTTGAGGCACAGACCGTCTCCAACGCGACGCTCGCCATGAACGCCAATCTGGACATTGTGCCCGCCATCAACAAGATCGACCTGCCCTCGGCCCATCCCGATGAGGTTAAGACCGAGATCGAGGACGACCTGGCGATTCCCGCCGATGATGCCGTGTGCGTCTCGGGCAAGACCGGCGAGGGCATTCACGATCTGCTGGAGTCCATCGTCTTTTTGATTTCGCCGCCAAAGGGCGATGCAAACGCTCCGCTCAAAGCGCTCATTTTGGATTCGTACTTTGACGAGTATCGCGGTGTGGTGGCTACGGTGCGCGTCTTCGATGGTTCCATCAAAAAGGGCGATACCCTGCTTATGATGCAGGCCAAGGGCGACTTTTTGGTCGACGGCGTGGGCGTCAAGCGTCCTGCCGAGACCCCGGTCGACGCGCTGACGGTCGGCGAGGTCGGATATGTGGTCACGGGCTTGAAGGACCCCGAGGCCGTTCGCGTGGGCGATACCCTTACGTGGGCGTCGAACCCCTGCCCCGAGCCGCTTCCGGGCTACCGCGAGGCCAAGCCCATGGTCTACACGGGCCTGTTCCCGATCGACAACAAGGACTACGAGAATCTGCGCGACGCCCTCGATAAGCTGCACGTCAACGACCCGTCGTTGGTGTGGGAGCCCGAGACCTCGGTGGCGCTCGGCTTTGGCTTCCGCGTGGGCTTCCTGGGCCTGCTGCACATGGAAGTCGTCAAGGAACGCCTGGAGCGCGAGTTCAACCTGGACCTCATTGCCACGAGTCCCTCGGTCGACTATCACGTCTACAAGACCGACGGCGAAATGATCGATGTCCGCAGTCCGCAGGACCTTCCCGAGGCCACACGCATCGATCGTATCGAGGAACCCTACCTCAAGGCAAAGATCATCTGCCCGCCTGAGTACACGGGTGCCGTCATGCAGCTCGCCATTGAGCACCGCGGCGTCACAACCGATATGATCCACCTGACGAGCAAATCGGTCGAGATGCGCTTCGATATGCCGCTCGCCGAGCTCATCTTGGACTTCTTCGATCAGCTCAAGAGCCGCACCAAGGGCTATGCCTCGCTCGACTACGAGTTCAACGAGTACCGTCCCTCCGAGCTCGTGAAGCTCGATATTTTGCTTTCGGGCGACGAGGTGGACGCGCTTTCGTTTATAGTCCATAAGGACAAGGCATATGGCCTGGCCCGTGGCCTGTGCGACAAGCTCAAGGAAATCATCCCGCGTCAGCTGTTCGAGGTTCCCATCCAGGGTGCTATCGGCAACAAGATCATCGCCCGTTCCACCGTCAAGGCGCGTCGCAAGGACGTTCTTGCTAAGTGCTACGGCGGCGATATCTCGCGTAAGCGCAAGCTGCTCGAGAAGCAGAAAGAGGGCAAGAAGCGTATGAAGGCCATCGGATCGGTCGAGGTCCCGCAGGAGGCCTTTATGGCGATCCTCAAGGTGGACGAGTAGGTCCATGGCGCTTTCTGATTACAGCAAGCGGCTGCTGGGCGCCTATGCCGAGCAGCCGTTCCTTATGGCTCCCATGGCGGGCGTTACCGACCCCGCCTATCGCATCATGTGTCGCCGCCGTGGTGCCAACCTTGCCTACAGCGAGATGGTGAGCGTGGCAGGCCTTGCCTATGCCAGCAACAAAACGTGGCGCCTGGTGCTGCCGGCCGACGAGGAGCAGCAGATTTGCGTGCAGCTCTTTGGCTCCAAGCCCGATCAGTTTGCGAGCGCCGTCGCCGCCGTCGAGGAGCGCGTTGGCGATCGCCTGTCGCTGATCGATATCAACATGGCCTGCCCGGCTCGCAAGGTTGTCACCAAGGGCGAGGGTTCGGCGCTCATGCGCACGCCCGACCTGGCGGAGAAGATCGTCGAGGCCACGGTGGGCGCGGCGCATGTGCCCGTGACCGTCAAGATCCGCAAGGGCTTTTATGCCGAGGACCGTAATGCCGCGACGTTTGCCCAGATGCTTGAGGGCGCAGGGGCTGCCGCAGTCGCCGTGCATGGTCGTTGCGCCACGCAGCTCTACACGGGCCAGGCTGATTGGTCGGTCGTCGATGAGGTTGCCGACGCTGTCGAGATTCCCGTGATTGGTTCGGGCGATGTGTTCTCGGCCGAGGACGCTGCTGAGCATCTGCACGGCTCGGGTGCCAGCGCGGTGTTTATCGCGCGCGGCATCTACGGCAATCCGTGGGTGTTCGGCGATGCCCGAGCCCTTGCACTCGATGGCACGCCGGTTCCTTCTCGCTCCTCGGTCGAGCGCCTGGAGGCTCTGCGCGAGCACCTGACGTTGACGCACGAGCTTCTGCCGCTCATGTCGCGCGCCCGCACGTACGCAAGCTGGTACTTAAAAGGCATGCCCCATGCCGCCGCCTGGCGCGCTCAGGTGGTGCGTTGCTCTACGTACGAGGAGTTCATGTCGCTGGTCGATGATATCGAGCGCGATGTGGTGGCCTGCGAGGCCGCGCTTGCCGCCGGTGAGTCGGTGCCCGCTCATCCACTGGAGGCTTAAGGGTGGCCGTTACCGCGCTGTACGTGCATGTGCCGTTTTGCGCTCAAAAATGCCGCTATTGCGACTTTGACTCGCGCAGCTTTGCTCTGTGTGATTTGGATGCTGCGCTCGATTCCTATTTTGAGCAGTTGTTCGCGCGTCTCGATGCTTTTGGCAAGGCTGGGGCCCTCGACCAGATCCGCACCGTCTATGTTGGCGGCGGCACGCCGTCGCTGGCGGGGGAGCGCCTGGTGGAGCTGGCGTGGCGTATTCGTGCGTGGTGCGCCCCCGTTGAGTTTACCTGCGAGGCCAATCCCGAGTCGCTGACCGCCGAGCTTGCTACTGCGCTTGCCAAGGTTGGTGTCACACGCGTTTCTCTGGGCGTGCAAACGCTCGATAACACCGAACTTACCGCCATCGGCCGCATTCACGATGCCGATCGGGCGCTCGCCGCCATCGCGACGGTCAAGGACGCTGGGCTTGACGTGTCGTGCGACCTTATGTGCGGACTTCCCGGGCAGACCGCAGCGAGTTGGAAGCGTACGCTCGAGGGCGTGCTGGCGGCGGTTCCGCATCATGTGTCGGTTTACCCGCTCACGCTCGAGGTGGGGACGCCCCTCTATCGCATGGCGTGCCGTGACGAGTCGCTCGAGCCCGACGAGGATTTTCAGGCCGCCTGCATGGACGTGGCGCGCGAGCTCCTGGGTGCCGCCGGCTATCACCCGTATGAGGTGGCGAGCTACGCGCTTGATGGCCATGAGTGCGCCCATAACATTGCCTACTGGACCGGACAGGGTTACCTGGGTCTGGGCCGCTCTGCCGCCGGCATGCTCGATGCTGGGGACTTCGCTCGCTTGGCCGGGCTGTTTTGCGGCGCACTTGCTCGAGGCGACGCGTATCGCGTGCGTCTGGTACAGCGCGACGATGCTGCGACGACGTTTGATGCCGAGTGTCTGTCGCAGCGCGAGGCAGCAGCCGAGGATTTGATGCTCGCCTGTCGCATGACGCGCGGCGTTGGGTCTGACCTGTTGGTTCGCTCGGCAAACATTATCCCCGAGGACGAGCTGGCGGCGGCTTGCGACCGCGCGCTCGAGTTGGGCCTTGCCTCCTGGGTGTCCGATGATGCTAAAGGGCATGCGGGGCGCGTTACATCGAAAGATGTTATCGAAGGTCGCACTCGCGCCCGTCTGGCTCCCACCCACTTGGGCTGGCTCGATGGAAATGTTCTGTTCGAGCTGTTTTGGGATCTAGCTTAGGCCGCTCGGGTAGAATTACCGGAATATATACGCTGCTGTGAGCAGGAGGTTGCCGCGCATGGCGACGATGAACGAAAAAGATTACTACGAGATTCTGGGTGTCTCCAAGGACGCCACCTCGCGTGATATTCAAAAGGCCTTCCAGCAAAAGGCCCGTAAGCTCCATCCGGACGTCAATAAAGAGCCGGATGCCGAGGAAAAGTTTAAAGAGGTTTCCGAGGCCTACGCCGTGCTTTCGGATGAGCAAAAACGTGCGCGCTACGACGCCATGCGTTCTGGCAATCCCTTTGCCGGTGCTCCTACGGCTTCGCCCTATGGTGGCGGCTACGCCGGCAGCACGGGCTATGGCAATCCCTTTGAGGGCGGCTTTCCCTTTGGTGGCGCCTGGGGCCAGCAGCGTCGCGGCCAGGCTGCCTACAATCCCGAGAACGGCGCCAACGTGGTCGTCGATATCAAACTCGACGCCAAGGAGGCCAGGGGCGGTGCCCGCAAGACCGTCCGCTACACGCGCTTCGATACCTGTAGCAACTGCGGCGGCTCGGGCTCCGTTTCGTCTGAGCATGCCCATACCTGCCCGAGCTGCGGTGGCCGCGGCCACATCGACGTTGACCTGTCCTTCCTGTTTGGTGCGGGCACGTTCCAGTCGGTCTGCCCCGAGTGCGGCGGTTCCGGTAAGGTCGTGGCCGACCCCTGCCCCGATTGCGGTGGCAGCGGGCGAACCCGTGTGACCTCCGAGCAGACGATTGAGTTTCCTGCCGGCACGCACGATGGCGACGAGGTCCGCATTAGCGGCATGGGCCATGCTGGCACTAACGGTGCCGCGGGCGGCGACCTGGTCGGCCGCGCCCATGTTGAGGCCGAGCGCTTGGAAGGCAAAGCTCGTACTGGCTTTTACCTGATGGGCATTGTGGCGCCGTTTTTGGTGCTGTCGGCCATCTCGGGCGTGTTCTCGGCCTTTGCCGTGATGTGCTTTATTCCGTTTACCATGGGCCTGTTCATGGTGCTTTCGGACGGTGTGCTTCATCGCAGCCTGCTGTGGTGGAAGCGCGGTGCGATGCAGTTTGCCAACGGTTTTGCCAACGGCTTCATGTTCGCGCTCGTGTCGGTTTGGTTCGCGAGCTGCTCGCAACGGGCCATGCTTTCGCCGTATCAAATGCAATAACATCAAACCCTTTGTTTGCGGTCGGCCCAGCTTGGGTATAGGACGCACTGTGACAATAATGAAAGTCGGAAGGATTCGGTCGTGTCGGAAAATAGGGATTACTACGAGGTGCTTGGCGTCGACAGGGATGCCGACGCGCGGACGATTAAGCGTGCGTTTCTAAAGAAGGCCCGTACCGTACATCCGGATGTTTCGGACGATCCCGAGGCCGAGGCCAAGTTCAAGGAGCTCAACGAGGCCTATTCCGTTCTTTCCGATGAGCAGAAGCGTGCTAACTACGACCGTTACGGCACTGCCGACGTTCCTGGTGGTTCGGGCTATGTCGACATCAACGATATCTTTGGTGGCATGGGCATGGACGACCTGTTCTCGTCGTTCTTTGGCGGTGGCGCCGGTGGTGGCGCCCGCAGCCGTCGTGAGCGTCGTCGCGGACGTGACATGGCCATCTCGCTTTCGGTGACGCTCGAGGAGGCGGCGCTCGGCTGCAAAAAGACGATCAGCTATGATCGCCTTGCTCCCTGTGAGGACTGCAACGGTACCGGTAGGGCCGAGGGTGCACAGGAAAAGCAATGCAGTCGCTGCCACGGTACGGGCTACGTCACGACGGTTCAGCGATCGTTTTTGGGCCAGGTTCAGTCTTCCTCGCCTTGCCCCGACTGCCATGGCGAGGGCACGGTTATCGACCATCCCTGCGAGACCTGCGACGGTCAGGGCCGCACGCCTTCGCACGAAAAGATCGACATCGATATTCCCGCCGGCGTTTCGACCGGTCGCCAGCTGCGTGTGAGCGGCTTTGGCGAGGCCGGCCTTCGCGGCGAGCCTTCGGGCGACCTGATTGTCAACGTGCGCGTTGCCGACCATGAGCGCTTTAAGCGCAACAGTGACGACCTGTACCTGGTGAGCGATATCTCGATTGCGCAGGCTGCGCTCGGCTGCGAGATCGAGGTCGAGGGCATTATGCCCGACGAGGTCGTTAAGGTGACGGTTCCCGCCGGCGCCCAGTACGGCGACACCGTGAGCGTCAATAATTACGGCATGCCGCGCATTGGCGGTGGCGGTTCGCGTGGCCGCCTGATCGTGCAACTGCGCGTGGTCGTTCCCACCAATCTTTCCAATAAGCAACGCGAGCTGCTCCGTGCTTTTGCCGATGAGATGGGCGATGACGTCGCTTCCGGTAAGAAGTCGGTGACCGACCGTATCAAGAGTGCCCTCGACGATATCCTCGATTAAGGAGCCCGCGTGCTCGCACCCCATATTTCCGTCGTCAACCTCGGCTGCCGTGTCAACCGGGTTGAGTCTGACCGTATCACTGCCGATCTTATGCGCCTGGGCTTTGCTATGGTGGAGCCCCAGGATGCCGATCTGATCGTCATTAACACCTGTGCCGTTACGGGCGAGGCCGAGGCCAAGACACGTAAGGCCGTCCGTCATGCGCTGGCCCATCCAAACGAGCCTTATGTGCTCGTGACCGGTTGCGTGGTCAATTTGCATCCCGAGGAGCTGTTGGAGCTTTCGGATCGCGTGATCGCCGAGCCGTCCAAGATCGATGTCGCCGAACGTGTCTGCGAGGTGCTGGGCGTTGAGTCCGATAGCGTTCCCGCCTGCAGCGATGGCGAGGTGGTCGATGCGCTCGGTCGCTCTCGCCTGGGCGTGAAGATCCAGGACGGCTGCAACCATCGCTGCACCTATTGCATTGTGTGGAAGGCGCGCGGCCCCGAGCGCTCCGTGCCCGTCGAGTCCGTGCTTGAACAAGTTCGCGAGGCCCAGGAGGCCGGCGTGCCCGAGGTGGTGCTGACCGGTGTGAACCTGGGTGCCTACGATGGCAAGAGCGCGACCGACGAGCATGTCGAAATCGATGAGCTGCTCGAGGCCATCATGGAGCGCACGACTATTGCGCATGTGCGCATTTCCTCGGTCGAGCCCATGGATATCTCTGAGCGCCTGCTTAAGGTTATGGCGCGCTATCCGCAGCGTATCGCCCCGTTTTTGCACCTGCCCGTGCAGTCCGGCTGTACGGCGACCCTGCATCGCATGGGTCGTCCCTATAGTGCGGAGGCCTTTGAGGACACGGTGCGTATGATTCGCGCCAACTTGCCCCAGGCGTCTCTTTCGTGCGATGTCATCGTCGGTTTTCCTGGTGAGACGGACGAGGAGTTCGAGGAGTCGCTGGCGCTGTGCCGCCGTGTGGGTTTCTCGCGTATGCACGTGTTCCGCTACAGCAAGCGTCCCGGTACCCTTGCTGCCGACATGCCCGACCAGGTGCCGCCCGAGGTTATGGCCGAGCGCAGCCGTCGTATGCGAGACACGGCGCAGGAGCTCGCTATTGCCGATGCTCGTCGTCGCGTGGGCACTGTCGAGCGTGCCGTGCTCGAGTATGGTGACAACCTGACGCTCGGTTCGTTCCATCATGCCCGTCTTGACGATACCTGTGGACTTACAGCCCCGTGCCTGCTCGATGTTGCTATCATCGGAGTCGATGATTCCGGCTTGGTCCATGCGCGCAGGGAGGTCCATGGAAGCCTCGAAGATTAGACTTACCGTTCCCGAGGGAATTGATCCCTCGCGCGTTTTGGGCGCCGGCGACGGCGTCCTTCGTGCGCTCGAGAGTTTGGTTCGCGCTCACGTGGTCGCCCGTGGCGATAGCATCGCCGTGAGCGGTGACCCGGACGAGGTCGAGCTCGTGGCTCGCTTTTTCGAACATGCTTTTCGCGAGGCGGCGGCCGGTCGTACCCTGTCTGCCGACGATGTCTCTCGTTGCCTGGCCGTCTTGCGCGACGGTGAGCACGAGGCTACGTCGCTTCGCGATGACGTGCTGCTTTCGTATCGCGGCCGCGTCATTCGCCCCAAGACGCTCGGGCAAAAGCGCTATGTGGATGCCATCCGCTCGCATACCATCACGTTTGGCCTGGGTCCAGCCGGTACCGGTAAGACTTATCTGGCCATGGCGCTCGCCGTTGCCGCGCTCAAGCGCCACGAGGTGGGCCGTTTGATCTTGACGCGTCCGGTTGTCGAAGCAGGGGAGAACCTGGGCTTTTTGCCCGGCACCCTCGAGGAAAAGATCGATCCGTACATGCGTCCGCTCTACGACGCCCTTTTTGACATGATGGATCGCGAGCGCACCGATGAGCTTATGGAGCGCGGCGTGATCGAGATCGCCCCGCTTGCCTATATGCGCGGTCGTACGCTGAGCGATGCCTTCGTGGTGCTCGACGAAGCGCAAAATACCACGCCCGAGCAGATGAAGATGTTCCTGACACGACTTGGATTCAACTCCAAGTTCGTGATTACCGGCGACCTCAGCCAGCGCGACCTGGTGGGTCGTCGTGGTGGCTTGGCGGATGTCGAGAAGATTTTGGGCCGTGTCGACGATGTGGCGTTTGCACACCTGGAGCGCGCCGATGTGGTGCGCCATGCCCTGGTGGGTCGTATCGTCGAGGCATACGATGCTTATGATGACGTGCGTGAGCAGCGCTCGCGCGACCGAAAGGAGTCCCGTTGAGTGTATTGATCAGCAACGATGCCGAGCTCGATACGCTGCTCGACGCGCAGGAGGTGGAGCACATTTGCGAGGTTGTGCTTGCCGCCGAGGACGTTGAACGTGAAGTCGAGATTTCCCTTTCGTATGTCGACGAGGACGAGATGCACGAGCTCAACCACGAGTGGCGTGGCATCGACCGCACCACCGATGTGCTCTCGTTTGAATGCGACTCGGCCTTTGACGAGGATATTCCCGCCGACGAGACGCTCGAGCTCGGCGATATCATCTTGGCCCCGCAGGTCATTGCCCGTCAGGCCCCCGGCTTTGGCAATAGCCCTGCCGACGAGTGCCGCCTGATGCTCGTACACGGCATGCTGCACCTGCTGGGGTATGACCATATCGAGGACGACGAGGCCGAGGTCATGGAGGCCCGCGAGGACGCCATCCTGCGCGATCTGGCGCTCGAGCGCGGCGAGGACCCCAAGCTAGTCCACGTCGGCCCCATCACCAACCACGCCCACGACTAGGAGCCGTCTATGATTCCCGGATCGAACAAGGACCATCCGTCCTTCTTAAAGTCCTTTTCCTACGCCATGGAGGGCTTCGTCACCGCCGTCAAGACCGAGCGCAACATTAAGGTCATGCTCGTGGCGGGCGTGTGCACTGTCATTGCCGGCTGCATTGTGGGGCTCGACATTGCCGAGTGGGCTACGATTATCATCTGCTGTGGCCTGGTGATTCACGGCGAGCTGTGCAACACCGCTATGGAGGCCATCGTCGACCTAGCGACCCAGGAGCTCCATCCGCTGGCCAAGCGTGCGAAGGACATCGCCGCCGCCTCTGTATACGTTCTTTCCATCACCGCCGCGATTGTGGGCGTGCTGGTATTTGCCCACGCGCTCGGCTTTATTTAGAAAGGGATTCCCATGTCCGACAATATGCAGCCTACCGATGAGATTTTGGACGACGAGTCCCTGGACGAGGCTGAAGGTGCCGATTCGTTTGACGAGGCCGAGGAGTTCGACCCGTTTGAGGGCATGAGCGATGAGGAGCTCGACGCCCTGTGCGACGAGGGCGACAGCCTCGCGGGCTTTGGTGACGTGGAGCCCGGTTTCCGCAGCGGCTTTGTGGCCCTGGTCGGACGCCCCAACGCCGGCAAGTCCACGCTGCTTAATGCCTGCTATGGCAAAAAGGTCGCCATCACCTCGCCGGTGGCACAGACGACCCGCCGTCGCATGCGCGCCGTCGTCAACCGTCCCGGCTACCAGCTGGTCTTTGTCGATACCCCGGGTATTCATAAGCCCAAGGACGGTCTGGGATCCGAGCTCAACAAGAGTGCGTTGTTCGAGCTGAACGATGTCGATGTTGTCGCGTTTTTGATTGATGCCACTAAACCGATTGGCAGGGGAGACGCCTGGGTTGCCGAGCGTGTCAAGAATGCCCGTTCCAAGAAGGTCCTGGTGCTCACCAAGGCCGATGAAGCCGACCCCGCACAGGTCATGGAGCAGCTTAAGGCCGCCCACGAGCTTATGGAATATGACGACGAGATCGTGACGTCGTCGGTCAAGAACTTTAACGTCGATGCCTTCATCGAGACCGTTGCGCACTTTTTGCCCGAGGGTCCGCGTTGGTTCCCCGAGGACATGGGTACCGACGCTTCCGATGAGACGCTCGTTGCCGAGTTTGTGCGCGAGAAGGTTTTGCGCCGCACCCGCGATGAGATCCCGCACTCCGTGGGCGTGATTTGCGATGCGCTTGAGCAGACCAAGAAGGTGCTGCGCGTGCACGCCACCATTTACGTCGAGCGCGAGGGCCAAAAGGGCATCATCATCGGCAAGGGCGGCGAGATGATCAAACATATCGGCATCGACGCCCGTCGCGACCTTGAGCGCATCTTTGGCACCCAGGTCTTTTTGGAGCTGGACGTGAAGGTCAAGGCCGGCTGGCGTGACGACGAGGCCCAGATTCGCCGCTTTGGCTATAACGCCGAGGATTAGGGACACGCGGCGCGAATGGCAGGTTCTCGTACATATCGCACGAAGGTGCTCGTCCTCGATAAGACCAAGCTCAAAGAGACGGACCTGATCCTGACGATGCTTGACGAGCGGGGTCGGCAGGTTCGTGCCGTGGCAAAGGGCGCGCGCAAACCCGGTGGACGCCTGGCTGCGCGCTGCGAGCTGTTCTGTACCGTCGATATGTTGCTCGCGCATGGACGCTCGCTCGACGTTGTTTCTCAGGCCGAGCTTTTGGAAGCGCCGGTTGGCGCCGCGCCCGATTACGAGACGACCTGCGCCGCAAGCGCGATTGCCGAGGTCGCGCGCGTGTGCTCATTCGAGGACGCCGAGGACCCGTTCACCTTTGCCATCACGCAGCGAGCGCTTGCCCTGGTGGGCAGCGGGCTCGACGCGGCACATATGGATCTACTTGTGGCGGCATATGTCTTTAAGCTGCTGTCGCACGTTGGCTACCGACCCGATTTCTCGGCATGCGTCTCGTGCGGCGATCCCATGCTCTCGTATTTCTCGGCCCAAGCCGGCGGGCTTCTGTGCGGGTCATGCGCGTCGAGCATTCCGGGTGCCGAGCTGGTGTCGACCGGCGAGGTCGCATGGCTGCGCGCTCTGATGTCCATGACGTTCGATGAGCTCATGGCCGAGCGAATCGATCCGCATACGGCTGCTTTTTTGCTGGGGCTTTCGCATGTTTGGGCCGCCACGCACACCGATCAGCGGCTCCGTGCGATGGAATTCATGTTGGGTCGGTGATGATACGCAGGCGCGCGCCGCTTGTGGTAACATACCGACCTGTTGGTACCTCGACCTTGGATGTTCGCTCCACCGGCGGCTTCCCAGTTCGAGGCGAATAGAGTCGCCCACGGGCGACGCGAAACGAAAGGTGAAACAATGACTGTTTCCAAAGAGCGCAAGGCGGAGCTGACCGCCCAGTTCGGTAACTCCCCGGTCGATACCGGTAACCCCAAGGTTCAGGTCGCCATCCTGTCCGAGCGCATCAAGGAGCTGACCGAGCACATGAAGTCCCACCAGAAGGACTTCCACACCCGTCGTGGCCTGCTCATGCTCGTTGGCCGTCGTCGTCGTCTTCTCTCCTACATCAAGAAGAACGACATCGTCGAGTACCGTGAGCTCATCAAGGCTCTGGGCATCCGCGACAACATCCAGTAAGGATTTGTACATGCTAAGAGCGTCCTGCGCAGCGGGGCGCTCTTTTTGTGTAAGGGCGTGAACAATCACGCTCTGAAGCGTGACGGGGGCAGGGGGCCCGCGTCACATGAGAAGCCCGCAGGCAAGGGGCCTGTGGGGTAAAGGAGAACAATGACACTCGTATCCAAGACCTTTGAGCTGTACGGCAAGACCTACACCTTTGAGTCCGGCGAGCTTGCCAAGCAGGCCACCGGCGCTTGTCTGGTCAAGCAGGGTGACACCACGATGCTCGACACCGTGGTCGTCTCCAAGGAGCGTAAGAATTACGACTTCTTCCCGCTGACCGTCGACTTCAACGAGAAGATGTACGCTGCCGGCCGCATCCCGGGTGGCTACCTCAAGCGCGAGGGCCGTCCCAGCGAGAAGGCCACGCTCACGGCTCGTATGATCGACCGCCCGATCCGCCCGAGCTTCCCGGACGGCTTCCGCAACGAGGTACACATCGTCGCCACCTCGCTCGTCGCCGACCAGGTCAACCCCTTCGACGTCATCAACGTCATGGGCGCTTCGCTGGCCATGACGCTCGGCGGCGTGCCCTTCGAGGGCCCGCTTGCCTGCGTGCGCATTGGCCGTAACGTGGAGACCGGTGAGTTTATCGTCAACCCCACCTATGAGGAGCGCGAGAACTCCGACCTGGACCTGGAGTTGGGTGGCTCTGCCGACTTCATCTCGATGGTCGAGGCCGGCGCCGAGGAGATCTCCGAGGACGACATGCTCGCCGCTATGAAGTTTGGTCAGGAGGCCCTCGCTGCCTTCTGCCAGGCCCAAGACGAGTTCGTTGCCGAGTGGGAGCAGGTCAACGGCGCTATCGTCAAGAAGGAGTACCCGCTCGACCAGCCCGTCGAGGAGGTCCAGGAGCGCATCTTCGCCCACTACGACGAGATGGCCGCTGCCCTGCGCGACGCCGACAAGCTTTCCCGCATCGGTAAGGTCGAGGCTCTGAAGGAGTCCATCCGCGCCGAGTTCACCGACGAGGAGCAGGCCGCCTGGGAGCGCGAGATCCCCGTGGCGCTCAAGAAGCTCGAGAAGAAGGCCATGCGCACCATGGTCGTCGAGACCGGCGAGCGCGTCGACGGCCGTGCCGCCGACGAGATCCGTCCCATCATGGTGAAGGACAACTACCTGCCGCTCGTTCACGGCTCCGGCCTGTTCCAGCGTGGTCAGACCCAGGTGCTCTCCGTCCTGTCGCTCGGTATGCTCAACGAGGGCCAGCGTCTGGATACCATCGAGCCCACCGAGGGCAAGCGCTATATGCACCACTACAACTTCCCGCCGTTCTGTACCGGCGAGACTGGCCGCATGGGCAGCCCCAAGCGCCGCGAGATCGGCCACGGCAACCTGGCCGAGCGCGCTCTGCTTCCGGTGCTCCCCGACGAGAACGAGTTTCCCTACGCCATCCGCGTCGTCTCCGAGGTCATGGAGTCCAACGGCTCCTCTTCGATGGCTTCGACCTGCGGTTCCACGCTCGCCCTTATGGACGGCGGCGTGCCCATTAAGCGCCCGGTCTCCGGTATCGCCATGGGCCTGATCCAGGAGGAGGGCAAGACCGTGGTCCTGTCCGACATCCAGGGTCTCGAGGACTTCCTGGGCGACATGGACTTTAAGGTCACCGGCACCACCGAGGGCATCACCGCCCTGCAGATGGACAACAAGGCCACTGGCCTCACCTTCGACATCCTGGCCCGCGCTCTGCAGCAGGCCAAGGAGGGTCGTGCGTACATCCTGCAGAAGATGCTCGATGTGATCCCCGAGCCGCGCCACACCACGCGCAGCACTGCCCCGCGCATCGTTTCCATCCAGGTTCCGACCGACAAGATCCGCGACGTCATCGGTTCCGGCGGTAAGGTCATCCGCGGTATCCAGGACGAGACCGGCGCCTCGGTCGACATCCAGGAGGACGGCACCGTCTTTGTCGGCGGCACCGGCGAGTCCGTCGACCAAGCCGTCGAGCGTATCAAGCTCATCATCAAGGTTCCCGAGCCTGGCGAGGAGTACACCGGTCGCGTGGTCTCCATCCAGCCCTTCGGCGCCTTCGTCAACCTGCTGCCCGGTAAGGACGGCCTGCTGCACATCTCCCGCGTCGCCAAGGGCCGCGTGGAGAAGGTCGAGGATGTCCTCAACGTGGGCGACGAGGTCAAGGTCGTCGTCATCGAGGTCGACGATCGCGGCAAGATCTCGCTCGATCGTCTTGACAAGCCCGAGGCCCCGGCTCGCGCCGAGGGTTCCTCCGAGGGCGACGGCGAGCACTTCCAGCGCCGTGAGCGTCCGCGTCGCGAGCGCTCCGAGCGCAGCGACCGTCCGCGCCGTCCCGGTGACAACGGAGGCCGCAAGCCCCGCCGTCACCACGACGCCGAGTAACAGCCGCACATAAGCAGCTCAACAAGGGCGACTCCGGGCAGGGGTCGCCCTTTTGCTGTTCCCGGCGGGGGCCGCGGGTAAAGTTTCCTGCTCTACAGTCCTGCTCACGACGGAGGCCACATT